>JAPLJY010000281.1 GCA_026388345.1 Deltaproteobacteria bacterium
CTCTCACCTCTTCCGCATCGCCAATCGGAGAAACGCCCTCGTGATCGGAACGGGCGACCTGAGCGAACTCGCCCTCGGATGGTGCACCTACGGCGTGGGCGACCACATGTCCCACTACAATGTAAACGCCAGCGTCCCCAAAACCTTGATTCAGCACCTGATCCGCTGGGTCGCGCGGTCCGTGCAATTCTCCTCCGAGGCCTCCGCGATTCTTCTCGACATCCTGGAAACGGAGATCAGCCCCGAGCTGATTCCGGGCGATGCGGGGGTCCAGCCCTCCCAGAGGACGGAAGCGATCGTCGGCCCTTTCGAACTTCAGGATTTCAACAATTTCTATACAATCCGCTTCGGCTACTTGCCGACCAAAATCGCCTTTATGGCCTATTGCGCCTGGCGGGACCGAACGCAGGGACACTGGCCGGATGTCCCCGAGGCGAAGAGAAACGCCTACACGATCGGCGAGATCCGTCACTGGCTGGAGGTCTATCTCTACCGGTTCTTCCAGATCAGCCAGTTCAAGCGCTCCTGCATCCCCAATGGCCCCAAGGTCGGTTCGGGGGGATCCCTCTCGCCGCGGGGCGATTACCGGGCGCCAAGCGACAGCGAGGCCGCCGTCTGGCTGGAGGATGCGAAGAGAATTCCGGAAAGGGATGAGGGATGAAACAGGAACAATACAAGGATTTTGACGCCACGGAGCTCTTCTGCCCCAATTGCCGGCGGGCCGTCCCGGTGCGGAAGCGTCTCCTCCTTGTCCTTTCAAACGGGGAAAAATACGACTACACCTGCGTCTACTGCGGGACCTCCGTGGGCGACAAGATGGTTTCGGAACGGGACAACCTCCGTGTTCTCCTCAAATGAAAAGGGCGGCCTTAAAGCCGCCCCTCTCTTTTGTTTAAATCCTCAATCCTCCTGCAGTTCCCGGATGCCCGCATAGTAGTCGAGGGACTCCGGATTCTTGAGGGCGTCCTTGTTCTGAACGGCCTGTCTCTCGATGACCTTTTTGACCGAAAGCTCGACCTTCTTCATGTTCAGGGTATAAGGAATGTCCGGCACGGCGATGATTTTGGCCGGGACGTGACGCGGGGATGCATTGACGCGGATTGTCTTGCGGATCCGGTCGCGAAGCTCGTCGGTCAGCTGCTTTCCCGGCGCCATCTTTACGAAGAGAATGACGCGGACGTCGCTCTTCCAGTTCTGTCCCACGACGATGCTGTCGGCAATCCCCTCGATGTTCTCGACCTGACGGTAGATCTCCGCCGTCCCGATCCGGACGCCGCCGGGATTCAGCGTGGCGTCAGATCGGCCGTAGATCACGACACCGCCCCGTTCGTTGATCAGGATGTAATCCCCGTGCCGCCAGACATTCGGATAGACCTCGAAATAGGCGGCCTTGTATTTCTTGTTTCCCGGATCGTCCCAGAAGTAGATGGGCATGGAGGGGGATGGCGCCGTGCAGACGAGTTCACCCTGCTGGTTGATGACCGGCTTTCCGTTCTCGTCGAAAGCCTCGACCTTCATGGCAAGCCCCCGGCACTGTAGTTCCCCGGAATAAACCGGCCCCATCGGATTGCCCAGCGCGAAGCAGCCGTTGATATCCGATCCGCCAGATATGGAGGCGAGTTGGAGATCCTCCTTCACTTCCCGGTAGATGAACTCGAACCCGTCCTCTGAGAGGGGCGACCCTGTCGAGAGAATGGATTTGAGGGCGGAAAGGTCATACTCCTTGCCCGGCCGGACCCCCTCGTTCATCAGTGCGGCGATATACCCGGCGCTGGTTCCGAAGACCGTAATCCCCTCGTCTTGGGCGGCGCGCCACAGGGCGCCCGGATGCGGATGGAACGGGTTGCCGTCAAAGAGGAGAAGTTTCGCCCCCACGGCGAGTGAACTGACGAGCCAGTTCCACATCATCCATCCGCATGTGGTGAAGTAGAAGATTGTATCCTCGCGCGTGAGGTTCGTATGGAGGACCAACTCCTTGAGGTGGTGGATCAGGATACCGCC
This sequence comes from Deltaproteobacteria bacterium, assembly GCA_026388345.1. Next base: position 2,002 of record JAPLJY010000281.1, read on the forward strand.
GGCACTCTGGACCATGCACTTGGGAAGACCTGTCGTCCCCGAGGTGAACATGATGTAAAGCGGGTGGTCGAAGGGGAGCTGTTCGAAATCAATCTTCAGACCGCTTTCCGTCGCCAGGAATGATCTGTAATGAACGGCATTGCGAAGGGCGCTGATGTCGGGCTCGCTTTCCGTATAAGGGACGACGACGACTTTCTCGATCGAGGGAAGATCCTTGAGGATCTCCGCCACGCGGGAGATGGAATCGAGGTTCTTCCCCTTGAAGAAGTAACCATTGGCCACGAAGAGAACCTTCGGTTTGATCTGCCCGAAACGATCCAGCACACCCTTGATCCCGAAATCGGGGGAACAGGAGGACCAGACCGCCCCCAGACTGGTCGCGGCGAGCATCGCCGTCACGGCCTCGGACATGTTCGGCAGGAAGCCGGCGACACGGTCGCCGGAACCGACGCCGCACGCCTTCAGGCTCTTCGCCAGCCGCGCCACCTCGTCGTAGAGTTGGGCATAGGTCATCTTGACCGTCGGATGATCCTCACCCTTGAAGATCAGGGCCACGGAATCATCCCGAAAGCGCAGCAGATTTTCCGCAAAGTTCAGACGCGCGCCCGGAAACCATTTGGCTCCGGGCATTTTCCGCTTGTCATCGATCACCCGATCATAACCCCGCGAGGCCTTGATCCCGACGAAATCCCAGACAGCGGCCCAGAATTCGGGGATATGGTTCACCGACCAGGCGTAAAGACCTTCATAATCCGTGAAGGTCTGCTGGTGTCTCTGGTTGACGAAAGACATGAAGCGGTTCATGTTGCTGTTCTTGACGCGTTCCTCCGAAGGCTTCCACAACAGCTTCCCCATCCCAGTCCCTCCTTTTTTAATGAATCATGATGCATCTCTCATCCGGTGCATGTTCCGGTTCCCCGGGAACCCGCGCGAGAGACATGTTGGCGTGACGGATACGGATTGAAAATGAATGCGGTTTTCTAATCACAAATTGATTGACGGGTCAATCAATTTTTTATGGAAAGGCGCGTGCGGACGTCGAGAGGGAATGACGGCCCCGGATTACTTGGAGGATTTCTTTTTCTCCAGGGCTTTCTGCAGTTTATCAGCGAGCGCGCCCATCCCTCCCGCAGCAGCTTCGTCCCGATAGACGACGGCCGTCTCGCGCGAAGCCGATCTCCCCCCCAGGTAATCCCCGAGGAGCCCCCGGCTGTGGACATCCTCGTGGCAATAGGCGCAGAGATTTTCCCAGTTGCTTCCGTCCGGAGGGTTGTTGTGGTGATTGCCATCCTTGTGATGCACCGTCAGCAGGTGGCGGTGTGCGGTGTCAAAATCCCGGCCGCAACGGCCGCAGACCAGGCCGTGCAAGGCCAGCGACCTCTCACGGTAATCCTCTTCCCCCGTGGATTGGGACGCCTTGATCTCCCGGACAACCTCTTCGGCTGTCCGGGCGGGTTTGGCCTTGTCCGGGAGCGTCTGCATCCGGACCAGCCCTCCCCTGCCTCCATACGTTACACCGGCCATATCATATCTTCCATACACCGAACGCCTGAGTAGCCAGTTGAAAAAAGTGCTGTTGAGCCCTTTTGCCGAATCAACGCGGCTATTGAGCCTTGCCGCCTCTTTCATCCGGAGATTGGTCCATTAAAACCCCGACAAAAGCCCGGACCCCCTTGAACACCGCCAGGGAGGTCATCACCGTCCTGGCAAAGGGGAAGCTCATCCGGTGCCTGAGAACCTCTCCCACACCGAGAAAAACGCCGACGATCCCCTGAACCCGCCTCAAGGTCAAAGAGAGTTCGGCAACCTGCCGATTGACGGTGGTCGTCGTCCGGTTGATGTTGGTCGTGATCTGTTCCAGATTTTGCATGATCACGGGGAGGTCCCGATTGAGGATCTCAAGGGTCTCCGCCATCCCCTTTGCCGTCCGCAAGATCTGAAGCAGAAAGGGGATGGAAAACAGGGCGAACATCAGAAAAACGACGCTCAATATGATTAGAATGATCTCCATGTTCGTCATGGGTCCTCTCCTGCTATTGAACCGTTCAGACGGCCTTCTTCTGTTCTTCCCGGAACGCCTCCACACCCGCCCCGATGGCCTTCTTCAGCCGGGTCTTCCCCTCCTGAAGGGATTCCTTCCCGCGTTCGGCCAGATCTTCCGCCTCTTCGACCTTCTCCTTCGCTGTCTCCTCCAGTGCCTTCAGCCTCTCTACGGTCGCTTCGTATGCCTTACGGCTCTTTAAGATGGCTTGGTCGTACTCCTCTTTCGCCTTGGACAGGAGTTCGTCGGCCTTCCGGCCGATCTCCTCTCGGGTTTCCTTGCCGCTTTTGGGCGCATACAGGATGCCGATCACCGCGCCGACCAGACCGCCGACAATCAAACCGCCGATAAAATCACCGCTCTTGCACATGGCATTACCTCCTTATCGTTTTAGGGGATTATACAACAGCCAACCGGTTGCTGTCAAAAAGAATTAGAGCGTGGAATCAAAGGTCTTCTTGAGTAAAAAAAGGCCTGACATCTGCATGCCAGGCCTTTTTTCTTTTCAACTATTTCGGATCCTACTTCGTCGCAGGGGCAGCCGGGGCTGCCGGAGTTGCCTCAGCAGCAGGGGCCGGAGCCGGAGCGGGTGTCGCCTCAGGCGCGGGGGCCGGTGCCGTGGTCTCAGCAGGTTTTTGCTCCTCTGCCTTCTTGCAGCCTACGACCGCAAACGACAATGTCACAAAGAAAAGCAGGGTAAGAATGATAGCAGATACCTTTTTCATGAACACGTTACCTCCTTTCACATATTTTACACCGACGCCGGTTCGCAGAAGCATCGCCGACGTCGTGGCGGACCATACGCCCTTTTTTTGCCTTGTCAAGACAATTTTCTCATTATATAAGCGTTGCACTCCAAGGGCGAGGCGGCGTCATGATCCTGGGAATTGATGTGGGCGGCACGCATACGGATGCGGTTCTGATCGATCACTTCGCGGTTTTGAAAAAGGCCAAGGTTCTCACGGACGGGCAAAACCTTGTTACATCCCTCCTCGCGGTTGTTCAGAACAAGGTCGACCGGGTGGGAATGCTGGTCGTCAGCGGCCCCGGCCTTCCGCCCTCCCTGTATGACGTACCCCAGGATACCTATTTCATGTCGGGCTACATCAATCACCGCGGCATGGAAATAGCCGGCATTGACCGGAAAGAAGCGGACCGCATGCGGGACCGTTTCCACTCCGAAGGGATCCGGAACGTCGGCATTGTCGGAAAGTTCTCCACACGCAATCCCCGGCAGGAGATCGAACTCCGGGAGATCGTCCAGGATCAGCTCAATCATGTCTCCCTGGGCCACCGGATGTCCGGGCATCTCAACTTTCCCCGGCGGATCGCAACAACCTATCTCAACGAGGCGATCTGGGGCCTCTATCAAAGATTCGTCAAGGAAGTCCTTCATTTTGTCCGCACCCGGGGAATCAACGTACCGATCTATATCCTGAAGGCGGACGGCGGAACCTTCGATATCTCGCAATCCGTGGGATTTCCCGTTCAGACGATCCTTTCCGGCCCCGCGGCCAGCGTCATGGGGATCCTGACAACGACCGGCTGCAACAGTGACGCCATCGCCCTCGATATCGGCGGCACGACGACGGATATCGCGTTGTTCGCCGACGGGGTCCCCCTTTTCGAGCCCTTCGGCGTCACAATCGAAGGTCACAAAACCCTGATCCGGGGACTGAGAACCCGGTCGATCGGCGCCGGCGGCGACAGCGTCGTCCGTCTTCGGGAAGGAAGGCTCTCTGTCGGACCGGAGCGGGAAGGACCTGCGGCAGCCTTCGGAGGGCCTTTTCCGACGCCGACGGATGCCATGATCGTTCTCGGGATGACCGGCATCGGCGACCCGGATAAGGCCGCGGCCGCAATCATCCCCCTTGCCGACGCCCTTCATTGCCCGGTTACCGAGGCTGCCCGGGCGATCTTTCAGGAAACCTGCCGGATGATCGCCGCCCATGTCCGGGATTTCGTCGAGGAGATCAACAACCAGCCTGTTTATACGATCCATGAGATGCTTGACGGGAAACGGCTAAATCCCCGTCTCCTCTATGTGGTGGGAGGACCCGCCGGCCTCCTGGCGCCCGAACTGGGCAGGCTCCTCGACTGCGAGGTCCATATCCCGGTACATGCCGAGGTGGCCAACGCCATCGGGGCCGCCCTGGCCAGGACGACGGCGGAGATGACCCTCCTTGCCGACACCGAACAGCGGACCCTGACCATCGGCGAAGAGGGCCTTCAGACCACCATTCCGCAGCGTTTCACAATGGAAGACGTCGTTCGCGTCGGCAGGGAAAAGCTCCGGGAAAAGGTTCTGAACATGGGCGCCGCCCAGGAGGACCTGCAGATCGAGGTGGTTGAGGCCCAGGAATTCAATATGATCCGGGAGTACTGTACGACCGGAAAGAATATCAGGGTCAAGGTCCAGATCAAGCCGGGCTGCATCGCCAACCTTGAACGGGGGAACACCCTATGCCGTTGAAACCGCAAAACCGAACCGGTTTGATCTTCTTCCCCGCCTTCGACTGGGCCATTTCACCGAACCACCCTGAGCGGGAGGAGCGTCTTCTCTACACCCAGGATCAGGTCTTCGAGGAGGGCCTTCTCGATTTCGAGAACATCCGCGAGTACAAACCCGGAATCGCAACCGCAGAGGATATCAACCGGGCGCATATCTGCGTCCCGGATGCGGGCAGCGTGGTCACGGAATCGCACCTCATCTCGGCGGGTGGCGCCATCACCGCGGCCCGGAAGGTCCTCTCCGGCGAAGTCGACAACGCCTTCGCGCTGGTCCGGCCGCCGGGCCACCATGCGATGCTCGTCGTCCACGGCGCCCGCGGCTTCTGCAATGTGAACATCGAAGCGATCATGATCGAATACATCCGCCGGCACTTCGGTCCGAAAAGGATTGCCGTCGTGGATACGGACTGCCACCACGGCGACGGCACCCAGGACATCTACTGGAACGACCCGGACACCCTGTGCATCTCCATTCACCAGGACGGCAGGACCCTTTATCCGGGAACCGGTTTCCGCGACGAGTTCGGCGGGCCGAACGCCCTCGG
>JAPLJY010000183.1 GCA_026388345.1 Deltaproteobacteria bacterium
GAGGCCAAGGTGGTCGAAGGGCTGGTGGATGCGATCGTCGAGGTGACGGAGACGGGAAGCACCATCCGGGCCAACAAGCTCAAGATCATCCACGAGCTGATGAGGACCAACACCCAGCTCATCGCCAACCGCGAGGCCTGGGCGGACCCCTGGAAAAGACAGAAGATCGAACAGATCCGGCTTCTGCTGAACGGTTCCCTCCAGGCGATGGGGAAGGTGGGGCTGAAGATGAACGTGGCGCGGGAGAATCTGGGCCGGCTGGTGATCCTGCTTCCCTCCCTGAAGGCGCCGACGATCTCCAGTCTCTATTCGGAGGACTGGCTGGCGGTGGAGACCATCGTGGGCAGCAGCGTCGTCCGGGATCTGATCCCGCTGCTGAAGGAGGCGGGCGCCGAGGGGATCATCGAGTATCCCTTGAACAAGGTCATCTGAAATAGGAGCGGGCCATGCGGAATGCGACCATCCGGAGAAAGACCGCGGAGACGGAGATCTCGGTGGAGATCGGTCTGGACGGGAAGGGGGAGGGACGGATCGACACCTCCATCCCCTTTCTCGATCACATGCTGAACCTCTTTGCAAGGCACAGCCTCACGGATCTTGAAGTCCGGGGCCGGGGAGACACTGCGGTCGACGATCATCACCTTGTGGAGGATGTGGGGATCTGTCTGGGGCAGGTCGTCCGGAAGGCCCTTGGGGAGAGAAAGGGGATCGGCCGATACGGCTCTGCATGGGTCCCGATGGATGAAAGCCTCTGCGGCGTGACGATGGATCTTTCCGGCCGGCCTTACCTGGTCTGGAAGGCCGAGCTCGGGGAGGGGAGGATCGGGGGGTTCGATCCGGCCCTGTTCAGAGAGTTTTTCAAGTCATTCTCTGATCATAGCGGAATAACATTGCACGTCAACCTCATCTATGGTACAAACGGTCACCATATGGCGGAGGCGATTTTCAAGGCCTTTGCCCGCGCCTTCCGGGAGGCGGTTGCGATCGACGGGAGGATCGAGGGTGTCTTGTCCACCAAAGGTTCCCTGGAAGGTTGAGGCCCGAAGGAGAGATCCCGGAGTGGCCGCCGGGATGTCCATTCGATAGATACGGAAATGGCCTTACGTCGACAAAGGGGGTTCCAAGTCATCGAAAAATCGTACTGTTTCCGAAGGTTTTTCTGCACCATCCTGATCCCCTGCCTTCTTCTGTCGGTTCTCGGTTGTCATTATCGCCAGGATGAGGGTATTCCCACTCCGGAAGGGATAGTCGTCTTCGACCGGATCGCCGTGGTCCCCTTTGAGCAGATCATTCCGGAAGACCTGCACAGCGGCGTCGTGCGCTGTCCTCTCTGCGGGGCGATCTTCAGCGCCGCAAAGGTGGTCGGGAGACCGGAGGCGGTGGTCGAGGCCCGCTTTCTGGAACAATTGCAGAAAAGCAAACCGAAATTCAGCATCATTGCAGGGGAGCGCGTCGCCGGGGTCTACCGGCGGGTTTCCGCGGCGTCCCTCAAGACCCCGCTCCGGCAGGTCCTGCGCGATGTGGGAAGCGAATTGGGGGCGGAGGGAATCGTGACCGGGTATATCTACCGTTTCCGGGAGCGGAAAGGGGAGCCCTATGCCGCCGAGCTGCCGGCGTCGGTCGCCTTTGAGATCCATCTGCACCGGGTTGAGGATGGGGTTCTCGTATGGCGCGGTTCCTTCGACCGAACCCAGAGCGCTCTGATGGAGGATCTCTTCCAGGTTCTTTCGTTTTATCGGGAGAAGGGGAGGTGGGTCACGGCGGAGGAACTGGCGGAAGAGGGGCTGGAACAGGTGCTCAAGACCTTTCCCGGCCTGCCGTAGTATTTCGGGAACCCAGCGGAACGCAAGGCTTCTGCGGAATTTCCGTCACGGCGGAAATTCCTTTGTTTTTTATCGGATATATTAATGATTGTCATTCCTGCCATCGATCTGAAGGAAGGCCATTGTGTGCGTCTCGCCCAGGGAGACTTCGGGCGGGCGACCGTTTACGCGGACGATCCGGCGGCCATGGCGACCGTGTGGAAAAGCAGAGGCGCCGAACGCCTGCACGTGGTCGATCTGGATGGATCTCTCGCGGGTGTTCCCCGCCATGAGGCGGTTGTCCGTCAGATCGTTGCGGAGACAGGTCTGCCGGTCCAGGTGGGGGGGGGCATCCGGACCATGAAGACGGTGGAGACCTATCTCCGGATCGGGGTCCGGTGGGTGATCCTCGGCACGGCCGCCCTCAGTGATCCCGGATTTGTCCGGGAGGCCTGCCGGGCGTTTCCGGATCAGGTGATCCTGGGGATCGATGCGGCCGGGGGGCGGGTCGCCGTCCGGGGCTGGACGGAAAGGACGGAGGAGACCGCGGCGGCTCTGGCGCTCCGGTTTGTGGAAGACCGGCCCGCCGCCTTGGTCTATACGGACATCGCCCGGGACGGCATGGAAACCGGCGTCAACGTCAAGGCAACCGGGGCGCTGGCCGAAGCTGTCGGGATTCCGGTGATTGCCTCCGGCGGCGTGTCCGGGATCCGGGACATCGAGAGGTTGTTGCCCCTCGAAAAAAAGGGCGTTGTCGGTGTGATTGCGGGAAAGGCCCTCTATACGGGCGCCTTGTCCCTCGCAGAGGCCATTGATTGTACAAAAGGCCGACCCCGGGGGGTCAGGGCCGTTTTGGAAGCGCAGTGAAGTCCTGTAACGTTTCGGAGCGGAAACAAGGTGATGCCGCCGTCAAAAAAGGCGGTAAAGTGTTTCATCCGGGAGGAAGGAGGTGCGCATGGAAGAATGCATATTCTGCAGGATCGCGGCGGGAACGATTCCCTGCCGGAAGGTGTATGAAGATGAAAGGGTCCTGGCATTTGAGGACATTAAGCCCATGGCCCCGGTCCACATCATCATCATCACCAGAAGACATATCGACACCCTGATGGACGTGGACCCGGAGGGAGCGGAGGATCTCAAGGCCATGATGTCCGCCGCCCGGGTGATCGCCCGGCTGAAGGGGGTCGACCGGAAGGGATTCCGGGTGGTGATCAACTGCAATGAAGAAGGGGGGCAGGTGGTCTTCCATCTCCATATGCACCTGTTGGGCGGCAGGAAGCTCCGGGACGATCTGGCCTGAAAACGTCGCGCGCCATTGACAAAACGCGAAGATGATTTATGTTAGCGGGAATGGAGGTCCATGGGTCATGGCATTCAAAAACAAGTTGGATCAGGAGATGATCCTGGCGGCCAAGGCGACGGACAAGATCCGGCTGTCGGCCCTGCGCCTGCTGAAGAATGGCCTGCACAACCGGGAAATCGATCTGAGGCGCGAGCTCAACGAGGCTGAATTCCTCCAGCTTCTCTCCGGTATGGTGAAGCAGCGAAGGGACTCGATCGAACAGTTTGATAAGGGCGGCAGGCCCGATCTCGTGGAAAAGGAAGAGGCGGAGCTCAAGGTGATCCAGGAGTTTCTGCCGGCGCAGATGTCGGAAGCGGACCTCGATGCGATCATCGCCGAGGCGATCCGGGAAACCGGCGCCGCGGGCATCCGGGACATGGGGAAAGTGATGAAAGTCTTGATGCCGAGGGTGGCCGGAAAGGCGGACGGGAAGGCGGTTGGTGAAAAGGTCAAGCTCAGATTGTCCACTTAGGGAGAATGCATTTGAAGGGGTCTATTCCCGATTATAAGGAGGAGATCCGCAGACGGACCGATATCGTTTCTCTGGTAGGGGAGTACGTGACCCTGAAGAAGGCGGGGAGGAATTATCTCGGGCTCTGCCCCTTTCACCAGGAGAAAACACCCTCCTTTAACGTGAGCCCCGATAAACAAATATTTTACTGTTATGGTTGCAGTGAGGGGGGAGATGCTTTTTCCTTCCTGATGAAGCTCAACCATCTGACCTTTCCGGAGGCACTCCGCCAGTTGGCCGGTAAGGTGGGTGTTGTCATCCCCGAGAGAAGCATGAGCCCGGAAGAAAAGGATCGTTACACCCTTGGGGAACAGATCCGCCGGGTCAACGGTCTTGCTGCGGACTATTATGTGAGGATGCTCCAGTTGCCCGCGGGAGAGGGGGCCAGAGAGTATCTACGGAAGAGAGGGATTGAAGCGGAGGCGATCCGTACATTCCGGATCGGTCTGGCCCCGGATGGATGGCGGAACCTCGTCGATTTCCTGGACAATAAGGGGGTTTCGCAGAAGCTCGTCGAACAGGCGGGCCTTGCGATTCCGCGGGCCGGGGAGGGGGCGAGAGGTCATTACGACCGGTTCCGCGGACGGCTGATGATCCCCATCGAGGATGTAGACGGTCACGTGATCGCCTTCGGCGGCCGGGTCATGGGTACAGACGAGCCCAAGTACATGAATTCCCCCGAGTCGCCGGTTTACACGAAGGGGAACAATCTCTACGGGCTTTCCCGGACACGGGAGGCAATCCGGCAGGCCGGTTTTTCGCTGCTGGTCGAGGGGTATTTCGACCTGATCGCCCTCTGGGGCGCGGGCATTCAAAATGTCGTGGCCACGCTGGGAACGGCCCTGACCCGGGCTCAGGTCGATCTGCTCCGGCGTTATGCCCCTTGTGTCGCGGTGGTCTTCGACCCGGACGAGGCTGGCCGCAAGGCGCTCGCGAGGAGCCTGGAACTGTTTCTGACCGGGAATGTCCATGCAAAGGCGGTCATTCTCCCCGAAGGCCACGATCCGGACGACTTTGTCAGAACCCGGGGGCGCGAACAGATGGAGGCGCTGGTGGCCCGGGCCGTGCCGATGGTCGATTACTACATCGACGAGATCCTCGGCGGGAGGGGGACGCTGGAGGAGGATCGGGACAAACTCAGGGAGGCCGTTGCTTTCCTTTGCCGGATCGGGGATGCTGTTGAGAGGAACCTGTTCATCAAGAAGGTGGCGGAGAAACTGAACGTCGATCAAGAGGTCCTGAAGGCGGAGGTTGGACGCTGCCTCTCCCATGCAGCGCCAACGGCCGCCCCGATGAAAAAAGGCTCCGTCAGGGAACCGGATCAGTTGGAGTTGACCCTGATTCACATGATGCTGGAATGTCCGGACCGGATTCCGGAGGCGGCGTCCGGGGTGCTGGCCTGTTTCACAACGGAAGAACTGAAGCTTCTGGGAGAGAGGCTTTTGACGGCCGCGGAGAAACAGGGCGGGGCGATACCGGATATATTCTCCCTCGTGAATGGTCTGGAGGAGGGCCCGGTGAGGGCGAGGCTCCTGGACCTGTTGATGGGGGAAAGCCCCTATCCGGAGGAACTGATTGATCGCCTCATGGCCGATACAATCCGGAAGATCCGTGAGTTGTCCAACAGGGAGAGGGGCAAAATCCTGACGCGCCAGATCAAGGAGGCGGAGAGGGTCAAAGACCAGGGATTGGACCGTCTCGTCGCGGAAAAGAATCGGATCCTTCGGGAAGAAAAGGGGCTGTCCTGAGTCGTACAGGATTTTAATCAGAAGCGGTGGCCGGCCCGAAAAAGGGACGGCGGATGGATGGGGACACGATGCGGCATCATGTCCCCACGGAATACCGGGAGAAACCGATATGGCAAAAGAAATCGAATCGGATGAGTTCAAGAAGCTGATCACGCTGGGGGAGGAGAAGGGGTTTCTGACCTACGACGACGTCAATGATCTGCTTCCTTCCGACGTCATCTCCTCCGATCAGATCGATGATATCATCATGCTCTTCGGAGAGAAGAACATCGATATCATCGATTCGGACAAGGGGGAAAAACTGGTCGTCAAGAAGACGACGGATGATCGGGTGGAGAACAAGCGGGAGGACGTCCTCGGCCTGTTGCCGGCGGTCGGCAGGACCGGTGATCCGGTGAAGATGTATCTGCGGGAAATGGGTCTGGTCTCCCTGCTCAGCCGGGAGGGTGAGGTCGAGATCGCCAAGGTGATCGAAGAGGGCGCCCAGGAGAGCATGGAGGCCGTCTTCAGCGTGACCGCTTCCCTCAAGGACGTGGTCAATATCGGCGCCCAGTTGAAAAGCGGGGCGATCCGCGTCAAGAGCGTGGTGGACAACCTCGAGGACGAGGACGGCGTCTTGGAAGAGGATATGCATCGGGAGCGGGTTGTCAAACTTCTCGATAAGGTGACGGTTCTTGACGGTAAGAACGATGTGATCCGGAAGCGGCTCAACGCGAAGAAGATCGGTGCCGAGGAGAGGCAAAAGCTCAAAGAGGATCTTGACAAAAACCTCCGGAATATTGCCAAGTTCTGCCGGAAGGTCCGGTTCAGCAAGAGACAGATCGACCGGATGGTGGCCAATCTCCGCGTATGCATCAACGAAGTGGAGCAGGTGGAAGAGACGGTCCGCCGGTGCAAGAGGGAAACGGGTCTTTCCCTGGCCCAATTGGAAGAGGCCTGGGTAAAGATGAGTAAATCCGCCAGGAGCGGGGAGCAGGCGGCGAAGAAAGCGGGGGTGTCCCTCGATAAATTGAAGTCCTGCGAAAAAATCGTCCGGGAGGCCAACCGCAAATATAAAAAGATCACCCAGGAGACGGGACTCTCCGTGACGGCGCTGAAGAAGGCGATGGTGGCCATTGAGACGGGAGAGACGAAGGCGGAGATCGCAAAGAGAAAGTTGGTGGAAGCGAACCTGCGTCTTGTTGTGAGCATTGCGAAGAAGTATACGAACCGGGGCCTTCAGTTCCTGGATCTGATCCAGGAGGGCAACATCGGACTCATGAAGGCGGTCGACAAGTTCGAGTACCAGCGCGGTTATAAATTTTCCACCTATGCCACCTGGTGGATCCGGCAGGCGATCACCCGGGCCATCGCCGATCAGGCGAGGACCATCCGGATCCCGGTGCACATGATCGAGACGATCAACAAGCTGATCCGTACCTCCCGCTATCTCGTTCAGGAGCTGGGAAGGGAACCCAATCCGGAGGAGATCGCCAACAAGATGGAGTATCCCCTGGAAAAAGTCCGGAAGGTCCTCAAGATCGCCAAG
>JAPLJY010000033.1 GCA_026388345.1 Deltaproteobacteria bacterium
CGGTTCGAATCCGCTGACGGGCTCCATCGGGGTGATCACCATCAATATGCCCCGAATCGGTTATCTGGCGGATACAGAGGATAACTTTATGGAGCGCCTGGAGAAATTGATGGTCACGGCCAAGGAGAGCCTTGAAGTCAAAAGAAAAGTGTTGGAGAAATTTACCGACGGGAACCTCTATCCCTATACGAAACACTACCTCCGGAATGTCAAAGAGCGGTTTGGTGAATACTGGAAAAACCACTTTTCCACCATTGGTCTCGTGGGGATGAATGAGGCCTGCCTCAACCTTCTCGGTCAGGACATCACGACCCCGGAAGGGCAACGGTTTGCAAAGAAGGTCCTGGATTTCATGCGCAACCACTTGGTTCTGTTTCAAAAGGAGACGGAAAACAACTACAATCTGGAATCGACGCCTGCCGAGGGGACCTCTTATCGTCTTGCCAAGTCCGACAAGGAAAAATACCCCGACATCCTCTGCGCCAATGAGGAAAATTACAAGGTTGGAAAGGGCGAACCTTTCTATACAAACTCGACGCAACTGCCCGTGAACTTTACAGATGATGTCTTTGAGGCCCTCGATCTGCAGGATGAGATCCAATCCAAATACACCGGCGGAACGGTTTTCCACACCTATGCCGGGGAGCGCATTTCCGACCCCCGGGCCGTGAAAACCCTGATCAAGAAGATCTGCACAAATTATCATCTTCCCTACCTGACCTTTACCCCCACCTTCAGCATCTGCCCATCGCATGGATATCTGAACGGAGAGGTGGCCTCCTGTCCCACCTGTGAAGAGGCCTGCGAAGTCTACTCCCGGGTGGTTGGATATCTCAGGCCGATCAAGCAATGGAACAAGGGAAAGCAGGCGGAGTTCGGTCTTAGAAAAGAATACAGGTTCTAAGAGATGAAAATCGGGGGGTTGCAGAAATTCTCACTGATCGATTATCCGGGTCGGATCAGCGCCATCGTCTTTACCCAGGGATGCAACTTCCGCTGTCCATACTGTCACAACCCGGAACTGGTCAACCCCGCTCAATACGGGCCGATTCTGTCCGAGGAAGAGGTGATCTCTTTTCTGGAAAAGAGACGGGGCAAACTGGACGCCGTCACCGTGACCGGCGGCGAACCGACGCTGCAACCGGATCTCGATCGATTTCTTCAAGAGATCAAAGGTATGGGTTATCTCACCAAGATCGATACCAACGGATCGAATCCCGATGTTCTGGATAGGCTGATCCGCGGCCGTCTGGTCGACTATCTGGCCATGGACGTCAAGGGGCCTCTCAAGAAATATGAACGGATTATAAATGTGAAGGTTAAAACCGCAAAGATCCGGAGAAGCATCGAACTCATTACGGCTTCAGGGATTGAGCATGAATTCCGGACAACCGTCGTCCGTTCGCAGCTTGACAATGGGGATCTGATCGCAATTGCGGGATTGCTGAAAAAGGCTCGATTGTATGTGCTGCAAACCTTTGTTCCGGTGAAGACCCTGTGCCACGAATTTCTTGCCGAAACATCATATTCACCTGAGGATTTTTCTGCCGTTCAAAAATACCTGGCAGGCAAACATCTACGCATTGTCCTGCATTGACGAAAAATCTGAATGGCATTATAATACCGTCGTCGAAGGTCGCAAAAGATCGGATCAAAAACGGAAGGCAGGTGAAATATGGATGGAAGAAGGACTGAAAATATTCCAGATCCGGCCACAGGTACGCATCTCAACCAATCAAACGGTCGCGGGGAGGCGGAGACTCGGGAACTCAGCGAAAATCAGATACAACAGATCCGAAGACTGACAAGGATCGGCACAGCGCTTTCGGCAGAGCGGAATATCGGGCGTCTGTTCGAAATGATCGTCGAAGAGGCACGGGAATTCACCGGCGCCGACGGCGGGACGCTTTACATCATGTCCGACGATGAAACCGCCCTGCAATTTGCCATTGTGCAGACGGAGACCCTCGATGTCCGGATGGGGGGAACCGGAGGGCAGATCACCTGGAAACAGGTCCCGCTGCAAAATCCCGACGGATCGCCCAACCACGGAAATGTTTCCGCCCATGTTGCATTGACCGGAAACACGATCCATATCCAGGATGTCTATGATGCAGGGGATTTTGACTTCCAGGGGACAAGAAAATTCGACGCCCAGACGGGGTACCGCTCGAAATCGATGCTCGTGGTCCCCATGAAAAACCATGAAAACGATATCATCGGCGTTCTGCAATTGCTGAATGCTCGAAATGAAAAACGCAGCGAGGTTATTTCCTTCTCCCCCGAATGTCAGGAAATGACGGAATCCCTCGCCTCCCAGGCCGCCGTGGCCCTTTCCAACAACCGCCTCATTCATGAACTCGAAGCCCTGATCGAATCCTTTATCCATGCCATTGCGACCGCCATCGATGAAAAGTCACCCTATACCGGGGGTCATGTGCGGCGCATGGCAGAGCTGTCCATGGAGATCGCCCGGAAGATCAATGCTATGAAGGAAGGTCCATATGCGGATGTTTGTTTTTCGGATGATCAGTTGAAGGAACTGCAAACCGCGGCCTGGCTCCACGACGTTGGGAAGGTGACGACACCCGAGTGTGTGGTTGACAAGGCAACGAAGTTAGAGGCCCTTTTTGACCGGATCGAGCTCCTGAGGCTCCGTTTTGAATTGTGCGGACTGCAAGCCAAGCTGCAGAAGTCGAACCAGGAGGCGATTCCGGAATTGGCGCAGACGGAACAGAATGATGAGATGGAAAACACCCTTCGAGAGGAATTCCATTTTTTAATGGAAGCCAACAACGGAAGTGAACGGATGTCGGATGAGATGATGGTTAAGGTCAGGGCGATCGCCGCGCGGACCTGGGAGCTGAATGGGAAAAGGGTGCCCCTTCTTTCACCTGAGGAGGTGGAAAACCTGAACATCCGCCAGGGTACCCTGTCCGCGAGGGAAAGGGGGATCATCCAGAATCACGCCACGATGACCTACAAAATTCTTTCACAATTGCCGTTCCCCAAGAAGCTGAGACATGTGCCCGACTACGCGGCCGCCCATCACGAAACACCCAACGGAAAAGGCTATCCGAGAGGCCTCGGCGCCGCCCAGATTTCCCTTCAGTCTCGAATCCTGGCCCTGGCGGACGTATTCGAGGCCCTGACGGCCAAAGACAGACCCTACAAGAAGGGAAAAACGCTTTCCGAGGCCATGCACACCCTGGAGATGATGGTGAAAGATGGATGTATCGATCCGGACCTTTTTGCCCTTTTTCAAAGGGAAAGTATCCACCTCGAATACGCACGCCGCGAATTGGGTCCCACACAGATCGATTCCGCCGGCTAAGGTTCGGCATCACCCGCATCGGTCCCGCCGTGAAGGCGTCTGCCGAATTGTTGCCAATCGATGCGGTAACGGTGGTTGGCAAGGCTCTCCCAGAAAAGTTTCCGGTAATGTTCGGAGTGAAAAGTCTGCCGGGGAAGATCAGCGCGTGATTGAATTGATTTGTTTTTTGATTTCGCGTGCTCTCGGGTGATCCGGAGGAACATCCTTCAGGGCAGCCTTCAGATGGAAAAGGGCACTGTCCATTTTCCCTTTTTTCTTGAAATAAAGACCAAAGTAGTAGTGTGAATCTCCCATCTGGCCTGTCTTCCCGTAAACCATAGCCATGTTGTAGTGAATCTCCGGATCATCCGGTCGCTTCGCATCCAGATTCGTAAACAGACGGAGCGCTCCCTGCATATCTCCCAATGCCGCAAGGGTTTTCCCAAGGTGAAGGTTTGCATCCACGTCGTTTTCCCGGAATCGGATTGCACGGCGGAGATTCTGGGCGGCATCATCGAATTGACCGAGCTTGAACAAGGCAATTCCCAGGTCGCGCAGTATATCCGGATCGTCCGGTGCAAGGTGGAGAGCCTTCCGGAAATGTTCGAGAGCCTCTCGGGTCATCCCCAGCTTATCCTCGGTTTTGGCAAGACCGTAAAGGAAATCCGGATCTTCCGGATGATCGTTCAGATCTTTCTGAAAATAGGGAAGATTGGAATCCGGCGCCTTTGTGTCGAGGAGGAGGATGATCTGTATCCGTTTCAAATTTCCGATGATATGATCCGCTCCTCCCCGCTTGTATGTAGTTTGAAGCAGTGCGTCGATGTAATGACTTCTTTCATCGGTTCCAGGATGGGTTAGGAAATAGGATGGGATCGTGTTGGAGTAATATTCGAAACGCCTCATGATTCTTAAAAAATCAAGCATGGCTGTGCCGTCGTATCCGGCGGCGACAAGATAGGACAAACCTGTCCGGTCAGCCGCTTCCTCCTGTTCCCGACTGTACCTCAGGGAAAGGGTTGTCGCGGCAGCCATGGAGAAACTGGCCACCGCGGCGGAGGCTTCCCCGCCTCCGCCCAGAAATGCGCCGGCGAGGATGGCCGCAAGTGTGGAGATGTTGAGTTTCGTCGACCTGTCGATGATTTCCGAAATGTGCCGTCCGTTCACGTGCGCAATTTCATGGGCAAGGACACCTGCAAGCTCCGCTTCATTTTCGGCGAGGTTGATCAGGCCCTGATTCAAATAGACATATCCTCCCGGTGTGGCGAATGCATTGATCGCGGAGCTCCTGATAATTGAAAATTGAAAATCAAAAGGTGCTTTATCGCTGTAGCCGAGAATCCGCTTGCCCAGAAGTGTAAGATAACTGTTTGCCTGCTCGTTCTGTAGAAGGAAATTTCCCTTCTGCAGTTTTTCGTAAAATTCCTTTCCCAATTTTTTTTCATCCTCGATTGTGAAGGATGCCCTTGCCGTCCCCGGCAAAATACACCCCAACAAAATCAGGGGGAAAATAACCAAGAATATGTAGTATTTCAAATAAATATATCTCGTATGCAAAGCGAACCTCTACCCCTTTTCATTACCTTCTCCGAGACGAAAAAATCTTATATTCATCAGTATCCTATCCTTTTTGCACGATGCAATCAATATATTCCGGACTTGAATTCAGTCAATCCATTTAACCGGCGACTGAGACGGCTGATGGAAGAAAGACTCTTTCCCTGATCGGAAGCTTGTCCGATACAGGTCTGTGTGGTATAGAAACTTCGAAAAGAGGAGGGGTACATTGAAAAAAGAGCTGATCCACACAAGAACGATCAAGGTGAACTGCTATGAAACGGATGAAGACCGTCTGGTTGTTGAGGGGGATTTGCTGGATGAAAGGCTCTTCCCCTACCTGATCCATGCCCTCAATGAAAGACACGACGCCGGCCCCATGCATCATTTCATCCTGAACATGGAGCTCTCGCTTCCCGGGATGAAGATCCTTTCCCTCAAAACGCAAATGCCGGTGACGCCCGATGCCGGTTGCCGTGAAATATCCGAGGCGATGCAACGGCTTGTCGGCCATTGCATCAGACCGGGATTCACAAACGAGGTCAGGGGACTGATTGGTAAAGAAACGGGATGTCTGCACCTGACCCAATTGATTCTGGCCATGAGCTCCGCCGCAGTTCAGGGTTTGTGGAGTCTTTTCAGCCGGGTGAGAGCGGGGAAACGCCCGCCCTTTCCCGGAATCGACACATCAATCCTTCTGAACAGTTGTTATATGTGGCGCGAGAACGGTCCTTTTGTTGAGAAAATCCGTCAACGCCGGATTGCGCACCAGGAGCGATAGCATGGATGAACGGCAAGAACCGATCAAAGAATCCGGTTTCCGCCATTCATTTTTCTATGGAGGACCGGTTCCGGCATATGGGGTGGGAATGGGAGCGGCGAGCTATCCCCTGTTCCTGCGAGGGATCTTATCCGCAAGAGAACGGTCGGGGGAAGGGGGTCTTCTTGAACAGACGTCCGATCATCACGATTGACGGTCCAGCCGGAGCCGGAAAAAGTACGATCAGCAAGATTCTCGCATCGCGACTTTCCTTCATTTGTCTGGATACTGGCGCGCTTTATCGGGCCGTTGCTTACCGATTGAAAAGCGAGGGATGGAACGGCGAGACGGAGACCCTCGGCGATTCATGCCGGATCCCAAAGGTATCACTCCGGAGGAATGAGGCGGGACGAGTCCGGGTGATCGTTGAAGGCGAAGATGTCTCGGAAAAGATACGGACTGAGGAGATTGGCCTTCTTGCATCGAGAATATCAGCCCTTCCACAGATTCGGGAGGGCCTCCTCGTGGTGCAGCGAGAGTTTGTAGTTGCCGGAGGGATTGTCGCAGAGGGACGCGATATGGGAACGGTTGTATTTCCGGATGCCGAAGTCAAATTCTTTCTCGATGCGTCGTTGGAGGAAAGGTCAAAAAGACGATATTCGGAGATGGACTGCAAGGGTGAGCGGGTCAACCTGTTTGAGATCGAGAATGATCTGCGTCTCCGGGACCGCCAGGACCGTGGTCGTTCCATTGCACCTCTTGTCATCCCGGAGGACGCTGTCGTCGTCGATTCCTCGAATCAATCCATTCCGCAAGTTGTCGATTTCATGATATCCGTTATAGAACGAGCCTGCCCGCTCCGGGAATGTTTTAAATAATGACCATGAGATCACTGTTTTTTGCCCGAATTCACTTGATATTTAAAAATCAGTGTGTTAGTGAATCACAGTATGTTAAGAAATCACAAAACTTTCAGGGGGTGTGGGTTGAATGGGTAACGAAGATAACTTAATCTCAAATCAGGATGCAGACAGCAAAATCGGCGAAGAAAAGACAATGGAAGTCTCCGGTGATTCGGCAGAAGGGAAAGAGGAAAGTGTCGGCTTCAGGGAGCTTTACGAACAGAGCCTGCAGTCCGTTCAGATGGGCGGCGTTTTAACCGGCAAGGTTGTGCAGATCAACGCGGACAACGTCATGGTGGATGTCGGATGGAAGACGGAAGGATATATTCCGGCGAGGGAGCTGCGCGATGATCTGGGTAATATCACCATCAACGTAGGGGATGAGATCGAGGTTCTTGTGGATCGCCGCGATCAGGATGGAAACCTCGTTCTCTCGCGAGACAAAGCTGCCAAGATCAAGATTTGGGATGATGTTAAACTGGCCTGTGAACAGAATACCCCGGTCAAAGGAACGGTGATCGAAAGGGTGAAAGGTGGTCTGTCCGTCGATATCGGAATTCCCGCCTTCCTTCCCGGCTCGCAAGTGGATATCCGTCCGGTCAGGGACCTGGACCGGTATGTCGGCCAATCCTACCTCTTCAATGTTCTGAAGTATGACAGAAAGAGAAACAACGTCGTTCTGTCGCGCAGGACCATCCTGGAAAAGGAGAGGGAGGCAGAAAAATTCGATACGCTGCAGAATATCGAAGAGGGGAAAATTGTCGAAGGTGTGATCAAGAATATTACCGATTACGGTCTTTTCATCGATCTGGGCGGGATTGACGGACTGCTTCATGTGACCGATATTTCCTGGGGAAGGATCACACGGCCTTCCGACCATTTCTCCAAGGGAGAAAAGATCAGGGTCAAGGTGCTTTCATTCGACCGGGAGAAAGAACGGGTGGCCTTGGGCCTGAAACAATTGGCACTGAATCCCTGGGAAACAATCAAGGATAAATACCCCATCCATTCCGTACTCGAAGGTCGGGTCGTCAATCTGACCGACTATGGCGTCTTTGTGGAACTTGAGACCGGGGTTGAGGGGCTGATCCATGTGTCGGAGATGTTCTGGACGCGGGAAATCAAGCACCCTTCCAAGGTACTGTCGATCGGACAGCATATTCAGGTCATGATTCTGGATATCAATACCGAAACGAAGCGCATATCGCTTGGGCTGAAACAGACCACTGCAAATCCCTGGGAGACGCTGAGGTTGAAATATCCAGAGGGAAGTGTCATCAAGGGTATCATTAGAAACATCACCAATTTCGGGATTTTTGTGGGTGTGGAAGAGGGGATTGACGGTCTCATACACATGTCGGACATTTCCTGGAAACAGCGGGTGAAACATCCTTCTGAGATGTTCAAGAAGGGTCAGGAGATCGAAGCCATGGTTCTGAACATCGACGTCGAACATGAAAAGTTTTCCCTGGGGCTGAAACAGATTGAAAAGAACCCGTGGGAGGAATTGAGCGTGCGATATCCGGCCGGATCGATCGTTTCCGGGAAAGTAACCAATATGACCGATTTCGGGATCTTTGTTGAAATTGAAGAGGGCATAGAGGGCCTTGTCCATATCTCCGAATTGAGTTCACGGCGTGTCAAATCTTCCTCTGAATTGTTTGCAGTGGGCGATTCCGTATCCGCCATTGTCAAAAACGTCGATCCAAAGAGCCGTAAGATCCGCCTCAGTATCAAGGATTTTGAAACGAGTACGGAAGGGCACTCCGTCCATCAATATATCAACAACCAGGAGAATATAGGATCAAGCCTCAGCAAAGCCCTTGCCGATGTCAAGATTGTGGATACGGAAAGATGACAGAATCGTCATAGATATATCCCCCGAGACAGCGATATGAGAAGACACCCGGGTATTGCGGGCCTGTGCCTTTTGGTTTTGATCGGGATGGCCTTCTTTGCAGCCATTTACGGCTTGGGCCTGTTCCGGGGAGAAGGTCCGTTTAACCCCGGCGAAAAGGTCGGTGTAATCCCGATAGAAGGGATTATCGGTGATTCCAGGGAGATTGTCTCGGAAATCAACGAATTTGCGGATAACAGCAGCATCCGGGCGGTTGTCCTGAGGATCGATACGCCGGGTGGGAGTGTGGCGCCGTCTCAGGAGATTTACCAGGCGGTCCGGGAGCTTCGCAAAAAGAAGAAGGTCGTGGTCTCGATGGGATCGGTCGCGGCGTCCGGCGGGTACTTGATTGCCGTTGCCGCAGACCGAATTGTTGCCAATCCTGGAACCATTACCGGCAGCATTTCGGCCGTCATGCATTATGCCAATGTCGAAGAGCTTCTAAAGAAGGTAGGCGTCCGGTCATCCGTCATCAAGAGCGGAAAGTTCAAAGATATCGGTTCTCCTGTCCGTGAAATGACGGCGGAAGAGCGATCCCTGATCCAGGGGATCGTGGATGACATCTACGATCAATTTGTCAGAACCGTTTCCGAAAAC
>JAPLJY010000273.1 GCA_026388345.1 Deltaproteobacteria bacterium
AACGATGCGGAGGTTCGCCATGAACGAGACCATCAAACTCCCGCTGATCCGCGCCTTTCTCGACGCACCGCTGAGCGGACCGGAGATCGAGACGAAATCGATGGAGATCATCGACCGGGAGGCCCCGGCGCACCGGTTCACCGCGGAGGAGTGGCAAATCGTGCGCCGAATGATCCACACGACCGGCGATTTTGGGATCATGGAGGCGATCCGTTTTTCGCCGGACGCAATCGCCGCCGGCATCACGGCCCTTCACGGTTGCCGGCCGCTCATCGTGGACTCGAACATGATCCGCTCGGGGATTTCGCTGCCGCGCCTGCGGGGCGTCTGCGGGTTCTACCGGAAGGAGAGCATCATCTGCCACATCGCCGACGAGGAGATCGAACGCACGGCCCGGCGGACCGGCCTCCCCCGCTCGCTCCACGCAATCGAGAAGGCCAGGCCCTTCCTCGCCGGGGCGATCGCGGCCTTCGGAAACGCCCCGATCGCGCTGATGGAACTCAACCGGATGATCGTCGAAGAGGGGATTCGGCCGGCCCTGGTCATTGCGATGCCGGTCGGTTTTGTCCACGTCGTGGAAAGCAAGGAGGAGCTGATGGCGCAGGGCGTGCCGTACATCGCGCTTGCCGGCCGCCGCGGGGGAAGCCCGCTTGCGGTGAGCGTCATCCACGCCCTCTGCGGCCTGGCGGGCACGGAAAAGAAGACATAGGAGCCTATTGAAAAAAGGCTCTTTTACGGGCTGTTCAAAAATGGCCAGATGCAAGGCCCCCGAACTCCTGAGCCGTGAGGCGTACTTTCTGGTACGTTGAACGGCGAAGGAGGAGGGAAACGCAGCAGATGGACGTTTTTCAACAGCCGGTTAGGAGAAGCAGATGAATCCACGGATCGACAACAGGCGGGCCGTGATCCTGATCGGCCACGGGAGCCGCGCCGCGGGCGCCGACGACGATATGGAAAAGATCGCGGAGGGGTTGCGGAAGAGGTCCGGCGGGATCGTCGAGACCTGCCGGATGTCCGGCCGCGGGGTCCCGTTCGCCGAGGCGTTCGAGAGTTGCGTCGGGCGGGGAGCAAAGGAGATCATCGTCCTCCCCTACTTCCTCCACTTCGGCGTCCACCTCCGCGAGGACATCCCGGAGATCCTCCGGGAGAACGTGAGAAAACATCCGGAAATCCGGCTGGTTCTGGGGAAACACCTCGGCTGCGATGACGCCCTCGTCAACCTAGTTGCGAAACGGATCGGGGAGTCGGAGGGTCTCTGCGACGTCCGGGAACTCGCTCCGGCGCCGATCGACCGTTGCCCCGGATAGGGTGACGGTTATTCCGTTTGTTCTGGAGGAGATACAGGCATGATCGATGATCGCGTACAAACCCGTAAAACCGTCACCCCTGCGACGGCAGGCGTCCGGGGGAATAGGGCTCCCCTCCCCCGATTGCTGCGGGCGGCCGGAATCGCCGCTGCAAGATTATTGCGCAACTTGGAAATCGGATCCCGGAAACGCGCATTGGACCGGGAGCGCATCCCTTATCCCCGCCTTGCAGGCGGGAATAAGGGGCGCAATAAAAAACAGACAGCCTCCTTGCCGGGAAGCGCCGCCCGTGGGCGGCGGCTTCATATTTTTCGGGTCGAAAAATGTCCAGCGCGCGGAGGGATCACGATTTTCAAAGGTCTCGCTGCGGCCGCTTTCCTGTGCGCGCTGCCCGCGCCGGCCTTTGCGATGCACATCTCCGAGGGGATCCTGCCCCTCCCCTGGGCGCTCTTCTGGTACGCGGCCGCCCTTCCCTTCGTCGCCTGGGGCCTCCGGGACCTCCGGCGACGCAGCGACGAGTCCCCCTGGTTCAAGCCGCTCGTCGGCCTCGTCGGGGCGGCGGTCTTCCTGATCTCCTGCATGCCGATCCCCGTTCCCAGTGCCGGGACCTGCTCCCACCCCTGCGGGACGGGCATCGCCGCGATCCTGATCGGCCCGGGGTTGACCGCCGTCGTTGCGAGCATCGCGCTCACGCTCCAGGCCCTCTTCCTCGCCCACGGCGGGATCACGACCCTCGGAGCGAACATCGTCTCGATGGGCGTGGCCGGGGCCTGGGTCGGATGGGGAGTCTTCACGGCAGCGAGGCGCCTTGGGCTCCCCTGGATCGCAGCCGCCTTCCTCGCGGGAATGCTGTCCGACTGGGCCACCTACGCGATGACCTCCCTGGAACTGGCCGCCGCTCTCCATGGAGACGGATCGTTTACGACGATGTTCTCGCTCATCCTGCTCGCCTTCGTTCCCACGCAGCTCCCGCTCGGCATCCTCGAAGGGTTCCTCTGCGCGGGGGTGCTGAAGTTCATCCGGAGCCGGAGACCCGAACTCCTCCGGACCGTTCCCGCGGGAGGCGCGGCATGAAGAAAACAGCGCTGATCCTGCTTTTCGCCGGGCTCCTCCTCTCCGGACCAATCGATGCTGTGGGCCAGACCGCCCGTTGGTCCGGCGTCGATGAGACCGTGATCGAAAAATTCGCGGAAAAGGCCGGACGTCCGGCATGGAAACCCTTCATCAACACCGACCAGGGGGACCTGCTCCTGTTCGTCTTTCTTCTGGCGGGGGCGGCCGGGGGATTCGCCGCCGGCTACTGGTTCCGCGTCCTCTTCCCGCCGCGGCGGAAAATCGAGGTTTGTCCCGTGCCTGTTGAAGGGCCAAAAGGCGACGGCCCCGCGGCGCATCACGGAAAAAGGATTTTGAACCATGATGTTTGATCTCTTTTCGGATATTTTCACCTATCGGGACAATGCGCTCACGAGGATCGATCCGCGGGTGAAGCTTCTTGTCGCCGTCGCCGCGCTCGTCGCCGTCGTGACCTCAGCGCGGCCGTTTCTCCCGCTCGCCGTCTTTGTCCTTTGCCTCGGGACCGTCGCCGCCCTCCGGGTCCCGGCGAAGCTCGTCGCGCTTCGCCTGACTGCGCCGCTTTCAACGGTCGCGGTCCTGGTCTTGATCCAGACCTTCGTCACGGGGACGACGCCGCTTTTCACACTGACCCTCGGCGGCTGGACGCTCACGGCGAAGGCCGAAGGGCTTAGGCTTGGGCTGCTCCTCGGCGCCCGCGTCCTCGGCGCGCTCAGCATCGTCCTCCTCCTCGGCATTGCAACGCCGGCCCACCGGATCTTCCAGGCCCTCCGCGGCTTCCGGATCTCGAAGGACTGGGTGGAAATCGCGATCCTGATGTACCGCTACATCTTCGTGCTGATGGACCGCGCGGGCGACCTCGCCGCCGCCCAGCGCCTCCGCCTCGGCTACACGGCGCGGGGCCGCGCGCTTGCCTCCCTCACGACGCTCGCCGGGGCGACAGTCGTCCATTCGTTCGAACAGGCCGGGCGGACCCACGACGCGATGCGGCTGCGCGGATACCGGGGGACGATGCCCTTCGGCCCGCTCCCGGCGATGGGGGGCAGGGACCGCAGGCTCATCGCCCTCTCCGTGATCGTGATCGCAGCCGCTTACGGGTTCTGCGAATGGGGGATAAAAGGATGAGGGCGGTCGATGTTCAGGGGGTCTCCTTCACCTACGACGACGGCACCGAGGCGCTCTCCGGAATCGATTTCCGCGTTGAGGAGGGGGAGTTCGTCGCGGTCCTCGGGTCGAACGGCTCCGGAAAGACGACGCTGATCCAGCTCCTCGTCGGCCTGCTCAAAGCCAAAAGGGGGCAAATCGCCATCGGCGGGCGGGAGATCGGAAGCCTCGCGGCGGAAGAGCTCTACCAGCGGGTCGGCCTCGTCTTCCAGAACCCGAACGACCAGCTTTTCGCCGCGACCGTGGAGGAGGACTGCGCCTTCGGCCCCCGGAACCTGAACCTCCCGGAGGCGGAGGTGCAGCGGCGAGTATCGGACGCGCTCGCGGCCGTGATGGCGCTCCCCCTGCGGGGGCGGGCGATTCACCACCTGAGCTTCGGGGAGCAGAAGCGGGTCTCACTCGCGGGCGTCCTGGCGATGAGGCCGGCGGTCCTGATCCTCGACGAGCCGACGGCGGGCCTCGACCCGGCCGGCGAGGCGCAGATGATGCAGCTCCTGAAGAAATTGAACCGCGAGGAGCGGATGACCGTGATCCTGGCCACCCACTCCGTGGACATGCTGCCGCTCTTCGCGAACCGGATCTATGTCCTCGACCGCGGCCGGGTGCTCCAGGAGGGGCCGTCCGAAGAGATCTTCTGCCACCAGGAGATGATCGTCCGGGCGAAACTGCGGCTTCCCTATGTCTCGCGTCTGATGTATGAGATGAAGCGGCACGACGGCGTCCCGATCGACGGCCTGCCGCTGACGATCGGCGAGGCGCGGGCGCAGCTCCTGGAGCTGATCCCGAAGGAGATGATCCTGCCGGGAATCGAGGAGATCAGGCCATGAGCGCACTGCGGGAGGGATACACGACCGGAAGCTGCGCCGCGGCGGCGGCCAAGGCGGCCGTGATGCTCCTCGCGGAGGGGCGGAGCGCGGAGAGTGTCGAGATCCCGCTTCCCGACGGCCGGCGGCGCCGCCTGCCAATCGAATATATCCGGCGGACGGAGGTCGGGGCGGAGGCGGCCGTCCGGAAGGATGCGGGCGACGACCCGGACGTGACGAACGGCGCGCTGATCGAGGCCGGCGTCGCCTGGACCGGGGGAGCGGATGTGGAATTCGCCGCCGGAGACGGCGTAGGGACGGTGACGAAGCCGGGGCTGGCCGTCCCCCCCGGCGAGCCGGCCGTCAACCCCGTGCCGCGCCGGATGATCCGGGAGGCCGTCCGGGAGGTCACACCCCGGGGCGTCCGGGTGACGATCTCGATTGACGGCGGAGGAGCGCTTGCCGCAAAGACCTTCAATCCGCGGCTCGGTATCGCGGGCGGGCTCTCGATCCTCGGGACGACGGGGATTGTCCGGCCGTTCAGTTGCTCCGCGCTGCGCGAGTCGCTCCGGTGCGCTCTTTCCGTCGCGGCCGCCGCCGGTGTCCGGGCGCCGGTCTTCGTCCCCGGCCACATCGGCGAACGGGCCGCAGGGGCGCAATTCCGAGTCGCCCCGGAGCAGATCGTGGAGGTCGGAAACGAGTGGGGATTCACCCTCGACGAGGCCGCGCGGCATCCCTTTGCGGCGCTCCTCGCGCTCGGCCACCCGGGAAAGCTGGCCAAGCTGACGGCGGGCGGCTGGGACACCCACTCCGGAAGGTCGGAAAGCGCGCTGCCCGCTGTCGCGCAAATGCATGCGGCCGTTCTTGGGCGGCCGGCGGCGGGGGTCCCCACGGTCGAGGGGATCTTCGCGGCCCTCGACACGGAGGAGAAAAGGACGCTGGGCGATCCACTGGCGGCGGCGGTGCAAGCGGCCATCCGGACCCGGACCGACGGGCGGTTCGCCGCAGCCGTGGTCCTGATCGACCTCGGCGGACATATTCTCGGGAAAGCGGGTGATCTGACCCCGTGGGCATGAAAGGGTCAGGCATCGGGAGATCTGAAACCATGGCGATAGAAAAAAAGAAGATCATCATTGTCGGGTGCGGTCCCGGCGCAGAGGAGTACATCACGCCGGCGGCCAGGGCGGCCGCGGGGAAGGCGGAGGTGCTCATCGTCTCGCAGCGCCTGAAGGACCTCTTCCCCGAGTGTCCGGCGGAGCGGATCGATTCGGGGACGGACGTCGCCGGAATTCTCGACAACATGGCCTCCCGCCGTGACGACGGGCGGCAGGTGGTCCTGCTCGCCACGGGCGATCCGGGGATCGCGAGCCTCGCGCAGCCGGTGATCCGGCGCTTCGGGCGAAAGAACTGCGAGGTGATCCCCGGGATCAGCTCCGTCCAGGTCGCCTTCGCCCGTCTCGGCCTCGGCTGGCAGGACGCCCGGATCGTCACGGCCCACAGCCGCAATCCGCAGGTGTCGGCGGCCGATCTTTGTGAAGCAAGAAAGATCGCGATTCTCGGGGGACGGCCGGAGGCGATCACATGGACCGCCGGGTTGATCGCGGAGCTGGGCGGCGACCGCCGCGTCTTCGTCTGCGAGGAACTCACCCTCCCCGGCGAGCAGGTCTACGAGGTCAGCGCCGACGAACTCACGACGCTTCCGGTCTCTTCACGGGCAATCATTCTCATCATTAAAGGAGAAGTGTTCTCATGATGTTCGGCACTCTCTACGGCATCGGGATCGGTCCGGGCGATCCGGAGTTGATCACCCTGAAGGGGGCGCGGCTGATCAGCGCCTGTCGGAATCTCTTCGTCCCCAAGGCGCGGACGGCGTCGGAGAGCGTCGCCCTCGACATCGCCCGGCCCCTCCTCGCCCCCGGCGTCCGGATCGAGGAACTCCTCTTTCCGATGACGGCGGACCGGAAGGAGCTCGCGGAGCGATGGGACGCCGCGGCCGCCCGGGTCGCCGCGGTCCTGACCGCCGGCGAGGACGCCTGCTTCCTCACGCTCGGGGACCCGCTCCTCTACTCGACCTATATCTACCTGCTGCGGGCGCTCCGGAAGATCATCCCCGATCTGAACGCCGTGACCGTCCCTGGAATCACGGCCTTCGGCGCGGCGGCGGCGCTAACGGACTTCCCCGTGGGGGAGGGGCGGGAGCCGGTAACGATCGTCCCCGCGGCGGACGACCTGATCGCCGTCCGGCGGGCGCTGACCGCCGGCGGCACGGTGGTTCTGATGAAGATCGGAAAGCGCCTTCCGGAGGTCCTCGACCTCCTGGACGGCGAGGGGCTTCTTGAGAGCAGCGTCTTTGTCTCCCACGCGACGATGGCGGGGCAGCGGATCGAGACGGACCTCCGCCGCCTGAAGGCGGAAGCGCCGGAGGCGGGCTACCTCTCCATCATCCTCGTCCATGCGAACAAAAATGGGGAGTGTGCAACATGATCGTTCATTTCGTCGGCGCGGGTCCGGGGGACCCCGAACTCCTCACGCGGAAGGCGGAGCGGCTCTTGAGCGCCTGCCGGATCTGCATCTATGCGGGGTCGCTCGTGAGCCCCGGCGTCATCGCCCTCCTTCCGGATCAGGCCGAGCGCCACGACTCCGCGGGGATGTCCCTCGATGAGGTGATCGCCGTCTGCCGGAACGCCCGCGACCGCGGGATCGACGTCGTCCGCCTCCACTCCGGCGACCCCTCGATCTACGGGGCGATCCGGGAGCAGATGAACGCCCTCGACGCCCTTGGGATTCCCTACGACGTCTGCCCCGGGGTGAGCGCCTTCCAGGCCGCCGCGGCCGCCCTTTGCACGGAACTCACCGCTCCGGAGATCTCCCAGACAATCGTCCTAACTAGGACCTCGGGACGGACCCCAATCCCCGAGGGGCAGGAGCTCGACCGGATCGCCCAGACCCGCGCGACCCTCTGCATCTTCCTGTCGGTCGGAAAGATCGCCGAAGTAGCCGTTGCCCTGAGCGCCCATTACGGGCCGGACTGCCCCGCCGCCGTCGTCTACCGGGCCTCCTGGCCCGAGGAGCGGGTGATCCGGGGGACGCTCGCCGACATCGCGGCCAAAACGGATGCGGCAGAGATCCGCTCGACGGCGATGATTGTCGTGGGGATGGCGCTCGCGCGCGACCTCCCCGCCTCGAAGCTCTACGATGCCGCCTTCACCCACGGCTTCAGGGAAGGGAAGAGGCCATGAAAACCGCCCTCATCACGCTCTCCGCCGAGGGGGCGAGGCTCCTTTCCCCCCTGACCGGGCGCCTGCCGGAGGCGCGGCTCTTCATTCATGAATCGGTTCGGCATGAGTTGGCTCGGCACGAGTCAGTCCGGCACGATTCGGGCCGGGAGGTCCCGGAGGCCGAGCGCTTTTCAAAAATCGCCGACCTCACCGCCTTGCTCTTCCCCGTTTGCCAGGGACTTGTCTACGCCGCCCCCTGCGGCGTCGTCGTCCGGGCGCTCGCCCCGCTCGTCAAAAGCAAGTTCGAGGACCCCGCCGTCGTCGTCCTCGATGCGGGGGGGCGCTGGGCGGTCAGCCTGCTCTCCGGCCACGAGGGGGGGGCGAACGACCTGGCGGTCCGCGTCGCGAACCTCACGGGCGCCGAGCCCATCGTCACGACGACGACCGAGGCGCTTAAATCCGTGATCGTCGGGATCGGCTGCCGCCGGGGGACAAAGGCGGAGCGGATCGTCGCGGCCATCCGCGAGGCCCTGGCGGGGGCGGGGGTCGCCCTCGCGGAGGTCCGCCTTCTCGCCTCGGCGGACATCAAGGCGGACGAGGCGGGGCTCCTCGCAGCCTCGGAGACGCTCGGCATACCGATCCGCTTCCTTTCCACGGCGGAGATCAGGACCTCCCCTCGGGAATTTTCGCACTCCGCTTTTGTAGAAGAAAAGGTGAATCTGCCTGCCGTCGCCGAACCTGCGGCGCTGCTGGCGGGAAGGAGGACCCAGTTCATTTGCAGAAAGAAAACGTACAACGGAATCACGATCGCCCTCGCCCGGGAAGGCTTTTCGTGGTCGGAATCGGCCCCGGAGGTCCGTTAGACCGTACCCGCCGCGCCGAGGAGGCGATCGCGAAGAGCACTGTCGTCATGGGCTACACGCGTTACCTGGAGCTGATCCGGGATCTAACGGAGGGGAAGGAGCGGATCGCCTCGGGGATGACCCGCGAGGTTGAGCGGTGCCGGATGGCCCTGGAACGGGCGGAGGCGGGCCAGACCGTCGCCCTCGTCTCCTCGGGGGATCCGGGTGTCTACGGAATGGCCGGCCTCGTCCTGGAGCTCGCCGGGGCGGGAGGATCTGCGGTGCAGATCGAGATCGTACCGGGCGTTTCCGCCGCAAACGCGCTCGCGGCGCGCCTCGGGGCGCCGCTTATGTGCGACTTCGCGACACTGAGCCTCAGCGACCTCCTCGTCCCCTGGGAGACGATCCGCGGGCGTCTGGAGGCGGTCGCGGCCGCCGATCTGGTCGTCGCCCTCTACAACCCCCGCTCGCAGAAGCGTACCCGGCAGTTGGACGAGGCGGCGGCGATCTTCCGCCGCCACCGGCCGGGGACGACCCCCGTGGGCGTTGGAATTGCGGTGGGCACCCCGGAAGAACAGGTCTTTCTTTCCGACCTGGACCACTTCCTCGACCTCCCGATCGACATGCGGAGCGTCGTGATCATCGGGAACCGCTCGACAAAGCGGATCGAGGAATGGTTCGTGACGCCCAGAGGTTATGAGGTATGATCCTGATCATGATCGAGATCAGCGGAGGCCATCCTGCCCGTCGGACCGCGAAGCGGTTTGCCGGCCCCGGGGAGTACCAAGTATGATCCTGCTGATCGGCGGCACGAGCGAAACGGCCCCCCTCGCTTCAGGTCTCGCCGAAGCGGGATACGATGTCCTCGTCTCGACGGCGACGGACGCGCCGCTCGCAATCGGCGACCATCCCCGGATCTCCCGGCGGGCGGGACGCCTCGATGAAGAAGGGATGGTCGCGATCGGGAAGGAAAAGGGAATCCGGGCGATCGTGGACGCCGCCCACCCCTACGCCGTCGCCGTCCATGCGGCCGTGCAGGTCGCGGCGCGGCGCCTCGGTATCCCCTTCCTCGTCTTCCGGCGACCGGAGGCGCCGATCCCGGGAAACCCTGTTCGTTTCGCCGCCGATCATACCGAGGCTGCGGAAATGGCCTTCGCCGAAGGCCGTCCGGTCTTCCTCACGACGGGCGCCCGGAACCTCGCCCCCTACGCCGAGGCCGCCCGCCTGACCGGCGTCCCGCTCGCCGTCCGCGTCCTCGACGCCCCGGAATCGCTCGCGGCCTGCCGGGCGGCGGGCATCCCGGAAGACCGGATCATCGCCGGCCGCGGCCCCTTTTCGCTGGAGGTAAACCTCGCCGCCATCCGGCGTTTTGATATCGGCGTGATCGTCACGAAGGAAAGCGGCCGGGCCGGCGGCTTCGATGCAAAGCTCACCGCGGCGCAGCAGACAAACTGCCGGGTCATCATCCTCCGCCGTCCGGAAACGCCCTCACACGACCCCGCCTTCGACCACCCGGCAGCTCTCATCGCCGCCCTGCAGGATCTCGTCCCACCCGCGGTCGCGTAACCATCACCCCCTGCGTCCCGAAAAATTCCCTCGCCACGATCGCAATGCGGAGTGTTGTAATCACCGGCATCATTTGCGAAAAGGTCGAATATCCGTTGCGATCATGCCGGCTTTGCGGGCGGCTTCAAGTCCCGCGTCGCCATCTTCAAAAACCTGGCAATATACGGGGTCAACCCTCAGCCGACGGGCGGCTTCCATGAAAATCGCAGGGGAAGGCTTTGGCGGCACATCGTCATCCGCTGTAAGTATCGTTTCAAAATAACCTTGCAGACCGATGGATTCAAGCGCCGCGTCGACATTCATTCTGATGCCTCCGGAAGCGACCGCCATGGGAAGCCTCCCATGGTAACGCCTGACCACATCGACGACCGGAACAATCGGTCCGACGTGTGCCACACCTTCATGGGAACGTCGGTCCTTATCCGCGGCAAACCGCCGCGGGTCGATATTCTCTCCGTAGGTTATGTTATACAGACTGACGATCCCTGCGGACGGGATACCCATGCACCGCTCCAGAAACGCCTGGGGACAGGTTTTCCCATAGGCCGCAAACGTCTCGTGCCAGGCCTTCCAGTGGATCGGCATCGTATCGGCCAGCGTACCATCGCAGTCGAAAATGAGGCCCTTTACGTGGGGTGGAATATGAATCATGAACACTCCTCTACGAAGACTTTTATTGTGGTGCTATGCCATCAACAGCTTCTCCACTACGGATCAGTATAGGAAATCACTCCGGACATGTCAAAGATAACATCGTAACAGATTATCGTGAGAAAGTGATGTTCGCAGAAAGTGACATTTTCGTGAGAAAGTGATGTCCCGCCAAAATGAGAATGTCCTAAATCACCAAAGTAGAAATGTCCTAATGTAAGGCTGTAATTTTTCCCTAACGAAGGGGGGTAATTATGGCCGGTAGGGACATTATCGTCATGAGTATGCGGGAGGTCAGGCGACT
>JAPLJY010000048.1 GCA_026388345.1 Deltaproteobacteria bacterium
CCGGTGCGACGTTATGTTCGATGATCTGGATGTTCATTTGTAAACATCTACTCTCGATCCGATTTTAAGGACGTAGATTGGCGCTTTTGTCTTTCTGGGAGAGGCGGAAAAGCATCAGTGAATGGCTCCGATCATCCGCCAATAGGGCACACTGACCAACAACGCAACGACAACGGCTATGATATAACAGAGGCCTGCCGTGAGAATGTGGCCGGCTGCCCACCCCTTGTTCCGGATGATTCCTTCCGCCATCAGTATCCAGGGCTGCTGATACCCCAGCAGGAAAAAGTTGATGCCGGCCAGGTAGGCAAAGGTTGCGACCAGCGGGTGGATCCCGAATTGATTCCATACCGGAATGAGCACGGTCGTTGTCAGGGCGATGGCGGAGTAACCCCAGGGAACGTCGATAAAGCGTATGAGCAATATCCCGAATGTGGCCACCATCATGAAAAGGAGAGGATTGGGCGCCAGGGACAGCATCGCGGGTTCCAGCAGGGGTGCAATCCAGGCCGACACCCCTGCCTCCATAAAGATCGTTGAAAGGCCTATGGTTACGCCAAAGAACACGATGATGTCCCAGTTGGCCCCGGTTCCGATCTCTTCAGCTTCGATAATCCCGAACAGGAGTAGCAGAAACAGCGCCAGCAGGGCCGTGGCGGCTGCCGGAATGCCGTGTATTTTTTCCGTGGTAAACAATACCAGGGAACCCAGAAGAATCAGGGCTGTGATGATTTCCTGCCGGGTGACGGGACCCAGTTCGGCGTACTGCTTCTTAAAGGTGTCGCGCGGTATCCCGATATCCTCTTTGGGCTTCATCAAAAGATAAACCAGAATGATATATACAACCGTAACGACAAACCAGGGCAACGCCAGCATTTTGAACCAGTTGTCGAAGGTGGCCAGCGGCTTGAGTGCGGGCGGCAGGAACCCGATCATGATCGGTCCGGACAGAGATCCGGTCAGCCAGCCGGTGCCGGGGAAAATGCACATCGCAAAGGCGATCAGGGCAATATACGCGGAGCCCTTGGATTTGTGTTCCTGTTTGCACGCATCGATGATCCCGAGTGCAATGGGCATCACAATGGCAAGGCGTACCGTGATGGATGGGGTCAGAGCCGACAGGGCCATCCCGATGATGAACCAGCTCAGGGCCATGGTCGCCCAACTGGGGGTGAAACTTTTCAGCACGCTGTAGGCGATTCTCTTGCCGAGCCCCGTTTTCTGCAGCACAAAACCAAAATACAGGGCGGGGATGAGTATCCAGACCGCAGGACTGACAAAGCCGGAGGCAACGACAGAATACTTCAGCCCCAACACCAGACAGCCGGCCACCAAAAATGCAGAACCCGCAAGGAAAGGCACCCCGCCGGGCTTGAAAATCCACAAACCGAGGGTAATCATTACAGAAGCTATAACATAATGGCCCAGGGGCGCCAAGCCGGCGAAAGGCTTGATCAGGGCCATCATCAGAGCCATCAGTGTTACGATCACAACCCCTGTGATACGGGAATCTCGAAACATTCAACAGCTCCTCTCTTGATTTCACTGCTGTTCACGGTAGTAGTTTGAATATTAGGAATAACTATTATAATTACATGTCACTTCAATCATTCCCTGCCGTATTCCTGTCCTGTTTCTACATCTCAAAAGCCTGGCAAGGCGATTCTCTTTTCCGGCCCCCGCGCTGTTACAACAATGAGCGAAACCAGTGTCAGGCAGACCAGTCCGGCCATCATGCAGGCCTTGAAGAATTCAAAGTTCGTCGAGGCGACCCCCTGGATCTGGGAAAAGAAATCGTTGTACTGGATCAGAAAGGCGACGGAGGTATCCTTGAAGTTCCGGATGACCTGGTTGGTCGACGAGGGGACGGCCAACCGCAACACCTGAGGGAGGATGATCAACCGGAATATCTCCGGCGGGGTGAAGCCCGCGCCCGCGGCCAGCACCTCAAGGATGTGCCAGAAAGTCATCGGTCCGCCGCCAGCCCTTCTATCCCATCCACTTGTCGACCAGGGCCTTGAGTTTCTCCGGACCCAGTTCTTTCATGTAGCGGTTAAAATCGTCGCGTAATGCGGAATCCGTGGGAAAGGCGAATCCGAAGGTATCAAACCCCGTGAATACATAACTGTCCTGAATGTCGATTTTCTTTTTGTAGACGCCGGCAACCGATCCGTCCAGAAAGGCCAGGTCCAGGTTGCCGTTCTGCAGGTCGGCGAGGACCTCGTTATAGGTGGGATACATCTTGACGGAACTCAGCATGTAGATTCCCTTGGGCTCCAGGTCGTCTTTGATGAAGGCGCTGTAGGCCATGCCGCGGGGATAGCCGATCGAATATTTTTTCAAATCGGCGAGGTCTTTGATCCGGATGTTCCTTTTTTTCAGGCTGACCAGATTCCAGGTGTTGTCCATGTAAGGCTCGGAGAAATCCATCTTCTCCTTGCGCTTTTCCGTAATCGAAATCCCGGAAAAGGCCACATCGGCCTGTCCTGATATGACCGCCCCTAACATCCCTTGCCAGTCGTAAGCCATAATCTTGTATTGGTATCCCCTAACCTTGCAGAAGCCCTCAAATATTTCCAGGTCGAGCCCCTGGTATTTCCCGTTTTCCTCATACATGTTCGGAGGCGACATCGGGCATGCCGCCACCTTGAGCATCTTGGCTTCTTCTTTCTTCGTACATCCGCAAAGGACCAGCGACAGAATGCAAAACACGAATATGATTTTCTTCATCAGAATCCTCTTCTTTTCTTTTTCGTCATCCGGCCGTCCTTGATTATTTTGCCGTTTCCCCGTCCGCCCGGAGATCTTCGCGAATCGGCCTGAAACCTGGAACCAATGTGTGAGACAAACCCTTAAGAACGGAAAAGAATATGCTTTTCGCGGATGGAGAATATGAAAAGCCGTATGGCATGTCAAGGATATTTTATGACCTGTCAAGCCACAACAGAAATGTCCTGTTTTATGACCTTTAATTTCTCCAAAATTGTGCGATGGCCGTTCCTGCGGAAGCGGGATTCCGATCCGAAAGATCGGAGGCCCGGCCGAACGTAGCCCCTGTCGGCAACACCATCTTTAAGTCAGTCGGGAGGAAAGAAGGCCGCCCGCCTGGATCCCATCGTGGCGCTAAGGCATGAGTGAGCGGCATGGCGGTGGAGTTAATCTTAGCTCCATCGCAAGATCCATAACGCTGATGTTTGACGGTTCCAAGTGCGGATCAACGGAGATATTTTCCGAACCATTGAAAGACCCGGTTCCATCCGTCAACCGCAGCCACCGGCCGGTAATCCGCGCGATCCACCATGAAGAAGGAGTGGCCGGCGTTATCATACGTATGGAACTCGTAGGTCTTTCCCCATTTCTTGAGCTCCGCTTCGGTCTTCGCCACATCCCCGGGCGAGGGACGCTTGTCCTCCCTGCCAAAAAATCCGAGCAGAGGACAGCTCAGGTCCTTCGTATAATCGAGCGGATCAACGGGTTGACGCGGCGTCAGTCCCTCCTTGCCTGCCCCGACACCGCCGCCGTAGCAATCGACCGCGGCGTCGATCCCCTTGAGCGTGCACGCGGCCAGATAGACTTGCCGCCCCCCGGAACAGTAGCCGATGATGCCGACCTTCCCGTTGAGATACGGCAGGGCGCGGAGATACCGTATCGCGCCTTCGACATCACCCATGGTGCGGTTGTCCGGCATGCCGCCGGCCTCCCGGACGCTCGCGCTGTTTGCCTCGGGCGACCCTTTGCCTTCGCGGAAATGAAGATTCGGCGAGATGGCCGCATAGCCGTGGTACGCGAGCTTGCGGGTGATCTCCTTCGTCGCCTCGTCCCAGCCGGGCATATGGTGGATCACCACGACCCCGGGGTGGGGGCCGGGTCCCGTGGGCCGCGCCAGGTAGGCATCGATCGTGTCGCCCTCGTGTCCGCGCATCTTCACGATCTCCGCGCACATGGCTTCAGACGGCATCCCCTTGGCCGGCTGCGCGGGCTTCGGCGCCGCCGTTGACGCCGCAAGCACCGTCCCTGCCGCACCTGCCACCACTCCCCCCACCGCTCCGGCCGCAGTCCCCATGATGAAATCCCTCCGCGTTAGTCCTTTCCGATTTTTTTCGACGAAACTCATACGTATTTTCCCCCTTTAAAAAAGTGCTTCGGTTTCCGGGAATATTCTGTAGTATACTTCATGCCGCAACTGGGGGCAACATTATCGGCCCACTTTTTCGGCTCAGGAGGGACGCGTGGTCAAAGCTTCACGGGAATTCCAGATCTTTGCAAAACCCGCAGGGGCCGCCTGCAACCTCGATTGCCGCTACTGTTACTACCTGCAAAAGGACCGGCTCTACCCGGAGGGCGACTCGTTTCGCATGCCCGACGATCTGCTGGAGGAGTACATCCGGGAGCAGATCGCAATCGCCCCCGAACCGGATATCAATTTCTTCTGGCACGGCGGCGAGCCGACCATCCTCGGGATAGACTATTTCCGCAAGATCACCGGGCTGCAGCGCAAACACCTGCCCCCCGGCAGGCGCATCAGCAACGGCATCCAGACGAACGGCGTGCTCCTCGACGACGACTGGTGCCGCTTTTTTGCGGCTGAACATTTTTCCGTGGGCTTGAGCCTCGACGGTCCGCCGGCGCTGCACGACGTCTATCGCGTGACCAGGGACGGGAAGCCCTCGCACCGGCAAGCGATGCAGGGCTATCGGCTCCTGCGCAAACACAAGGTCCCGGTGGATCTCCTGTGCGTCGTGCATGCCGGGAACGTCCGGCATCCCCTCGAGGTGTACCGCTTCTTCAGGGAGATCAAAGCCCAATACATCAGCTTCATCCCGCTCGTCGAGCCGCAGCCGGCTTCCCGGGGCGGCGTGAGCGAGCGCACCGTGCCGGCCGAAGCGTTCGGCGCCTTCCTGTGCGCCGTCTTCGACGAGTGGGTGCGGCGGGACGTCGGGCGGATCATCGTGCAGATCTTCGAGGAGGCGGCGAGGCCGGCATACGGCCAGGACCATTCCCTGTGCATCTTCCGGCCCACCTGCGGGGATGTCCCGGTGGTCGAGCACAACGGCGACTTCTATTCCTGCGATCACTTCGTCACCCCCGAGCACCGCCTCGGCAACATCCGCACGACCCCGCTTGTCGAACTTATCGAACATCCGGCACAGCTCGCCTTTGGCCAGGCCAAGCGGGAGACGTTGCCGTACTGCTGCCGAGAGTGTGAAGTCAGGGACATGTGCAACGGGGGATGCCCGAAGGATCGCATCATCCGGACCCCGGACGGCGAAGCGGGGCTGAACTACCTGTGTGCGGGCTATCGCCGGTTCTTCGCCTACTGCCGCGACTACACCGGGCAAATGGCGGCGCTGCGATTG
This sequence comes from Deltaproteobacteria bacterium, assembly GCA_026388345.1. The sequence continues at coordinate 5,358 of JAPLJY010000048.1, forward strand.
GCCGGGCAACCGCCCGAGCAGATGATGCAGGTGCTCCGGGACGCGGAGGTCAAGACGCATCCCGCAGCCGGGCGTAACGATCCCTGCCCCTGCGGCAGCGGCCGCAAATACAAGAAATGCTGCCTGAACGCGTGAAATGACCCTTTATGAACAGCCTCAAGAATGGAGCGATGCGGGATGCTGATTCTCGGCAACAAACCGCCTGCGAAAGCAAAACATCAGAGCCCTCATGCTGCGCGTAACGGCTTGATCTTTTCGATCTCCGTCTGATAGCCCAGTTTCGCCTGCCACAGGTCATTTGCACGCTGGGCATTCAACCAGAACTCCGGGGTGTTGCCGAACAGTTGGGCCAGCCGCAGGGCCAGCACCGGGCTGATGGCCCGTTTCTCCCGAAGGACCTCATTGACCGTCTGACGCGATACACCCAAAGCTTCTGCCAACCCGGCCGTCGTCAGCCCATAGTCCGGAAGAAAATCCTCCCGGAGCATCTCCCCCGGATGGGTGGGTCCGATGATCCGCGGTTCCTGATTTTCGATAGCCATCGTCTTCTCCTTAATGATAATCAGTGACTTCTACTTCGTATGCATCACCATCCTGGAAGCGAAAACAGATTCGCCATTGATCGTTGATGGAAATGGCGAATTGGCCTTCCCGGTCTCCTTTCAGGGCGTGGAGGCGATTGCTCGGCGGCGCCTTCAGGTCGTCCAGGCAGGTGGCCAGGTCGATGTATTCCAGACGTCTGACTGCCCTTCGCAGAAGATCCGGCGCAAGCCGTTTCGATTTACCCGTCATGAAGAGAGTCTGCGTGTGTTTGTCGGAAAAAGTTTTAATCACGATGGCATATTAACTTGTCACGTGACGCTTGTCAAGGGATATATCAGGGAAGCGCTCTTGGGCTTCATCGATCGACCTGCGGTGAATAGCGGCCTTATTCGACGCAACAAATGCGGAGATTGTTCATAACCCCCTGGCTTGAATGGTTCCTGGGATGTCTTGATCGCGCTATTGACGGCGCGGAACATATCCTGGCCGGCATCTTCTATAAGGCCCATTTCTGGGAGGCTCATACTCGCAAGCCATTCAATGAACGCCAGCGAGCCGTCATCAACCGGCTGTTCGACGGTTTTGAAGGCAAACTGACTTCTTCCAAATGGGCCAAACTGGCCAAATGCTCGCAGGATACCGCCCTGAGGGACATTGACGATCTGGTGAAGCGTGGTGTTTTGGTGAAAGAGCCGGGAGGCGGTCGCAGCACAAGTTATGCCTTGGCGAACGATGGATAAAGTGATCGCGGGGTCGTAACGCGATGCCCATGGCGGTAAAATATTTCTTGACAAAGGGCCGCCGCTTGGGTCATAAAGTAGCCAACTCATCTACCAATGGAGGCAGAAGGAGCTCGGGGACCGCCTGAAAAGGCGGTCGCTGTATTTTAGGACCTTTTCTCATAACGCCTTAACAAATCCTTACGTCCCCACTCTGAATCCACGTAATACGCAGTAACCCAGAATAGCGCCTTTTTCTTCTTTTGGAGAATGAGCACATAGTCATATTCGGCAAGCCAGATGTAATGTCGTACCCCGATGTCCTTTGCGCCATGATCATAATCAAATACCTTGATTTCACTTCTTTCAATGCTTTCCATCGTCGGCCGCGCCCAGGACAAACGCTCGGCGCGTCGGTAATCCGGCAATCTTTCCGCGCTTTCTCGATCTTTTCTAGAAACGACATGCCAGAACCCCTCTTCCTTATCATGTCCATCCGGCAACACTCTGTTGTCATAAATGATCCTCATCCCGCGATGATGGACGGCGCCTTTCTTATAATCTCGGCAAAAGACGGCATAAAGCCGCTCCAGAATATCTTCCCACGTCCCCTGCAAGTCAAGAATCGGCGGCAGAAACTCCGGCATCTTGGTCATCAGCATGCCTCCCTTGGTGAGAAGACGAAGAGATTGAACTTTTCTTCCCAGGGGGGCGTGCTCGTTTGCAAGCTCCTTCCGGATAATTGACAGATCCGATCGATTAATTTCAATTTTGTCTGATTGCCTGTTAGAGATCGATTTTTATAAGCTATTGCCCCCATTAAAAAATCGGCGATCTGCAAAAGTTCCACTTCCTTGGAGTGGACATGCTGTATTCTGCGAATGACTTTCCTGTCGAAGTCGTGAAGCTTGTTGGATAGAACATCTTTCAGGTAGTCAATTTTCAGTTGGCTGCGGGTATCCTTAATATCCAGATAGACGTCATACTGATCCGTATCCGAAATGATATTACGGAGCAGATAATAATACATTTTGTAGTAAAAAGAATCATGGCTCCCCTGATTGTAATATTCATGATCCAGTTTTGCTTTATCGTTTACAATGAGGCACCGGAAATTGAGATTGGCTGATGAAAAGAAAAGATCGACCGTTTCAAGAAAGAATGATTCCCTGGACTCGGAAACCTTTGTCCATTTCAATTCTCCTCTTGTCCGATGTCTTTCCTTCAGTGCCCGCAATGCCGCATTATGCTGCCTGGTCTCTTCCTGGGGACACCAAACAGCGCTAAAAAGCATGATCGGTTGGTGATCGTGCTCCAGGTGGCAGCTTTCATCACAGTAAATGTTAATAATTTTAGACATATCTCTTCACCTAAAATGGTATTCCTATCTTTCGGCTATCTCTTTATGGACACATAACCGCTTCGTCCCCTCGAAGGTCGGAGATAATAACAATTTCCCCAACATTATAAACTTGCTATGTTTTTTCAGATTGCCACGTTTATTATCTCTCCTGCAGGATAATAAACGATGCCTGACGGTCAAGTTGTTCCATATCTTCGCAGATCTGGTTAGAGGTAATTTGCCTCTTTTTCTCTTTATGCGCTTGGCTCATTCAGCTTTGTATCCAAATAGTGAAGGAGAGACCTCACGATATTTACCATTAACATTGCTTCAGGTGCGCCCAGGAGTTTTGGATTCGGGTGGGCGATGCTTGCCCGGTTTCTAATGGTATTCAGCGCATCAACAATCGTGCTCAGGGAACGGATAACCCTTGTTATCTCCTCGTCACGCGGTCCTTTGACTACAAATTTTGGATGCTTGTCCCGAATTACCCCAAGTAGCGTTGGCATATTGGCGTCGTTCGAAACTGCAATGCTTGCAGCATCGCAAATTGCGTGAAGAAATCCGTGAAAAGCGGTATGGACTCTATCAACACCACTCGTGGCATCATGCTTTTCGATCAGGGTTTCTGCATCATTGAGCGCCCGTTCGACCACATCACTAGTAATCGAAGGGTGAGGTAGCACAACCGGGGAAGATCCCCGTAGGCGCGTAATCCACCCTTGAATCTCGCGTCCACGCTCTTCTGTCCTTAATTCAGACGAAACAACCGGATAGAGATGCAGGATCCCTTCGAGGATCTTCGCTTGGACTTGGGGACAACTCTCAGCAATAATTTTTGTGAACCGTTCTCTTGTTGTCCCTTGGATTGCATCGGGATTTATGTCGAGCCCCAAGTCGGTATAGA
>JAPLJY010000095.1 GCA_026388345.1 Deltaproteobacteria bacterium
CCCAAACCAGCGAAAAATCACCCCTGGAACAAGAGCTGGAAAGACTGGATGCCCTCCCGACAACGGAGGATATCTGCCTATTGACCAAATAGGACATTTCTACTTTGCTAGGAATAGGACATTTCTACTTTGGCTTGACACTGTGGTTCAATTTTCTTGACAGACAAGAGCCCGCTCCCTATACTCCGACCACGAAAAACGGGCCCTCATCAAAAATGGCTCAAGAGAAAGGCGGAACAAACATGCCAGGTGTTGACGGCGGTATTCTGTTTCCTGCGGAAAGGCTGCGGGGCTGGACACAAGAGGTTTTCCAGAAGGTCGGGGTGAGCGAGGAGGACGCGGCGATGCTCACCGATTCCCTGATCGAGGCCAACCTCCGGGGCGTAGACACCCACGGGATCACCCGGATGCTCTGTGTCTACGTGGAGCGTATCCGGAAGGGGGTCATGAACGCGAAGAGCAACCTGGTCGTCGTACGCGAGAAGACCTCCACCGTGCTGATCGACTGCAACAACAGCATCGGCCAGGTGGGCGCGGCACGTGCCATGCGGATGACGATCGAGAAGGCCAGGCAGACCGGTGTGGCCTTCACGGCCGTGACCCACTCCAACCACTACGGGATGGCCGCCTACTGGGCCATGATGGCCCTCCCGCACGGCATGATCGGTTTCAGCGCGACCAACGCCCCGGCCGCCGTGGCCCCCACGGGCGGCTGCACGGCGATGTTCGGCACCAACCCCTTCGCCATCGCCATCCCCGCGGACCAGGAACAGCCGGTCGTTCTGGATCTGGCCACGACCGTGGTGGCCCGCGGCCGGATTATCCTTTATGCTAAACAGGACAAACCGCTGGAACCCGGCTGGGCCTTCGACGAGCGCGGCGCGCCCACCACGGACCCGCACGCCGCCCTGAGGGGGCTCCTCGCCCCCATCGGCGGCTACAAGGGCTATGGCATTTCTTTGGCGGTGGACCTCCTCTGCGGCGTGCTGACCGGTTCCAATTACGGGGCCCACTTCCCCGGCTTCCTGGCGGACAATATGGTCGAGCCGACCGATGTCGGGAGCGTCTTCGCGGCCGTGAATGTCGAGAGCTTCATGGACCTGCCGGAGTTCACCGCTGCCATCGACAGGGCGCTTCGGGAAATCAGGACCTCAACCAGGACCGAGGGGGTGGAGCGCATCTACATCCCCGGCGAGATCGAGTTCGAGATGAAGGCTGAGCGCCTCGCGAACGGCATCCCGATCCCCGAGCCGGTGGTCAGGGACTTCATCGCCCTCGGCCGGGAGTTGGCCATCCCCTTCCCCGAGGCCTGACGAAAGAGAACTACAGAATGAATGACCCTGCATCCTGCTGCAGGGTCATTCATTTTTCTGTTTTTTCCCGGGAAGATCTGCTAAAATCCGTACGCGCGCGTTCGGAAATGTATTGCAGGGGATCCGCCATGAATCTCAGAAAAACGATGTTTGACCTCTCCCTGGAAAGCAAGGGACTCTACTACCGTCTCTCCATCATCTTCGCCTTATTTTTCTTTGTGCCGCTGCTCGGACTTCTCCACTTCGGTCTGAAATATGATCTCCTCGAAGACCGTTTTCTTCCGGTCTTCATCCTTGCGCTCCTGACCTCCTCGCTTGCCGGATATGTCCTCATCCGGAGAACCTTCGACAACATCCGAAAAACCTCGAAAAGGATTTCCGACACCCTGGCGCAGGATATCGCGGGGTTCAAACGGCCGACCACCGCCGACGAACTGCAGGGAATCGCCCAGTCTTTTCAGGCCGTCGAGCATGAACTCCGGAACAATTTCAGCGATCTTGAAAAACGGACCTCACAGCTATCCACCCTGAAGGAACTCTCCGATCTCTGTTACGTCACTTTCGACAGCGAAGACCTGTTTGCGATCACGCTGGAGAGGGCGTTGAAGCTGACCAACGCCGATGTCGGCTCTGTTCTGATCCTGGAGGGAAAAGGACGGGAAAGCTTCGTGGTCCATGCTACCTATGGGCTGGGCGATCTTGTCAAGATCGGAGACCGGGTCGATTTTACGACGAGTATCGCTAAATTCGCCGTGATCAACAAATCCCCTCTTCTCATCGGGGACATCGAAAAGGACACCCGCTTCGGACGGGGAAACCGCTCCCATTACGCAACCAAATCCTTCCTCTGCATGCCGCTCAAGGGAATCCAGGAGGTCTTCGGGGTTCTCACTCTCTCCCGCAGGGAGTCGGACATCCCCTTCACCACGGAGGATACCGATGTCCTGACACCGCTTCTCTCCAACGCCGCCTTCACTTACGACAACCTGAGCCTGGTGAAACGGGACAGGAAGAACCGTCGGCAGCTCGCGACCGTCACCGGCATCAGCAAGATCCTTGGTTCCAGTCTACGGAACAGCGAACTTCTCCACGCCGTCCTGAGCCGGTTCCAGGAAGACGTTCCCTTTGATATCGCGGTCATCATGGAAATCCGGAAGGATATACCGGATCAAGCCGGCGTTCTGGACATCCTCTCCCCCATCCCGATCGGTCTCGACCGGAACGGCGGATACAATTTTGCCGG
>JAPLJY010000110.1 GCA_026388345.1 Deltaproteobacteria bacterium
GGGACGCCTTCATGACCGGCTTTTCGCTCGACATCGTTGACATCGCGCGGCTCCGCTTCTACACCTTCTTCACGAAGCAGGGCCTCACGCTCCACCAGGCCGGCGTCTCGGCCCTCAGCCGCTTCCTGAATGCGAGACTGAATCTCTATTCCAACGTCTATTTCCACCGGACGACCCGGGCGCTCGACCTCCACCTCCAGGAGATCTTCCGATAGACGATGGACCTGATCCTGCCTGCGAGTCCTGCCGATAATCTGGATGCATACCTGGATTGCGACGAGTGGCGTCTCTTTTCCGAGGTCCGGTCGTGGCGCGACAGTGCTGATCGGCGGAAACGGACGCTCGGGCGGGAATGGGAAAAGCTCCATCACCGGGAGGTCAAGTGGAAGATGTCGTTTTCGGCGGAGCTCTCCATCGACCAGATCCAGAGAGGGACCCGCTTCTCCCCCGCGCCCGACTATGAGAAACAGATCCGCTCCTGCCTGCCCGGCCCGCTGAAGAAAAAACCCTTCCGCGTCGATCTGGCGACGCAGGACCCGCGGCCGATCAACCCGATGGCGGAGACGGAAAAACGGGTGAACATCTTCGATCCCGCGACGGGGACGACCTCCCCGGAGCCTCTTCGGGAGATCTACCGCTTCATCCCGGCCCGGGTCGTCCATCTCCGGGTCTTTTCCCTGAACCACGACCACGACGACCTCCTCGCCCGCGCGGCGGAGCGCGTCCTCGGCAGCGTGGACGGGGCTTCCCGGACCAACATTTGAACCCGACCATGACGACAGATCCGGAAACCACCGACATCACGCTCTTCGTCCGGACCTCCGACGAGGAGGCCGCCCGCTGGAACCGCAGGAGGATTGTCGAGGCGCTGATCCGCGAGACGGGGATCGACGAGGAGACCGCCGAGGCGATCAGCCGGGAGGTGGAGAAACAGATCGTCTCCTCCGGGATCGGTCATCTCACGACGGCGCTCATCCGGGAGCTGGTGGACGCCAAACTGATCGAAAGGGGGCTGGAACAGGCGCGCCGGCTCCACGCCCGACTCGGTTTCCCCCTCTACGACGTGCGGCAGCTCATCTTCCACCAGAACAAGGAAAACGCGAACGTCCCCCACGCCCCAGAGGGGACGAGTCTGGCTCTCGTCGAGGGGATCAAGCGGGAATACGCCCTCCACGACGTCTTCTCCCGAGAGGTGGGCGACGCCCATGTCTCCGGTGACCTTCACCTCCACGGCCTGGGATACATCGACAGGCCCTACAGCGTCTGCCAGTCGCTCGAGTACCTCAAGCGATTCGGCCTGAAACTCCCCCATTCCGTGACGGTCGCCGGACCGGCGCGTCATGCGGAGGTGCTGCTGGCCCACATGGTCCGTTTTGCCTCCGCGCTCCGGGGGCACTTCGCCGGCGTGATCGGCTGGGATGCGGTCAACCTCTCCTTCGCCCCCTATCTGACGGGGATGGGGGAGCGGGAGGTCGAGCAGTTCGCCCAGATGCTGATCTATGAATTCTCCCAGCTCACCTCCGCCCGGGGGGGGCAGGCGATCTTCACCGACATCCATCTTTGCTGGGAGGTCCCCGCATCTCTGGCCGAGCTGCCCGCGGTCGGTCCCGGCGGAAGGCCCATCGGCCGGACCTGCCGGGAGTTCGGGGAGGAGGCCCGGCGTTTTGCCCGGGCGCTGATGCGTGTTTACCGTCAGGGAGACGCGGCGGAAAAGCCGTTCATCTTTCCGCGGCCGATTCTCCACATCACGGACGAATTCTTCCTGACCCCCGGCCACGCGGAGTTTCTGGAGGAGGTTTGCGGCGTCGCCGCGGCGAAAGGGAACCCCTGCATCGTCCTGGATCGGGAGCAGGGCGCCCGCATAGCCTCCTGCGGCTGCATGGACCCGGAGGGGGGGGCCGCGGGAGGCGGCGAGCCCTGGGAAAGGAGATGCGCGTCGATCCAGAACGTCACCCTCAACCTGCCCCGCCTCGGATACCGGACCCGGGAAAGCGATGACGGCAAACTTTTTTCTCTGCTCGACGAGGTGATTGGGCTCGCGGTCCAGGCCCACATCCAGAAGCGCGGCTTCATCGAAAAGCTGCTCTCCCTGGGCGACGCCGGGCCGCTCGCCATGCTGGCGATGCAAAACGACGGGTCGCCCTATCTCAGGATGAACGAGGCAACCTATCTGATCGGGGTAACGGGACTCAACGAACTCGTCCAGATCCGCAAGGGCCAGCAGCTTCACGAGTCGGAAGAGGCCCTGGCCTGGGGCCTTTCGGTCATCGGCCATATCCGGGAGGAGGCCGAGAGGCTCGGCGGCGTCCACGGGATGAAATTGATCCTGGAACAGACCCCCGCGGAGACGACCGCCTACCGTTTCGCCCGTCTCGACCTGAAGCAGTTTTCCCCGCTGCCGGGCCGATACGTCCGGGGTGATCTTGCCGGAGGGGAGATCTACTACACGAATTCAACCCACCTGTCCCCGGCGGCGCCGGTCGATCCGCCGATACGGATCCGGATGGAGGGACAATTCCACCCCTTCTTCCGGGCGGGGGCCATCACCCACATCGAACTGGGGGCCGCCGAGCCCCCGGCGGGCGTCCTGGCCGCCATGGTCGTCCGGGCATTTCGCAAAACCCAGAGCAACCAGATCGTCTTTTCCCCCGAGTTCACTTCCTGCGCCGGCTGTGGCGCCACCCTGCGGGGACTCCTTGAGAAATGCAGCCATTGCGGTTCCGCAGATGTGGACGGCCTCGCCCGGATCACCCAGTATATGAGCTGGGTCTCCGGCTGGAACCGGGGGAAGCGCGCCGAGCTCCGCGACCGGAACCGTAACCGGGACGCCTTTGCCGCTGAAACCCTTTCCTGATTCTGCGTTACGGCTGATCCGGTGAATGCATGTTTTGGATTTGAAAAGGCAAGGTTCGTCTGATCTCTCGGCTTCACATACAACTGTTTAGACTGACAGTATTGATAATATTCGTGCTTTCCGTTTAAAAGCATTGATAACGTCCAGAGCTCAGGCACAGCCGCCGAGCGGGACGTGGAATGGAATAATGACATGCAAATTTCATAAATCAATCGCAACTGGCAGGAGCGGCGGCTGTTGCCTGCAGCGATTTGTTAGGCCACGGTTTCATAAAACTATCTTGTGTGTCTTCTGCCTCTGCAAATCTTGTCAAAAATCAAAAACGGCATAAAAATAAAAACGATAACAAAATAAACCCAGAGCATGGGTGCGACAAGCACAAGTCCGACGACCTTCAGCCATCCAATCTTCTGCACAAATCCGACAGCTAACGCCAACATCCCGATAATGCCAGGCAGCGCGCAACGCTTCATAATCGGCGAGATTGCGAACGGAGCCAACAGGCGATTCTTTGTTTTATCTGATAGCGGCATACGAAGTGGCCTAACTATGTTTATATGGGTCCGTATAAAAACCCAAATACTGCACTTTTTGCCATATAAGATGCTGCCGTAAAATGTGATAGTACGCTAATAAACATCATCATATCGCATGCATGTTCAGCTATCGCGTTTTTTATTGTAGCGTCTTATACGGATCAGTATAAACCCCTCGACCCTCTAATCCGGAATAAAAAACCCCGCGCTTTTATAAAAAGAAACGGGGTTGTGTCAGCCAATCAATATTTCCCTCCAGAATGGTTATACGGGATGGAACTTATTCAGCTACATTTATACGTTGAGCTTAATATCATGATTTTCATTTTAATATTATTCTTGACAATAAATTGCGGACTATGCTATCGAAGTTTTACAATGCAAAACGAGGTTTTATTAGATGAAATCTATTAAAACCGAAGCAAAAGAAAGGCCATCACGCTACAATGTTGAAGCATTGGCGCGCGGCTTAGATATTCTCGGACTTTTCTCTACTCAAAACACATCCCTTAGTTTAATCGAAACAGCTTCCCTGCTTGAACTGAATAAAAGCACTGTTTTCCGACTTCTTTCCACATTAGAATCAATGGGCTACCTCGAACGGGATCCTCAAACGCGCCGTTATCGTCCTTCTCTTAAAATCCTTCACCTTGGCTTTACGGTCATCAACAGCCTCGAGGTGCGCAATGTCTCAAGGCCTCATCTTGAACGTTTGGCGCACGAATTGGAAGAAACCGTCAGCTTGTGCGTGTTGGACGGAAATTATGTGATTTATGTGGACAGGATACGGAACAAGTCGATTGTCGGTGTAATGCTCAAGATAGGATCCCGGATTCCTGCCCATTGCACCACTATCGGTAAGGTTCTCTTGGCGGACCTTACGCCGGATGAACTCGACATTTATTTTAATCATGCTGAACTGACCCCGTGCACGACTCGTACAATCAGCGAACGAGAGCCCCTGCGATCTGAACTCGTGAAAGTGAGGAAAAAAGGTTATGCGATTTGCAATGGAGAACTTGCAGTAGGATTAAGGGCTGCCGGCGCTCCTATTTTTAATCACCAACAAAAGGCTATAGCTGCGATCAATGTCTCAGGCTCATCAACCACCATCAGCATCAACCATCTGAAAAAAACAATTGTTCCGGCGGTTGTCAGGACTGCCGCACAGATATCTTTCGCTCTCGGCTATCCTCCCACGGAGATGAAAGAGGGATGGAAGAGCATTCTTAAGTGAATGCAGCAAACCGGCACCAATGGTTTGCATGAGCATTTGATGGTTCCGAAAAAAGACCAGAAATTATTTTTCCCTTCAATACAGAAGTCGTAAAAAATTAGCTCTTAATGGATTTTGCTTCTTTGCAAGAAGAGATGCCATTTCAGCGATAACGACCAACAAGTCTTTAGCGGTTATGGAATTGAATTGCGAAAAATCTATTGAGGAGAGAATAAAAGTTCATGAATACACAAGAAAATAAAATCATGTCACTAAGCGATGCCATCCGGAAATATGTCAAGGACGGCAGCCATATTTCCATCGGCGGTTTCACAATCAACCGGAATCCCATGGCGGCGGTCTACGAGATCATCCGCCAGGGGATCCGGGACCTGTATCTCTATGCCCATTCCAACGGTCAGGGCGCCGATGAACTGATCGGCGGAGGATGCGTTTCGAGGCTGGACATCGCCTACGGAGGGAACGGAAAATATGCGGCCACCTGCATCCGCTTCCGGAAGGCTGTTCAGGAGGGAACGATCCGGATTGAGGATTATTCGAACTTCCAGATGTGCCTGCGCTTCATGGCTGGGGCCATGGGGATGCCTTTTCTCCCCACCGTATCGTCCTTGGGGACCGATCTGGTGAACGTCTGGGGATTTTCCGAAGAGGAAAGGAAGCGGGATTCCAAGATGCCCGACAAGAAGCTGGTCGTGATGGACAGTCCGTTCGGCGGATGGATGGACACCCCGAAGGTCGTCCTGGTGCCCGCCATCCGGCCCGATGTCACGATTCTGCACGTCCAGAAAGCGGACAAACAGGGGACGGGAAGGATACAGGGGCTGACCTTCGCCGATGTGGAACAGGCGAAGTCCGCCGAGCATGTCATCCTCACCTGCGAGGAGTTGGTCGATAACGCTGTCTTGAGGCGGAATCCCGATCAAAACAACATTCCCTTCATCCATGTCGACGCGGTGGTCCACGTTCCGTACGGCGCCCTTCCGACAGCCTGTTACGGGTATTACGATTATGACCCCGCCTGCCTGCTGCATTACGTCAAATGTGCCAAGGATGACGAACTCCATCGCGAATACCTCCAGAAATTCATCCATGGGGTGAAGGATCACGAAGAATTCATTGCGCTGAACGGGGGGCAAGAACGGTTGGACAAGATCAAGGCGGATCCCGAAACGGGATATGCGGTCAATCTGGCACGGGGCTAAAGGAGGAGGCGATGGAAGAATACACATTGCGGGAAATGATGACGATTGTGGCTGCCAGGGAGATCAGGAACGGCGATATCGTGTTCGGGGGTACGGGAATCTCCATGCTGGCCGCTATGGCCGCCAAAAACATCAACGCCCCCGAGAGCGTCATGTTCTTTGAAACCGGGGCGATTGACTCCAAACTGGACGAGATCCCACTGGCCGTGTCGGATTCGCGGGTGATGTACCTTGCAGCAACCAACAGCGGGCTTTTCGACGCTTTCACCACGATGCAAAATCCAATTACCGGCAGACACGTCATTGGGATCCTGGGGGCGGCGCAGATCGACCTCTACGGCAATCTCAATACAACTGTCATCGGCAACTACGTTAAACCCAAGACCCGTTTTTCGGGCAGCGGCGGTGGCTGCGACGTAGCCTCCTTCGTCCCGCGCTGCATCATTTTCATGCAGCAGGAGAAAAAGCGCTTCGTGAGCAAACTGGATTATTTCACGAGCCCCGGTCATATGGACGGCGCCGACGGACGCCGGAAAGCAGGTTTGCGCGAGGGAGGTCCGACGGTCGTGATCACGAACATGGCAGTCTTCCGGTTCGACGGGAGGACCAAGCAGATGTATCTGGCGGGATACTATCCAGGCATCACCACCCGGCAGATCCTGGAAAACATGGATTTTACGGTGGACGTTTCCCGGGCGGCGGAGGTGGCTCCACCGACCCCGGAAGAGCTGAAGATTCTCAGGGAAAAATGCGATCCCCAGAGGCTGATTCTCTAACAGAGGCGTGGTCTGCTACTGCTGATCGAGCGGAGAAACAAAAGAGGAAGGAGTTTATCAATATGCGACAGGTTGTACGGGGGCTTCTTTGATAGCCAGAAGGAAGCCGGAAACTTGAATAAATTGAAAAAGGAGGGGCAATGATGAAGGAAAACAAAGTCGCTAAAACGGGTTTTGACGGTTTATTCAGGGAAAACTGGGAGCTGAAGAGACGGGATTTTCTCAAGCTGGGTCTCGTAGCGGGAGGAGCCCTGGCATTGGGTAATCCCGGAGACCTTTTTGCCCAGGCCAACAAGAGGATTTCCATAGCAACCGGGGGCATGGGGGGCGTTTATTTCGTCATTGGCGGTGGCATTGCGAGTCTCGCCACAAAGTACGGAGGTGTCGAGGCGGCAGCCGAAGTCACCGCCGCGTCGGTAGACAACTGTAAGCTCTTGGCCGCAAAGAAATCCGACTTTGGCCTCATTATGAGCGACACCGGTTATGACGCATTCAAGGGAACGGGTCACTTCAAAGGCAAACCCCTTCCCGTGAGGACGGTTACGGTAATGTATCCCAACCTTATGCATGTAGTAACATTGGAAGGCAAGGGGATAACAAAGGTGTCAGACCTGAAGGGTAAGAGAATCTCTACAGGCGCTCCCGGGAGCGGCACTGAAGTGAAAGCACTGAGAGTGCTGGAAGCAGCCGGCATAAATGTAGACAAGGATGTCAAGCGGGACAGGCTCGGGGCTGGTGAGTCGGGAGGTGCAATGAAAGATGGCAAAATCGATGCCTATTTCTGGGATGGTGGAGTGCCTACCTCGTCGGTTCTTGACCTTGCTGCATCACCGGGAATTAAGATGATTCTTATTCAGCATGATGAGCTAATCTCGAAGATGGTCGACAAATACGGCCCTGTGTACTACAAATCTGTGATACCCAAGAAGGTATATACAGGTGTCGAACAGGACACCCAGGTGGCAGCCGTGGCGAATCTACTGATGTGCCATCAGGATTTGGATGAAAAGACTGTCTACAACGTCTTGGTCTCCATTTTTGATCATTTGAAAGAACTGGCCGCAATACACAAAGAGGCTTTGAACATCACCCTGAAGGATGGTTCGGCCAACACAGCTGTCCCTTATCATAAGGGCGCCCAGAAATTCTTCAAGGAGAGAAAGTTCGAGGTACCCGCGTGAACTGGATTTCAAGGTACAGGAGCGCAAGGCTCCTGTACCTTTGTTTGTTTGTAGTCGGAGTTCTCACTGCAGGATTTTTGTTACGGTTTCAGGTTCTCAAGATAGGGAACGAAGGACCATGTGTGCCGGTGTCCGAGGGCGACGTCATTTCCCTGCGGTACACGCATTCCATGTATGGTGTGCCGGTGGAGGAAAGACTCCGTGTGGAAGGCCGCCGTCTGGTACTCTTCCACGTGGTGACTAGTGATGCCGCACTCGAGTATTACGGGATTGAGGGTAGGGATGAAGGCAACACAAGAAGAGTACTTGATCAATTCAATATCCCCCGGGACAGCGTCGGCGGACAGACGCTCACCGTGAGAAGCAGGCGGATTGTGTTGCGAGACCTGCCGGGTGAGCAGGGAAACGTGACGATACGATTAGCAAGAGAACCGATCCTGCTATATGTTGTATATTGCATCTGGAGGTAAATATGGACGAGAAGGGGAAGTCAATACTTGATGAAGCTACGGAGCAATTGACGGAGGAGCAGAAGAAGAAACTCGATGAGATTATTGAAGAAGAAGAGGGGGTAACAAGAAAAGTTACCGGCTTTTGGAATGTCACAACTACAGTGCTTGCCGTGGCGATGTCGCTCTTCGCAATTTACGCCACCATATTTCCCGTTACAACCCAGATGCTCAGGGGAGGACACGTTGCCTTTATGCTTGTCCTCTCTTTTCTTTACTACCCTATGGCGAAAAAGTACAAAGGGAAGGTCACTATTATCGACATCATTCTGGCACTCGCAGCGGTGGCAAGCATCCTTTACATGTACATCGATTTCGAAGAGTTTATCTACCGGGCTGTGACCCCCGAGTTGTGGGACACGATACTCGGAGTTGTTTTCATGCTGCTCATTCTGGAAGCCACAAGACGAAGCGCAGGGTTGATCATGCCGGTCTCGTGTATCCTGTTTCTCGTGTATGCCTATGTGGGGCCGTGGCTCCCGGCGCCATGGACGCACAGGGGCTATGATGTCGAGCGCATCATAGGACATATGTACATGACGCTTGAAGGGATTTTCGGAGTTCCCATCGAGGTGTCATCGACTATCATTATTATGTTTACCATCTTCGGAGCATTCCTCACCGTATCAGGGGCGGGGAAATTTTACGTTGATTTTGCCTTTACCGCAATGGGGAGGAAGCCGACAGCCGCAGGCCGGTCTGTGGTGGCAACGTCCTATCTGCTGGCCATGGCTTCGGGTTCGGGGGTTGCAAACACCGTCGCCATCGGTTCCGTAGCCTATCCGATGCTTAAGAAAGCTGGGTATGACAAAGCAAATGCAGGGGGGTTCCTTGCTGCAGGCGGCATGGGGGCAATAACAACTCCACCGGTTATGGGTGCTGCTGCGTTTCTTATCGCCGAATTTCTGAGGATAAGCTATATTGATGTGATTAAGCTGGCTGTCATACCTGCAGCCCTTTACTACTGGGGACTTCTCCTCATGGTCGAGTTCGACGCGAAGAAATTTGGTCTGAAAGCGGTGGCGATAGAGAAGAAGTACACTCTCTGGGAACTGACGAAGATGTATGGTTTCCATTTTCTGCCCCTTGTTGCCATAATAGCTTTTCTGGTGAAAGGGTATACGCCCGCGGTCTCGGTTCTCGCCGCAATCATCACATGCTTTCTTACATGTTTTATTCGTAAAGATACAAGGTTCAACCTGAGGAAACTGATTGAATCACTAAAGCAGGGGTCCCTGACAGTCCTTAATGTGGCAGCAATATGCGCGTCCGCAGGGATGATTGTAGGCGTGGTCAGCTTAACAGGTCTCGGGCTGAAACTCTCTACCATTATCATTCAGTATGCTGGCGGAAGCATTTTCTTTACCACGCTCTACACAGGTATCCTCCTGTGGATTATCGGACTTGCCGTACCGATAACTGCAACGTATATCATCGCAGCCGTGATAGCTGCGCCAGCGCTCGTGCAGCTGGGTGTCCCGGACTACGCCGCCCACATGTTTATCTTCTACTACGCCCTGCTCTCCGAGGTTTCTCCCCCTACCGCGCTCTCACCATTCGCAGCAGCGGCAATCACGGGGGGTGATCCCTTCAAGACGACCCTGATGGCATGGAAATATTGCATTCCTGCTTTTCTTATGCCCTTTATCTTCACCGTTATTCCTGAAGGGCGAGTATTGCTCCTTCACTGGGAGGGGGTTAGTGTGGTAAATGGGATGTGGATTCTTTTTACCTCATTTCTCGGCATAGGGATGCTCGCATCCGGTGCTTCCGGCTACTTCCTAAGGAAGTCGAATATACTGGAGCGAATCATTATGATTGTAGGTGCGCTAGGATTTATCATTCCTTACAGCATCGGGGATATAGGGGGGTTGGCTTGTCTCATTATCGTGATATTTCTCCAGAAATTTTCGAAGGGACGGGGAGCCCCGGTGCAGGCAGTTTCCTGATAACGGGTATAGTTCTCAGTTTTTAACAACACAAGGGCCAGCACAGAAGACGTGCTGGCCCTTGTGTTAAGGGCTGTCTCTTGGAAGGCTTTCTTGAGCGCGATTATTGCGGCACTCAGGGCGCCTATTATCTGTGGCTCCACATAGGTATTCAGTGGAGACCCAACGGCCTTCTCCAATTCCTTATACCATGGTGATGTTTTTCGCCACTCCGCCACATCGGGGCACCGGGGCAGTCCACCCGCCGAGAGGTCCATTCTGTCGAGAGGTAAGAGCCTTTTACACGGGGGTAAAAAAAGAAGGTATGCTAATTATTATATAGGCATCAAACTTGTCCTTTGAAACATCGATACCCAGAAAACCGCCAAAAGATGTCTCGTTCATGTTTTCACACCTCCTGTCATGAGATGGGAAAAGCAGAGAACCAGGACCTCCCAAACCAATCTTCCATCGTAACAAGGATTCAAAGATCCAATCAACTTATCATGGTTCAGGAAGGCATGGGACATACTGTAGTAAGGATTTAAAAACCCAGGAAGTACAAAGTTCTCCCGCCTTTCCATGGTTCATTCTTTAATCTCACAATACCACATTAAATACCGGTATACATGAACTCATGGTAGGAGGAAGAAGACAAGCGCCGTCTCACTTGAACAGGGAGGCCAACTTTGCCTTTGCGGGATCTCCGGCAGCCTTTCCCTGATTGCCGGAAGCGGCATCCCTGAAGACGAAATAATCGCAGAAATTGCTCCGTTCCTTTTCAACCACCCTTTCGGTCTGGGGCTCCCTGCACCCATTGTAGGCCCCCGGTGCTTGGAAGGCGCAATTGAGACAGCAGCGCAAGTCGGATCCGCAAAAGGGGCAGACATCCTTCCTGCCCACCGGAGTCTTGATTTCCAAATCCTTCGAACATTTATGGCATTTTTTCATCTTGCATCCTGCCCATCGGGATGATGTAGACCGGCTGCTCGCTTTCGGGAACATTCAGCACCTTCCGCACATCTTCATCCCTGAATCCGCCCATGACGACAGCCCCGATTTTCCGGGAATGGGCCTGCAGAAGGATATTCTGTGCGGCGTGGCCGCGCTCCAGATAGATCCACTTCGCTTTGGAGGTGCGGGTCATGCCGGTCACCACGATGACCGCCGCCGCGCCCCGGATCGGGGCCTGCCCGACCGCTGCATGGAGTTCCGCCTTCTTGTCGCTCTCATGGACTTTGAGAATTTTGTGCCCCTGGGGCTGGTATCGATACAGGCCCACCGGCACACCGTCCACCTTTCCCACCAGGAGGTAGAGGTTCAGCGGATAGAGGGCGCGGGCCGAGGGCGCCGTCCTCAGTCCCTGTTTCGTTTCCGTGATCCCCTGGGCCGCCCAGAGGATCTGAGAAATATCCGCCAGGGTCAGCGGTTCATCCTTGTAAGCCCGGACCGATCGCCTCTCCAGCAGGGCCTTTTCAAGCGACATCGGCCCGTCGAAGACCGGCGGCGGCAGATCGATCGCCGCTTTTGGATTGGCTTCCTGTGCCCGGGCCAATCGGAGCCCCGTGCAGGGTTGGAAAAGCATGGCCAGAGATGCAAACAGGACAAGGATGGTTGTTGTGGTCGTCTTTTTCATGAATGCCTCCTGATCCTGCTTAACCGCCTCTTCCGGAGCGCCGGTTTATTTTCAATCTGACATACAATTCGGGATCCGTCAATGAAGGATGCCGGTCGGAATCACGGAGAATCCGCGGATGATTGTTTGACAAAAACCCGGCGGGGGGGAATGCGGTGCGGGATCAACGGCAGGTTGATCCGGGTTTTGCATGGACGCCAGGGGCGGGGAATTAAATTACCCGGCTTCCCTTGACAGGGTCCGGGCCGATTCTTATATTAGGCGCGATTTGAGGGATACGTTGGAAATCTCAGGATGAACGCGATGGAAGATTATATTATTAAGATATTCCGGGAGTCGGGCCAGGTCAAGGAGGTTTTCGTCAACGAAAACCTCAACCGGATCGTGGCCGTGGTCGGGGCGGTGACGGCGGCGCTGAAGGCGGGCAACAAGATCCTTCTGTTCGGAAACGGAGGGTCCGCGGCGGATGCCCAGCACCTTGCGGCGGAATTTGTGAACCGGTTCGTCATCGAGAGGCCGCCCCTTCCCGCCATTGCGCTGACGACCGATACGTCGATCATCACCAGCATCGGGAATGACTACGACTTTGCGGAGATCTTCAGCAAGCAGATCCGGGCCATCGGCCGGAAGGGCGATATCGCCTGGGGAATGAGCACCAGCGGGACCTCCGTGAACGTGGTCAAAGGGCTGGAGGCGGCGAAAAAGATAGGAATGGTCACGATCGGTCTGACCGGACGGGACGGCGGCGATGTCGCGAAGATTGTGGATCACGCGCTGAACGTTTCTTCCACCAGCACCCCCCGCATCCAGGAGGTGCACATTACGGTGGGGCATGTGATCTGCGAGATGGTTGATTTCAAACTCTTCCAGAGACCGGATATGAAATAGGAGAGTCATGGTCGCAAAGATGAAAAAGGATACGGTGGAGATCAGCGGAGGCCTTTCGAGGAAGGCCGGGGAACCGAAGGCAACGGCAGGTGAGCCGGAGGTGGAGGTTCCCGCGAAGAAGGATCAGGTGGAAGAGCTGATGGTGAAACTTCAGGAAGCGGAGGAGAAGGCCGCGGAAAATTACGACAAATACGTGCGTGCCGTCGCCGAGCTCGACAATTACCGGAAACGCGCGGCCCGGGAGAAGGCGGACGCGATTCAATACGGTAACGAGAATCTGCTCCGGGACATCCTGCCGCTCGTCGACGGGATGGACCGGGCCCTGGAACATGCCTGCAATTCTGAGGACTTTGATGCCTTCAGAAAGGGGCTCAAGCTGCTTCAGGGACAGCTCATGGGTTGTCTGCAGAAACATGGTGTGGAGATGATTGATACCGCGGGGAAGGATTTCGATCCCCATATCCACGAGGCGATGATGCAGGTGGAGAGCGCCCAACATGAGGATAGCCAGGTGGTCGGCGAATTCGAAAAGGGGTATCTGCTCAACGGCAGGCTGCTCCGGCCGGCGAAAGTTTCCGTCTGCAAACGCCCTTCGATGGGCGGTGACCGGGAAAATAATTGCGAAGAGGCGAAGAATAATTAAGAAGGAGGAATCGTTATCATGGGAAAGATTATCGGAATTGATCTAGGAACAACGAACTCGTGCGTCGCGGTGATGGAGGGCGGTGATCCCGTCGTGATTGCCAACCAGGAGGGAAATCGGACGACCCCCTCGATGGTGGCCTTTACGGAGAACGGGGAGCGGCAGGTGGGGCAGGTGGCCAAGAGGCAGGCCGTCACCAACTCGGAGAACACCGTCTACGCGATCAAGCGGCTCATCGGGAGAAAATATAATTCGAAAGAGGTGCAGTACGACAAGACGGTCAGCCCGTTCAAGATCACCGAGGCCGGAAACGGCGACGCGCAGGTGACGATCCGGGGGAAGAACTACAGCCCGGCGGAGATCTCCTCGATGATCCTGACGAAGATGAAGCAGACCGCCGACGATTATCTTGGGGAGAAGATCACCGACGCGGTCATCACGGTACCCGCCTACTTCAACGATTCCCAGCGGCAGGCGACGAAGGATGCCGGCAAGATCGCGGGACTCAACGTGCTGCGGATCATCAACGAACCGACGGCGGCAGCCTTGGCCTACGGCCTGGACAAGAAGAAGGATGAGAAGATCGCCGTCTTCGACCTGGGCGGCGGGACGTTCGACATCTCGATCCTTGAACTGGGGGACGGAGTTTTTGAGGTCAAATCCACGAACGGCGATACCCACCTGGGCGGCGAGGACTTCGACCAGCGGCTGATCGAGTACCTGGCCACCGAATTCAAGAAGGATCAGGGGATCGACATCCGGAAGGACAAGATGGCCCTCCAGCGGATCAAGGAGGCGGCGGAGAAGGCGAAGATGGAACTTTCCAGCTCGATGGAGACGGATGTCAACCTCCCCTTCATCACGGCCGACGCCTCGGGGCCGAAGCACATGAACATCAAGTTGACCCGGGCGAAATTGGAGGCCATCGTCGAGGACCTGATCGAAAAGGTGGTTCCGCCCTGCCTGACGGCGATGAAGGACGCGAAGCTGACCCCGGCCGAAATCGACGAGGTGATCCTTGTCGGCGGGATGACCCGAATGCCCCGTGTCCAGCAGAAGGTCAAGGAGATCTTCGGGAAAGAGCCCAACAGGGGGGTCAATCCGGACGAGGTGGTTGCGGTCGGTGCGGCGATCCAGGGCGGCGTCCTGACCGGCGACGTGAAGGATGTCCTGCTCCTCGATGTGACGCCTCTGTCCCTCGGTATCGAGACGCTGGGCGGCGTCATGACGCGGCTGATCGAGAAGAACACGACCATCCCGACCAAGAAGAGCCAGGTCTTTTCGACGGCGGCGGACAACCAGCCGGCGGTGAGCATTCACGTCCTCCAGGGGGAGCGGTCCATGGCGGGCGACAACCGGACGCTCGGACGGTTCGAACTGGTGGGGATTCCTGCGGCGCCGCGCGGCGTGCCCCAGATCGAAGTGACCTTCGACATCGACGCGAACGGCATTGTCCACGTCTCGGCGAAGGATCTGGGAACCGGCAAGGAGCAGAGCATCAAGATCACCGCCTCCAGCGGTCTGTCAGAGGAAGAAATTAAAAAGTTGGTGAAGGATGCCGACGCCCACGCCGAAGAGGACAAGAAGAAGAAGGAGTTGATCGAGGCGCGAAACCACGCCGATGCCCTGGCCTACAGCGTGGAGAAAAATGTCAAGGAGTTCGGTGATAAGGTCGATGCCGCTGAAAAGGCAAAGATCGAGGAAGGGATCGCCAAGGTGAGGAAGACGATTGAGGGTGACGACCTGGAGGCGATCAAGTCGGCTCAGGAGGAGCTGACCAACGCCTCCCATAAGCTGGCCGAGGCAATGTATGCCAAAACCGCGCAGCATCAGGCGGGCGAGGGCGCCGGTCCCCAGCCGGGGGCGGACGCCGGGCCGGGTGCGGGTGCGCAGGCTGGCGGCAAGAAGGATGACGATGTGGTCGACGCCGACTTCGAGGATGTGAAGAAGTAATTTTTGTTTGAGACCGGTCGGCCCGGGCGTCCCTTGCGGATGCCCGGGCTTTTTTTATCGACGATGGGTTCCGATGTGGTATAAAGAGCCCGGAAGAAGGTTAACGGAAAAGGGAACGGGAGGGTGGAGACACATCCCGCCCGACGGGGGTGGGGGCCGGTGGTATGGGAACGGGGGGGTGAATCAGAGGAACCGATGATGAAACGGGCGCACGGGGTGATGCGACGGATGATAACGGCGGCGTTTCTGCTGATCCTCCTGTTTCTTCCGCAGGCGGGGAGCGCTGCGCAACCCGGAGGCAAGCCCGTAGTCGCTTCTCCGCGGGCGGTTGCTGAGGTGAAACTGCTCCTGGACAGCGATTACTTCACGGCGCTTCTAAACGGCATCGATCGCGCCCGGGCTGAGATCTCCCTTTCCGCCTACCTATTCCGCACGATCGAGAATGCACAGGGTTATCCCGAGGCGGTTCTGAAAAGCCTCGTTGCGGCGGTTAGGAGAGGGGTCCGCGTCGAGGCGATCCTGGAAAGGAATCGGGATGCCGACGACCTCAGCCGGAACAATGCCGAGACGACGGAGAGGCTCAGGCAGGAAGGAATCCGGGTCTGTCTGGATGCCCCGGACCGGCAGACGCACACGAAGCTTGTCGTGATCGACCGGCGGTACGTCCTGATCGGGAGCCACAACCTGACACAGTCGGCCCTGAAGTACAACCATGAGGCCTCCGTCTGGATCGATTCGGCCCCGCTGGCGGAGGAGACCCTCCGGTATATGAAGTCCCTCTGTCCCGATGAATGGAAGTGAAAACCGTGACGCGGCGAAAATGATAGCAATTTCCCCTCCCGGAGCGGAAGCCGGGTGGCCTTCGCCCGGGGATTGCCCAGATACGTTCTGCCGGTCGGGGACGGCCGGATGATAGAGGAGGAGCTGAATGGCAAAACGATTTCTTCTGACCAACGACGACGGGATCTATGCACGGGGCCTCCTGGCCCTCTATCGGGAGCTCTCCCGGGACGCGGAGTGTCTCATCGTGGCGCCCGAGGTCGAGCAGAGCGCGGTCGGCCACGCGATCACGATCTCCCGGCCGCTGATGGTCCGGAAGGCCCGGAAGAACGGGGGATTCCTCGGCTATGCCGTTCTCGGTACGCCGGCCGACTGCGTCAAGATCGGCCTGGGCGAGCTGGCAGGGGGGCCGGTGGACCTGGTTGTCTCCGGGATCAACCGCGGGGCGAACGTGGGGATCAATGTCCTCTATTCGGGGACCGTCTCCGCGGCGACGGAGGCGGCGATCCTGGGGGTGCCGTCGCTCGCGATTTCGCTCGATACGCATGAGGAGGCGGACTATACGGCGGCCGCCCGTTTTGCCCGGAAGATGGCCGCCTTCATCCTCGAAAATCCACTGCCGAACGTCGCGCTGAACGTGAACGTCCCGGCGGTTCCGGAAGGGGAGATCCGGGGCGTCGTCGTGACAAAACAGGGTCGGGCGCGCCTGATGGAGAGCTTCGACAAGAGGATCGATCCGCGCGACAACACCTACTACTGGCTGGCCGGCGAGACGGAGCTCCCCTCGCAGGAGCAGGACGATACGGACGCCAGCGCCCTGAAGCGGGGGATGATCACCATCACCCCGATTTATTATGACCTCACCCGCTACGACCTGCTGGAAGGCCTGAGAGCCCGCATTAAAAAACACTTCTGACCGGTAGTGATTACTTTTTTACCGGAGCCCTTGACAGCACCCCTTTCTATCATTATATTCAGCTTAATCTGATAATACTGAATTATCAATTTTATCAGAAATAAATGCGAATGGAGGTTTTTACAATGGAGAATACCGATTCAAAGGCGTCCTGCTGCGAGGGCGGGAGCGCGGGCATGAGCTGCTGCCGTGTCGAGGCGCTGCTCGGCGTCGATGAGCGGGGACAGATGGTGCTTCCCAAGGAATTGAGGGACAGGGCGAACATCAAGGCGGGGGACAAGCTGGCGGTTGTCAGTTGGGAGAAGGACGGAGAGATCTGCTGCCTTTCCCTGATCAAGGCCGACAACCTCGCCGAGCGGGTGAGGGAGTTTCTCGGTCCGGTCATGCGGGAGGGGGGCTCCGGTTCATAGACACATCGACGAAGACGCCGCCGAAGCGTGGCTTCGGGGGGCGATCAGAAAAGGTATCTGAAAGGGAGGAATGATACGATGGAACAGGGAGAAATCAGAAAGGCCGTCCGGGACGGCTACGGAAAGATCGCGAAGAATTCAGGAAGTTGCTGCCTTCCCGGGGCATCTTGCGGCTGCGGCGGCACTTCGGTGGAAACGATCAGCCAAGGGGTGGGTTACACCCCGGAGGAGATGCAGACCGTTCCGGAGGGTGCGAACCTCGGCCTGGGATGCGGTAATCCGGTGGCGCTGGCGTCCCTGAAGGAGGGCGAAACAGTGGTCGATCTGGGGTCCGGCGCCGGTTTTGATGCCTTTCTCGCTGCCCGGGCTGTGGGGAAAAGCGGGCGGGTGATCGGCGTGGACATGACGCCGGAGATGATCGACAAGGCACGGGGGAACGCCCGGAAGGGTGACTATGAAAACGTGTCGTTCCGTCTGGGGGAGATTGAGAATCTTCCGGTCGCCGACCGTACCGCCGATGTCATTATCTCGAATTGCGTGATCAACCTCTCCCCCGACAAGGAGCGGGTCTTCCGGGAGGCCTTCCGGGTTCTCAAACCGGGCGGCCGGTTGATGGTCTCCGATATCGTCCTGCTGAACCGGCTGTCCCCTGCGCTGAAAGAATCCATCGAGGCCTATGTCGGCTGTGTTGCCGGCGCGGTGATGAAAGAGGATTATCTCCGGGCGATCCGGGAGGCCGGTTTCGAGGATATTCAGATCGTCGGCGAAACCACCTTCCCCGTCAGTGATCTTCTCGATAATCCCGCAGTACGGGAGCGCTTCGCCCAGGCGGATCACCTGGAGGCGCAGGTTGAGGAAATCAGTTCATCCATCGCCAGCATCAAGGTTCAGGCTGTAAAGCCGGTGATGAACAAAGGGCATTGACATAGGTGACTTATCTTTTTCCCCGCGCATTTCCCGCCGGGCGCCTCCGGATTGCAGGTCATCCGGGCGGCCCCTCCGGCGGGGACGCGCTGGAAAACCTGACAGGATGAGGTGTTTCATCATGGCGAAAAAAATCATCATCTACGGGACGGAGACCTGACCCTTCGCGAAACAGGCCAGGTCGGCCTACGGGGAGCGGGCGGTCTTTTTCAATGTCGATGAAAACCCGGAGAAACGGCAGGAGATGCTCGCCCTGACCGGGGGAAGGGAGCAGGTGCCCGTGATCGTGGAAGACGGGAAGGTCACGATCGGTTTCCTGGGGGAGTTCTCCCTGCGCGGCGCCGTTCCTCTGTTCGGCGGCACCTGACCCGTCTGACGCCTCCCGGCGGGAGGCTTGA
The DNA here is from genome assembly GCA_026388345.1 of Deltaproteobacteria bacterium. The sequence goes on from JAPLJY010000110.1 coordinate 18,772, forward strand.
AAGGGTCTTTTCCCGGTCCGTCACAAAACGGCGCGGCATTCCGTAAATTCCGGCAGTTCAACAGGGAAACTGTGGGTCTGATCAGGTGAAGCAGGACGGCAGGAAGGCGCCGGTTCCGGTCTGCGACGATGAGCTGTTGCCTATATTCCATTTGACATCCGAAGGGGTATCCGATAACTTTTATACGGCCAATGCGTTACGTATCCATACCACCCGTCTTTCTTTTCAACCGAAAATGGTTGTCATAGCAGGGGGCAGCAGATGAACGACCCATCCGGGACAAATACCGAAATGATCGAAGAGATATCCGTCTTAAAGCAGAGAATCCGGGAACTGGAGCAGTCGGAAGCAGAGCGCAAACAGGCGGAGGAGGAGCTGCGGAAGCGCGAGGCGCGGTACCGCACCCTTTTTGAGCAGGCGGCGGTGGGCGTGGCTGAGATCGAAATCATCACGGGCCGTTTCCTCACGGTCAACCGGCGGCTTTGCGAACTCGTCGGCAGGACGGAGGAGGAACTGCTTGCCACCACCTACTTGGCGATTACGCATCCGGATGATCTTCAGTTGCATGAGGACAAATCGGCGCTGCTGCTGGCCGGAAAAATCGGACACTACACCTTGGAGAAGAGATACATCTCTAAGGACGGGGCAATCATCTGGGTGAATATCACGGTATCGCATCCCTGGAAGCCGGGGGAAAAATCCGGGTGTAACATCGTTGTGGTTGAGGACATCACCGAACGCAGGCGGGCGGAGGATGCACTGCAGGAGAAGACGGAGGAACTTGACAGGTACTTTTCGACGGCTCTGGACCTGTTCTGCATCGCCGACACCGACGGTTGCTTCCGGCACCTGAACCGGCAGTGGGAAGTGACTCTGGGTTACTCTCTGGTGGAACTGGAGGGGCGGCGTTTTCTTGATTTTGTGCACCCGGACGACATGGAATCAACCCTACAGGCAATCTCGCGGCTTGACAGCCAGGAGCAGGTCCTGAACTTCGTCAATCGCTATCGCTGCAAGGACGGTTCTTACCGCTGGATCGAGTGGCGTTCCTCTCCAAGAGGCAAGCTCATTTATGCCGCCGCTCGCGATATCACCGAGCGCAAGCGAGCGGAGGAGGAACTGCGGGAAAGCGAGGAGCGGTTTCGTGCCTTGAGTGAGAACGCGCCGGATATTATCTACACCGTGAATCTTGACGGAACCATCACTTATGTGAATCCATCCTGGATGCGGGTTTTAGGGCATGGCGAAGAAGACTTGCTGGGGCGTTATTTCACGGATTTTGCGAGGGAAGAGGATAGGAGAGCCTATAGAAAACTACTCAAAGGCGTTCGGGACGATCGGAAAAACGTTCATAATTACATTGGGGTTATGCTGGCCAAGGACGGAACGGAACGGGTGTTCAACATGAACAGCGCCTTCAACCGGGACTCGAAAGGCCACATCATCGGCGTCGTGGGTACCATGAAGGACATCACGGAACTGAGAGATATGGAAAAGAAGCTCAATCATGCCCAGAAGATGGAGGCCGTCGGCACGTTGGCCGGCGGCATTGCCCACGACTTCAACAACCTGCTCATGGGGATTCAGGGGTATACGTCCCTGACGTTGCTGGATCTGGATCCCTCTCATCCGCATTATGAGCGGCTCAAGCGGATTGAGGAGCAGGTGCAGAGCGGGGCGGATTTAACCAGGCAACTGTTGGGTTTTGCCAGTGGGGGAAGATATGAGGTGAAGCCCGCCGATATGAACGACATCCTTAAAAAGAGCTCCTCGATGTTCGGCAGAACCAAAAAGGAGATCACCATCCATCGGAAATACGGGAAAGACCTCTCGGCGGTGGAGGTGGACCGGGGACAGATGGAGCAGGTGTTCATGAATCTGTATGTGAATGCCTGGCAGGCGATGCCCGGGGGCGGGGAGATCTATCTGGAGACGGAAAATGTTCTTCTGGATGATGAACAGGCGTTTTCCTATGCCATCAGTCCGGGGAGATATGTGAAGATATCGGTCACCGATACCGGTACGGGGATGGACGATAAGACCAGGGAGCGGATCTTTGATCCCTTCTTCACGACGAAGGGGATGGGAAGGGGGACGGGCCTGGGATTGGCGACGGTCTACGGGATAATCAAGGGTCACAAGGGGGCGATCAACGTGGACAGCGAGCCCGGTCACGGGACGACGTTCAATATCTATCTGCCCGCTTCGGAGAGGGAGGTGGTGAAGGAAAAGACGGAGACCGGGGCCGTCGCCAGGGGGACAGAGACGATCCTGCTGGTGGATGATGAAAAGATGGTCCTGGAGGTGAGCCGGGAGATGTTGGAGTCCATGGGGTACCGGGTCTATGCGGCCGGGAGCGGTCCGGAGGCGCTCGCCGTTTACCTGGAAAAGCGGAAGGAGATCGACCTGGTGATTCTGGACATGATCATGCCGGGGATATCGGGAGGAGAGACCTTCGATCGTCTCCGGGAGATCAATTCCGCGATCAAGGTTCTTCTTTCCAGCGGTTACAGCATCAACGGCGAGGCGAGCCATATCCTGGACCGCGGCTGCAACGGGTTCCTCCAGAAGCCCTTCCATCTCGAGAAACTTTCCGACAAGGTCAGGGAGATGCTGGAAAAGTAGGAAGAATCTCCCCCGTGGCGGCAATTTTTTCTTCCACGAGACGGATCTCAGCCTCCGTAAGATCGTAGAGGTCGTAGACCAGCCGGTCGATCTGCCGGTCGGCGGCGTCGATCTGGCGCTTGAGGTTCGTGTGTTCGTGGTCCGTCCGGGCGGCGGCCAGCCTCCGGTGGAGGGCGAGCATCTCCTCGACCAGGGCGACCATCCGGTCGTGCCGCTCCCGGTCCGCCGTGTCGGCGAAGTCGATGCGGCGGATGGGCGTCTGAGCAACGAAGACGGCGGAGAAATTGAAGCTGTGGCCCTGGAGGTCCGTGCAGACGCTATGAATAAACAGGCGCAGCAGCGACGAGTTCAGAAGGCCGAGGAGATACATCGACCCCTCCGGGACAAGAAAGACCTTGTTGTTGGCATAGGTTCCCGCATTGTCCCAGGTGAAGCGGGCGCTGCCGGCAATCTCCGGCCAGAGAATCTTCGGTTTCTCAAATTCGGTGTAATAATCGACGGCATCCTGAATCTCGTACCACAGATAGGCGCCCGGTTTTCTTCCTTTCCAGTCGGCGCCCTTCCAATCCTTCGGCTTCGGCAGCAGTTGTTCCTTGAACCGTTTCAGGTGACTTTCAACGGCCGGATAGCGTTTGATATCGACGCCGCGCCGTGTGAAGATGAAAAAGTGATCGCTCGTCGGCGGTTCGTATCTCTTGATGTCCCGCCCCGCGAGAAATGGTTTGATCAGCTCCGAGCTTTTGGGGTCTTCGGCGATGAGGCGCTCCCGCATCGCCGCGTCGATGACGAATGCCTCGTTGAAGCCGGTTTTAATGCCATAATAGATCTGGCCGTTCACATATTCTTTCAAGGGGACGCCCGTTTGGCGGAGCTTTTTCAGCAGGGCAGCGGTCCCCTCATCGCTCAGGGACCAGCCGCCGTCTTCGAGAGACTCCCGCCGGACCTCGTAGCGATGTCCCCGCACATAGGCCGCGAGGCTGTCGAATTGGAGGGTGTCGGCCTTCACCACGCCGAAGGTATCGGAGGGTTTTCCTTTCCGAATCCGGATGATGCAGGGATAGGTCGTCGCTCCCGTAAAAACCGGCAGATCTCCGAAATCGACGATCTCCTCGATCCCCTGACCCTTTAGCCAGTTGCGCAGGGGCCGACCGTAGCCGGCGCGCAGCCACTTGTTGGCCACGATATAGGAAAAATAACCGTCCGGCCGCAGCAGGGCGACACCTTTTTCGATGAAATAGGCGTACAGGTCGGCGACTCCGTCATAGACCCGATAGTGTTTTTGAAAATAGGCCTTGAAATCCCCCAGCATCTCCTGGCGGACATACGGCGGGTTGCCGATCACGGCATCGAAGCCGCCTGCCCGGTCCGGCGACGCAGCTTCCCGCCCGCCGTGCGTCTCGGACGGCAGGCGTCCGTTCTCAACGGCGAAAACCTCCGGGAACTCCTTTTCCCAGTCGAAGCAATTGATCCGGTACTGATCCTCGTCGCCCAGGAGGTTGAGCTGCGCACCGTCGTAGAATCCCGTACCGATCAGGGAGTTGCCGCAGCGGATATTCCCGGAGAGGTCGGGGAGGGCGCGCTCCTGAAAGAGCCTGATCTGGTTCGAGAGGGTCTCCCCGCTCTCCCCCTCCAGGACCTTGAGGAGGAGCGAGAGCTTTGTCACCTCGACGGCCTGGGGGTCGATGTCCGCGCCGTAGATGCTGTTGAGCAGAATCCGCTTGCGTTCCGCCGTGGTCAGCCGCCACTCGCCGCCGGCGGCCTGATAGAGGACCGGCCGCCGCCCCTTCGTCCGCTTCTCCGGTCCGCCCGCCACATAGCGGTCCCGGTACCCGTCGAGGAGGCGCTGATAGGCCTGGATGAGGAAGGAGCCGGAACCGCAGGCGGGATCGAGGATCCGGAGCCGGTCGGCCTGGGCGGGGGTCCGGCCTTCGAGGAGGCGGCCGACCGTTTCCTCGACGATATAATCGACGATGTATTTCGGGGTGTAGAAGACGCCGCCCGCCTTCTTCACCTCGGGCTTGTCCTCCACCTTCGCCTGGTGGCCGGCGGTGAGGCGGATGATCTTGCCGAGGAACTGTTCGTAGACCCGGCCGAGAATGTCGGCGGGGAGAACAGAGAATTCATACGGGGAATCAGGGTAGTATAGCCCCCGGAAGATCTCTTTGAGCGCCTTGTCGTCGATGGCGAGGTCCAGCGTGAGCCGATCCGGAGACGCCGCGCGGCCCTTCTCCTGCCGGAAGTGAAACAGGCCGGAGTTGTACCGGTCGTCGGCCCGGTAGAAGATCCCGATGAGACGTTTATAAACGCCGGGGCCGTTCTGGAGACCCTGGAGCTGGCCGTAGGGCTCGATCCCCCGGTCCTCGCAGATCCGAAGAAAGATGATCCGGTTGATCGTGAGCGTCACCGCCGTGTTCAGCTCCCGCTGGCTCAGGGCAGGGTTCCGCAGCGCGATGGTCCGGGCGAGGAGATCCCGCCAGGATTCGATTTCCCGGAGGAAGGCCTCGTCCACGCCGGCGGTGCCCCTCTTCAGGCGGGTCGATTCGGCGTAGCGGTCGAAGGCCCCCCGGAGGATCGCCTCCCGGGCGAAGACGGCGGCGATCTCCTCCCAGCGGGCGGCGTAATCCCGGAAGCTGAAGAACAGAATCCGGGCCGTCGCGGGCCGGTCGTTCTGGTCCGGCTTGATCCGGCAGTCGTAAACGGCAAATTCCTCGAAGTTCGTGAGGATGGAAAGGGGCAGCCCGGCGGACCAGGCGTAGCGGCGGAGCTGGTAGGCGGGGGCGGCGTCCTCGGCGATGCGGATGGCGGGCTTTTTCGCCTCCACGAAGAACTTCCGCGTCCCGCCGATGCGGAAGCAATAGTCCGGGGCCTTCACCGCGCCGCCGATCCGGATCGCGTCCTCGTGGATCACGTCCTTGTAGGCCTCGGCGTGGCCGGCGATATTGTCCAGATCCCAGCCCAGCGCGCCGAAGAGAGGATCGATGAACTCCCGCCGGAGTTGTGTTTCGTTGTAGGCGCCGGAGGCGTAGGCCGCGAGGTTTTCCGTGAAACGCGCGACAAGATCGAGAACTTCCTGGGGAGCAGGCATGATGAAATCCTCCGTTCATTTCCCGTCGTCGGGAACGGCTACTTCCCCGCGTCGTACAACCGGATGACCGTGTTCGTGATGTCCACCGCTGCCGCCATCAGGCGTAGAGGGCGTCGATCCGGTCCTTGAACTTCTCCAGAACCACCCGCCGTTTGAGCTTCATCGTCTGGGTCAGCATCCCATTCTCCAGCGTGAAACCCTCCGTCAGGTAGATGAATTTCTTTGGGATCTCGTAGCCGCCGTAGCGCCCCTCAAGAACCTTGAGGATCTCGCCGGTCATCATCGCCTGGATCTCCTCGTTCCCCACGAGCTGCCGGATGTCGCCGGAGATCCCGTGTTTCTCCGCGTACCGTTCAACCAGCGGAAAGTCGGGGACGACCAGGCAGGTGGTGAAGGGACGGTTTTCGCCGGTGATCACCACATTCTGCACCCAGGGCACCAGGGAGATATCCTCCTCCAGCGCGGCGGGGAAGACGAATTTGCCGTTCTCTAACTTGAACTGCTCCTTGATCCGGCCGGTGATGTAAAGATAGCCGTCCCCGTCGAGGCGCCCCCGGTCCCCCGTCCGCACGCCGCCGTCCGGGGTCATCACCTCCCGGGTCTTGTCGGGCTTGTTGTGGTAGCCCTTCATCACGTTCGGCCCGTAGACGACGATCTCCCCATCCTTCGCCCCCTCCTCGACGACCGAGGAATCGATGACGATCCGCACCTTGTCGATCGCCCGCCCGACGCTGCCCAGCCGATAGGCGAAGGAGGCGTTCATCGCGATCGCGGGCGATGTCTCGGTCATGCCGTAACAGTCGTAAATCGGGATGCCGACGTCGAAAAAGAAATGGGCGATATCGACATTCATCGCGGCGCTCCCGCTCATCGCCCCCATGAGCCGTCCGCCCATCTTCTGGCGGATCTTCGCGAAGACGATCCGGTCGGCCAGTTTGAATTTCAGCTCATTGACAAAATCGCTCCGGCCGGATGCCGCCAGCTCCCGCCGCCTCTTTCCCGCCTCGATCCCCATCGTGAAGAGCTTCCGGGCCAGGCCGCCCTGTTCGTTCATCTTCTCCCAGAGGCCGTTGTAGATCCGGTTGAAGACGCGGGGGACCGCGATCAGCCAGGTGGGCCGGACCAGGGCCATGTCCTGGACGACCGTTTTCACGCTTTCGATGAAGCCGATCGATCCGCCGAGGTAGACCATGGCATTGAGTTCCGCCGTCTGGCCGTAGGAGTGGGCCCAGGGGAGGATGGAGAGACTGACGCCCTGCTCGGTCAGTTCCGGAAACATGCTCACCCCCGCCATGGAATTGCTCGTGCAGTTTCCGTGGGAGAGGAGGACCCCTTTGGGTTCGCCGGTGGTCCCCGAGGTGTAGATCAGGCCTGCGATCTCGTCGGGATCCGGATGGATGGCCGGTATCGGGCGCTCGCGGCCCGCCGCCTCCAGGGCCGCCATGCTCTCCGGGCCCTCGCCTTCGATGAGGATCATCTTTTGGAGGGTCGGGATCTTCTCCGGAAAATCACTGACCTTCTCCAGGATTTCCGGACGGGAGACAAACAGGACCTTCACGGTGCTGTCGGTCACGATGTACTGCCAGGTCCGGGGGAGCTCCGCCTCGTACATCGGAACAAAACGGCCTCCCAGACCGTAGGTTGCATAGGCGGCGATCGCCCACTCCGTCCGGTTGTTGGCGATGATCCCCACGGCGTCGCCCCGGCCGACCCCCAGCCCGGCCAGAGCGCCCCGCAGGTCGTCCACCCTCCGGCCTATCTGACGGTAGGTCAGCCATTCGTAAACGCCCTGAGGGTTTTTTGTCCCGAACATCGGGCGATCCGGATATTTCGCCACGCTGTTCTCCATAAATTCAACGAGATTGTCCGGTTTGTCCTTCTTTTCCATGGTTCCTCCTCTTCTGCAAGAAAATGAATGATCAAGATATCCAGCGCCTCATGAGAATAGCAGCTTGGGGAACAAAGTTTTCATCCGTTCCGGATGCCCGGGAGAGTCCGGCGGAGCGGTCTTCTCCCGTTACAACGAAAGGGTTCCGCTCGTCACCGCGGGCGCGGACGGTGCGGCCACGACCCGGTTTCGGCCGTTTCTTTTGGCTTCATACATGGCGTCGTCCGCCCGTTTCAACACCGCATCCAATCCACTGTCGTCCGGCGACAGCAATGCGACCCCGATGCTGACGGTGACTTTCAGCACCGTATTTCCCGCATCGATTGCGGTTTCGGCAATGGCCGCCCTCAGCCGTTCCGCGGTCGCCCGGCCGCCGGCCATGTCGGTCTCCTGCTGAAGGATCGCAAATTCCTCGCCGCCGAGACGCCCGAAAACATCGATGTCGCGCAGGAGGTTGCGGATGGCGGCCGTCATCGCCACCAGCACCTTGTCGCCGACGGCATGTCCATACGTATCGTTGACCTGTTTGAAGTTGTCCAGATCGAGCATCAGCGCCGCAAGGGGATGGCCGTACCGCCGCGCCCGCTGAATTTCCCGTTCCCCGGCTTCAAAAAAACGCCGGCGGTTGGCGATGCCGGTCAGAAAATCGGTTGCAGCCAGGCGCAGCAACTCCACCTGGGCTTTTTTCAGGTCCACCTCCAGCCGTTCGCTGTTGAGCATCACAAAACCGAATGTCCAGGTGATTCCCAGAAGCAGGGCGAGAAGAAACGTCAACGTCTGGATCAGGTTGGGCGCCAAAAGGTCGTGGGGACCCGGGCTCAGCAATGTGAAAATAACGCGGAAAACCAGGAATATGGCGTGTATTGCAAACAGGCTGCCCGTAAACAGGAAGGAGAACCGCAGGCCGCGCGGGGCATTGCGGAACAGTTCCCAGGCCACCAGACCGGAAACCACCGCCACGAAAAACGAAAAAATGATGATGCGCACACCGACGTTGTCGATGACATATGTATAATAGGCTATCCCCAACGCCTGGAAAATGACGATGGAAAAGCTGAGGATCCTGCGGCCGGCGACGCCGCGAAAACACCGGACGCCTTCCAGAAACAGTACCGAGCCGGACAGGACGAGGAGATTGGCCAGGATGATGCTCAGGATATCCGGAATCATCCCGCGCAGGGCCATCAGCATGAATCCTGCGGCATTCGACGCATTTCCCGCCGTCCAGAAGCCGAAACCGGGGTAGGTCTTGCGCGATCGCCAGATCAGGAACAGGACAATGCTCAGAAGGGCCGAAACGACCGTCAGGACCACCGTGAGCGAACGTATGTCGAGCGACCATGACAGCATGATGATTCCTGTTCAAAAGGTACGAAGCGGGCGGGCAGCCGCCACCTTCCTTAATTACAGGGTCAAGATAATCCCCGGCCGCCCCCGCCGGTTCCGGGAATGCACCGGATCCGTATTCCGACATGTTTTCCGCAATGGATCGATGCTACTACCATACGCCGTATTTTGCATCCATTTTTCTTATTCTTGAGAACAACGGGCTCAAGCCGACCTTCAGACAGTGAGCACGAAGGCCGCGGCCGCCTCGCCCGCAACGAAGCCGGTGGAGAAGGCCGCCTGGAGGTTGTAGCCCCCCGTGTCGGCGTCGATGTCCATCACCTCCCCGCAGAAGAAAAGGCCGGAAACGAGGCGCGAGACCATCGTCCGCGGATCGATCTCCTTGAGCGCAACCCCGCCCGCCGTAACGATTGCCGCGGTCATGGGCAGGGGTCCTTGGATGTTGAAGCGGAGGGCCTTGAGGAGACAGAGGAGTTTCTCCCGCTCCGCGGCGCTGATCTGATGGCCCGGCCGGTCCGCGGGGATGCCGGTCATCTCGATGAAAGGCTCGATCATCTTGTGGGGAAGAAGCCCCGCCAGGAGGTTGCGGAAACCCCGTTTGCCGAAGTTGTCGAAATCCCGCTGGAGGCGGGCGCGAAGTTCTTCCGCCGTGAGGGCTGGCTTCAGATCAATCGTGACGCCGACCGGGCCTTCCGCAAGGGCGTCCACGACCGAAAGGCTCATGAGGAGCGTGATCGGCCCGCCGATCCCGAAATGGGTGAAGAGCATCTCGCCCATCCGGCTTTCGATGACCGGGCCTTTCCGGCGCCTCTGCTCCAACCCCCGGCCGACATCCTTTGCGGGGATCAGGGAGGGATCGATCCCCTCCGCCGGACCGCGAAAGGCGGTGAGTCGGACGTTCTTGAGGCTCACCCCCTGCATCGCCTTCGCCCGTTCGAGCTCTATCACGACGAGCGGAACGAGGGCGGGCCGGAGTTTCGTTACGGTGTGGCCGAGAGCCGCCGCCATCCGGAAGCCGTCGCCGGTGGAACCCGTCGCGGGCCAGGTGGCGCCGCCGGTCGCCAGGATGACGGCGCGGGCGGGAAGGATGATCCCCTTCCCTGTCCGGACCCCCTCGACGCGGCCATCGCGGACGGCGATTCCGGCCACGGGGACGCCGGTGCGGATCTTCACACCATATTCCTTCAGATAACGCCGGAAGGCCTTCACGACGTCCGCCGCATCGTCGGAGACGGGAAAGACCCGCCCGCCGCGTTCGACCTTCGTCTCTACGCCATACTGTTTCAGGAAGGCGAGAAGATCATCGCGGAAGAAGCGGTGGAAGGCGCCGTGTAGAAAGCGGCCGTTTGGGCCGTACATGGAGAGGAAATCCTCGAGATCACGGGCGTTCGTCAGGTTGCAGCGGCTCTTCCCGCTGACGAGAATCTTCTTCCCGGGGCCGTCCGTCTTTTCCAGCAAGAGAACCTCGGCGCCCATTTCTGCGGCCCGTCCGGCGGCCATCATCCCGCCGGCGCCGGCGCCGACGACGATCACGCGGTCGGCTTCCATTCCCGGTTTCGGCACCCATTTTATTAAATTATCCATCACAATTACGGTTGTTTAGAGAGAGCCCCTAACCCCTTTTATTCCTTTTGGGATACTTTTCTCGGGTATAGTTCCCTTGTAGAACCGGGCGCCTAAAAATATCGAAGCAACCCTTTCTCACGCTAATTTTTGACGGTCGAAGGAGTTATTTTAAATCTACCAGCAACCTCATGCCTGTGTCAAATATACCTTCCTGCCGCATACATCTTTTTCCATCCTGATGTCTCCGATCCGGAATCGGACGGTAACATCATCGATGATCTCCCGGGTTCAACCCTGGAAAGTTCTTCAAAGTCATTATTACTCCGGCAATCAAACATGTAAATTAAATCTGTATAATGCCCGTATTTCTTGCAAACTGCACCCGTGCTTTGATATATTTAGTTGCCGGAGTAATAATTCTAAATTCCTGGTCCCTGTTGTCTGTCGCGTTCAAAAGTGGGAGGACTCTCTCGGAATCCCCCTTTTCATATTACGGATGAATCGCTGTCATATAGTTTGCTCTTATGAGATAATGGCAAAATTCGAAAATTAGCTGAATTTTGCAATCAATAGTATGAACCACGGGGCGCGTACCAAACCCTAAATTCCGCCGCATGCGGCGGTGAATAACCACCCGTTTTTTAATGGATTTAAAGTCTTGAAAATAAATGAAGAAACTGCTATTTCTTCCCTCACATTTGAACATACAAGATAGGAGGTACGCTGTAAGGAATGAGCCTCTCTTCAAAATTTGGCATAGCATGCAAAACACAATTTTCCCAGAATTGGAAAAGGAATTGGATCCGCTGACGGAAAAGCAGCAGGGGTTTGTGCGGGTGATCGAACTTGCAAAGGTTCAGAAACACATGAGCCCGTATCGGCGGCAAGGGATCGGACGCAAGCGGGACGATCGACTGGCCATCTTAAAGGCGTTCGTGGCTAAGGCGGGTTACAATTTTCCAAATAACGAAAAATTTAAACCGATAGAGACCTGAATGTTTGCGCATATTGTCATTCTGAGGAGCCTTGCAACGAAAAATATCCGTGATGTTAGATTCTTCGAATAGTTTACCCTTGAGCGAAGCAAAGGGCCCAGAATGACACGATGGGTGTTTTTCAAAACGGTTTCAAGCAAGCAAATATTTGCAGATGAGCACTGAGTTTATGGCCCCGCAGGACAGAATGCAAAAAAAGCCGGAGATCAAGTTCGTAGAACAGCTCATCTATGCTTTAAATTTCATAAAAATGCAGGTGGGAATGTATCCTGAGGGTCATAGCATGATCTCGCAGGGTCTTGATAGTGTTTTAGATGTGCTTCAAGAGATTTTTGTCCTTATGGGGCAGATCACCATCAAAGTGGAAGATGATGCCCTGTATGTGGGTGAAGATATTTTAGATAAAAAAAATCGTAACAATATGCAATTTGCCAAATGGTTGAATGATCTGTATATTACTTCAATAACGTTATCATGGGGCTTGACGAGAGACGAATTGTTAAAGTTCCAGAAGATTCTTGCAATGAAAACATCGGATATCCTGGTCTTAGGAAATATCGAGAAAGTCTTTGCCGATAGCCGCTTTACACATATCAAGGTGAAAGGTCTCGATTTAGGCAATTTCAGCCCTACGAGTTAAAAGTTAATTGATCGTGAAACTTTGAAAGGCAAAAAGCCAAATGTGAAAGGTCCCGATTTAGGCTATCTCAGTTCTGTGGATGAAAAGATAACGGACCGTGGAAAATTGAAAGACAAAAAGCTAAATGTGCCAGGTCTCGATTTAGGCAATTTCAGCCCTACTATTGAAAAGTTAACTGATCGTGAGAGTTTGAAAGGCAAACAACCAGATGTAAAAGGTCCCGATGTAAGCTATCTCAGTTCTATGGATGAAAAGATAACGGACCGTGAGGAATTAGAAGACAAGAAGCAACTTGAAGACGAATTTTGGCGAAAATTTACTTCCTCTTTAATTACCCAGAGCACGGATGAAGGGGAACAAAAGTCGCGATCCCCAGAATATTCCAACATCGATTCTCATGACTTTGTAAAGTGTCTGAACGAAGAAACGATCAACTGGGACGTCTTCTTGAATGATTACCGCTCTTTGATAATCCAATATCTTCGTTCCGAGGATGAAGAAAAAAAACCAACGTTTAAGAATATCATTTCCAGAATAGACAGTCTGGTCAAAGATTTTCATCCCCAACTCAAACAACAGATGCTCCATGTCACAGAGAATGAGCTATCTTCGCTACCACCGTCCATAATTAATTCAAATAAGATCAGTTGTTTCAACTATGAGACGATTGCCGGGATTCTCCGCGGTGCCAGCGACGAAAAAAGAGGAATATCGCCCTCCCTCTCTCTCCTTTTCCAAAAATTGTCAACAATCCATGATAAATCGTTGGATGGCTCCGGAAAAGCTATCTTGAATGGTTCTTCCCCGATTAATGAAACCTTTACGTCCGCCAAGGAAATCGAGAAACTCATCGAACGCGAACAATACGAAAGTTATGTCCCTGCCGATTATAAAGAGATTCTCACGCGAAAATCAATGGTTGTCGATGTTGACGAGAAAATAAATCAGGAACATTTTATTATAGGAGAATATATCAATACTCTCGAAGATCCAAGTTTGAATCTTCAGATAAGTAAACTGTTCATAGCGCTCATGGATGAAGACCTGAATGAAGATGAGTATCGGGAAATTTCCATTTACATTACCAAAAACATATCCGAGTTGATTTTATCAGGACATTTTTCTTTTCTCACCGATGTTCTTGATACTTATAAGAGGCATTCACAGGAAAAACCCTCGGAGAAGATTCGAAGACTCGCGGATTCCGGAATAACGGTTTTCCAGGATACAAAGACCCTGTCGCGTGATCTTAAACCATTGTTTTTACAGGGGATATCACTTGACTCTCTGGTCGGTTTCGTCGTGGCGTGCGGTGCTCAAAATATCCCTTGGCTTTTGGATCTATATCTGGAGACGTGGTCGCCAAAAGGACAAGCTATGATTGTTGAAGTATTGCGGCATTTCCGTGAAGAGGCCATAAGTAACGCATTAAATAGGCTCTCGGAAACATCCATTCAATTTATAAAAAAATTGCTTAT
>JAPLJY010000138.1 GCA_026388345.1 Deltaproteobacteria bacterium
CCATCTCGGTTTATGTTCTCGTCGCCATCGTGAAGAAGACCTTGAATCTGGACCAAAGTCTCTACACAATTCTACAGATTCTGAGCCTGACTCTTTTCGAAAAAGAACAAATTTATCAAGCACTTTCAAATGTCAGCTACACAAATCAGGAGGACCAACTCAGCAACCAATCGAATCTATTCGATTAACCTTGGGACAGCAGTGTGATATGATATGATATCGAGGTAAATCGTGAGGCGTATGAGAACATGACAATCCGCGAAGCCCTTGGGACATTTGCCGAGGCCGTCATGATCAAGACGTCGCAACTGACGCCCGGCGAGCCGGAAGACCAGTTGCGCGGCGCCTTCGAAAACTTCATGGCCGACGCCGCCCGCATCCTGGGCTGGAACGTAGTCTGCACGGGTGAGACGCCCCTGCCCGACCGCCTCGGTCGGCCCGACTATGCCGTCCATTTCAACCGACTGCTCGCCGGCTACGTCGAACTCAAGGCCCCCGGCGTCGGCGCGAACACCAGGCGCTTCACCGGCCACAACCGTGACCAGTGGAAACGCTTCCAGGCCATTCCCAATCTGATCTACTGTGACGGCAACGAGTGGGCGCTCTATCGCAGAGGTGAGCTCGTGGACGGGATTGCCCGTCTTTCGGGCGATATCGTAACCGAAGGCAAGCGGGCCGTCGTTCCCGCCGACGCCGATGCCGTCGAACGCCTGTTGCGGGATTTCTTCTGCTGGCAGCCCATCATCCCCACAGACCGCAAAGGCAAGATCGACCTGAAGGGCTTTGCCGACCTGATCGCGCCGCTCTGCCGGATGTTGCGCAACGACGTGACCGATGCCCTCAAGAACCCCCAATCGCCCCTTGTCCAACTCGCCCGGGACTGGCGGCAACTGCTCTTCCCCGACGCTCCGGACGAGCAATTCGCCGACGCCTATGCCCAGACCGTTGCCTTTGCCCTCCTTCTGGGCCGCAGCGAAGGGGCCGACCCGCTCACCCTCGACACCGCCGAGCACGCCCTCGCCGCGCAGCACAACCTCCTCTCCCGCGCGCTCCAGGTGCTGACCGATCCCGGCGCGCGGGCCGAAATGGTCGCCTCGCTCGACCTGCTCTTGCGCGTCATCGCCGTCGTGCCTCCCGCCACGCTCGCCGGTCCTGAAGATCCCTGGCTTTACTTCTACGAAGACTTCCTCGCCGCCTACGACCCCAAAATGCGCAAGGACGCCGGTGTCTATTATACCCCCGTCGAGGTCGTCCGCGCCCAGGTCCGCCTGATCGACGACCTGCTCGTAAACCGTCTCGGAAAACCCCTGGGATTCGCCGATCCCGGCGTCGTCACGCTCGACCCCACCGCCGGCACAGGGACCTATCTGCTCGGCGTCATCGACCACGCACTCGGCAAGGTCGAGGCAGAACAGGGGGCCGGGGCCGTGCCGGGTCATGCCACGGCGCTGGCCGCCAACCTCTACGGCTTCGAACTGATGGTCGGCCCCTACGCCGTGACCGAACTGCGGACGAGCCGCGCCCTGCGCGATCGCGGCGCTGTGCTGCCCAAAGACGGCACGCACGTTTACCTGACCGACACGCTCGAAAGCCCCCACGCCGAGTCGCCCGACCTGCCGCTCTTCCTCCGGCCCATCGCCGAACAGCACGCCAATGCGCTCAAAGTCAAGAGCAAGGTCCCCGTCATTGTCTGCCTGGGCAACCCGCCCTACGACCGCCACGAGGCCGCAAGCGAAGGCAATCAGGCGCGTACGGGCGGCTGGGTCCGCTGGGGCGACGACGGCAAGGGTATTGGCGCGATCTTTCGCGACTTCATGGACCCGGCCGTCGCCGCCGGGCACGGCGTCCACGTCAAGAACCTCTACAATCTCTACGTCTATTTCTGGCGCTGGGCGCTATGGAAGGTCTTCGAGCATGAGACCGCGCGCGGACCGGGCGTCGTCAGCTTCATCAGCGCATCGAGCTACCTCGACGGCAACGCCTTTTGCGGGATGCGCGAACACATGCGCCGCCTGTGCGACGAGATCTGGATCTTAGACCTTGGCGGGGAAGGGCGCGGCACGCGCAAGAGCGACAACGTCTTCGCCATCCAGACGCCCGTCGCCATCGCCGTCGCCGTCCGCACGGGAAAGGTGAAGAAGAACAAACCTGCCAGGGTCCATTATGCCTGCATCGAGGGCGGGCGCGAGGCCAAGCTCGCCGCGCTCGACGCCATCGCAAATTTCGCTTCCGTAAAGTGGCAGGACTGCCCTGCCGACTGGCAGGCCCCCTTCCGCCCGGCGGGCAAGGGCGATTACTTCGACTGGCCGCTACTGACCGATCTTATGCCCTGGCAGCATTCGGGTGTTCAACTCAAACGCACGTGGCCGATCTGTCATGATCCGGACACGTTGCAGAAGCGTTGGAGCGCCTTGCTGGCCGCCGAGAACCAGGCCGCGGCCTTCAAGGAGACCCGCGACCGGAAGATAAACTCCAAGTGCTCGCCGCTGTTTGAAACGGATGAAGCCGGAAAGCCCATCAGCCAGTTACCGCGCAACGCTCCGGCTCTCCGCATCAAACGCTATGCTTACCGTTCGTTTGACCGGCAATGGATGTTCGCAGATAGCCGTTTGGGCGACTACCTTCGCCCCGACCTCTGGCGCGCACATGGCGAGCGGCAGGTGTATCTGACAAGTTTGTTCTCTCAGGCACTTGGGAATGGACCCGCCCTGACTTCGTGCGCGATCACACCCGACCTTGACCATTTCCGGGGTTCCTATGGCGCAAAGGCAGCAATTCCCCTCTACCGCAACGCCGGTGCGACGGAGGCCAACATCCCCCCGGGTCTGCTTGACCTGCTCGGCGCGGCTTACAGGTGCAGGGTGACGCCCGAGGATTTCCTGGCCTACGTCTATGGCGTATTGGCGCAGCCGGCCTTTACCGCGCGCCATGCGAAGGAACTGGAGACGCGCGAGCTGCGTTTACCGCTGACGAAGGACGTTGCGCTGTTCGCCAAGGTCCGCGACATCGGCGCGCGGCTGCTGTGGCTCCACACCTACGGCGAGCGCTTTGTCCCCAAAGACAGGCAGCGCGGCCAGGTTCCGCCCGGAACGGCCAAGTGCATCAAGGCCGTCCCCGGCGAACCGGACGGCTACCCCGAGTCGTTCGACTACAACGACGCGACGCGGAAGCTCCGCGTCGGCGAGGGCGAGTTTCACCCTGTCTCACCCGAAGTCTTCAAGTTCGAGGTCTCCGGCCTCAAGGTCGTGCAGTCGTGGCTCAGGTACCGCATGAGGAAGGGCGCGGGCAAGAAGTCCTCGCCGCTCGACGACATCCGCCCCGAACGCTGGACCAGCCGATTCACGACCGAGCTGCTCGAATTGCTCTGGGTGCTGGAGGCAACCGTCGCGGGCTATTCGGAACAGGAGAAGCTGTTAGAGGCCGTCATCGACGGCCCCTGCTTCCGGGCCGACGAATTTCCACCTGTTTCCGACGCAATGCGAAAGCCCCCCGCTGCCGGTTTGTCAAACGGTCATCTATTTGAGGATTGACAGGCGTCGAAGAATGGAACCGCGAACGGGGTTGTCTGAAAAACCATTTTCACGACAAGGAGGAGAGAAGCGATGGCGACAACTGCGAATGGAACGGTGACGGGTCAGGGGCAGGCGGCGGATGAGTTCCGCAATCTTTCACTGGATCTGATCGTCGTGGAGGGGCAGGTCCGGACGGGCATCGACACGGAAGACGAATCCTTCCAGGGGTTTATGGCTTCCATCGCCGAGAAAGGGGTTATCGAACCCGTCATCGTGACGCCGCGGGGGGAGAAGTTTCTGCTTCTGGCCGGGGAGCGGCGGTTTCTGGCCTGCCGGAAGCTCGGTCTGGAGACGATCCCCGCCCGCATCCTGCCGAATGTCCAGTCCGGGGAGGAGATCCTGGCGATCCAGTTGATCGAGAACCTCCAGCGGCAGGATATCGATCCCATTGACAAGGCAAACGGGATCGTGGCTTTTTTCAAAGCGAGACATGGCGACGGCATGGACCTCGATCAGATGTCGACGGTTTTGATGCAGTACAAACTCGATCCGGCGCGGGTCGAAAACGAGTATGGACCAACTGTTGGTCCAATCGTCAAACTGGCAGGCGTATCCATAAGCTCGATGCAAAATCTTCTGTCATTGCTGAGGCTTCCACCCGAAATCCGGGATTCCGTCAAAAAGGGGGAAATCGGCGTTTCTCAGGGATATCTCTTTGCGGCCAACCTCGAAAATCCCGGCCTGATGACCGTCTTCGAAGGCGTTCTTGCGAACCCGGTTACCAACAAAAGGCTTACGGAACTCCTCAAAAAGGCGGCGGAGGGTGGAGAGGCGCAGGCGGAAGAGGCCCCGGCCCCCTTCAATTCTCTCTACGGCACGATCCGGACGGCGGTAAACAGCCTGGAGAGCGGGAAGGTCCGCTATGACGTCATCGAGCTGGAGAACCTGCTCCTCCAGTTGAAGTCGCTGATTTATACCGTCGAAAAGGCCAAGGCGGGAGGCGGGACGGCGGCGGAACCGACCCCGCCTGCAGCGGGAAAGAAGCCCGTCCTGGCGTAGGACGCGCCCGCTGAACGACGGTCTTTCTTTCAGCCGCCGCGCTGCGGTAGTGGCTCCCGGGAGTTTACTATGAAAAAGATCATAAATTATCTACCCTTTTTCGCCTTACTTCTCCTGCCTTTATTGTTTTATCCTGTTGTTGATACATCAGGTTGGCAAAGTAGCAGCGATGTACACGCGTCCCTTGAATTTGCCTCATCACTGCTCGCCATAACGGCAGGGATGATGATTTTGCTTCATTTTTTTACAACAGGCCGCTGGTTCTTTTTAATTATTTCAATCGGATTCGTTCTAATAGGCGCCGAAGAGTTTGTTCACGCTATATTCTCTTTTAATAGAATTTTGCCTGAAACACCCCCGACTTTTAGATTGGCCATTTCCACAACCTGGTTAACCGGACATTTTATCCTGGTAGCATCGTTCCTCGTCGCTCTCATTTTTGGAAAAAAAGAAATCGTTCCGGCGAAAAGGGTACTAAATGCTGTTGTCTATAATATTATCGGTCTCATTTTTGCCGCCACCGTTGCACTTCTGATTTTTAATTCTCCATTTCTTCCAGATTTTGTTCAACTTGGTTCGATTACAAAAAAACTTATAGAACTTTCTCTCGCACTTTTATTCTTTATCGTTTTTTTATTTTACTCCAATATCTACGTAAAACAACAATCCCATAGTCCGCTTTTGGGGAGTATCGTCGCTTTCATTATCTTTCGGGTTTTGGTTCATATCTTTGTTTTTAATGCTCATGCCTTCTACGATGCACATTTTGATACAGCTCATCTAATCGTATTTCTAAGCTACTTTTTCCCGATCTTTGGTGTCTGGGGCGAAACCATTAAATTACACGAGTCCGCTCAAGTGCGAGTAATTGAACTTGGGAAAGAAATCACCGAGCGCAAGCAGGCGGAGGAGGAAAAACGCCGCATAGAAGAACGTTCCCGCAAAATAGTGGAAGATATTTTTCGGTTCATTCCGGAAGGCGTGCTGGTTTTCTCCCGTAAAATGGAACTTCTCCGCCAGAACCAGGCATTCCGGGAGCTGGTACGCGGATACGCCAAGCGTTTAGGTTTCGCTGAAGATGAACTGGGAAACCTCATCGTTGACAAAATCAAGGCCGCGGTGGGGGACAAAAATATAAAAGAGATAAGAATTTCGAGGAAGCATGAAACCGGTGAACAAACCTGAAGAAAAAATCGGCAAAATAATATTTTCCAGAGTTCTCTCCATGCCGATGGCGAAATATCGGGAGTATATTGCCTCCGTATGCGGTACTCCGGTTGATCCCCGGAGAGATGATGGCGGTCAAACCGGGGAGACGGTTTTCGCCCGCGTGAAAATTTCCGGCCGCAATCCGGCGACCGAAATTGCCGATAATTGTTTTATGGAAATATTCCCGGTTCCGGCTGCCGACCCGCGGATAATATGTTCCATGCGCTGGATAAATACCCGCAACCGGTTCTCGCGGCATATTCTGCGGAACTTGTTACGGTATCAAAAGCAGTATTGGCTGACCGAGCGGGAGACGAATTTAAGGCCGTTAAGCTTGAAACGGTTCCTTGCAGAGTACCCCTTGCAATATCTCGATGTTTCGCGGTTGTCAAGGCTGCTTGCCGTGCTCCGGGTGGAAACGCCAAAAGGTGGAAACATAGGCTTGCGCAGTCTATTTGTTTCCAACCTGAGATTTTACTCGTTTGTTATCAAGGAAATAATCAATCAATCCAAGAATTCCCTGAACGACCGCCGGATACAGGAACGCTTACGGCAAAAGGGAATTGCTGTTTCTGTCAGAACGGTATGCCATGCCCGCGGCCTGCTGCATATCCCCAACTATGCCGAGCGAAACAAAAGCGGATATGAAGGCACGGCTCAATTCAGCGGTTATTTTCCATTAAACAGAGAAAATATCGCCAGGATTCCCGAAATTCCGGGCATCTATGAAATAAGCGCTGCGGCAAGCGTGAATTACCAGAAGGGCAAGAGTATGACGGCATATCTGGGAGCTACCAAATGTTTGCGCAGGCGTCTGATGCATTACACAAACGGGCAAATAAAAAATACTGCGTTGCTTCCGATCATAAGAGAATCCGGCGTTAATGTCAGGTATTTCCCGACGGATAATTACCGGGATTGCGAAAAACGACTGTTGCTGAATTTCAAAGCCTGTTTTGGAGAATTACCGGTGGCGAACGTGCTGGGAGGTGGGACCCATGAAAACCGGTGAGAAATTTGATGAGTTTGAGGAATTGGTTCTTGAATTGGACATGGCAAGAATCATTTTTGCAGAAGAAGAAGAAGAAGAAGAAGAAGCCCGGATCGTCGTCTCCATAAAAGACATCACCGAGCGCAAGCGGGCGGAGGAGATGTTGTACCGGACTGAAGAAAACTTCCGCCGTTCCGGGCTATGCTAAATATTTATGGCTACAACAGCATCTTGGAATTGAATACAACCCCTGTAAAGAAGCGATACACCCCGGAGAGCTATGCCGAGTTCCAGATACGAAAGGAGAAAAGACGGAAAGGTGAGTATGACCTGTTCGAATATGAAGTAAGCATTGTGAGGAAAAATGGTGAAGTCCGCCATCTCCAGGTCTTCCGCAAGGAAATACTCTGGAACGGCGGAAGGCAATTTCAGACAATATACCAGGACATTACCGACCGCAAACGGGCGGAGGAGGAACTGCGGACCCAAAATAAGACATTCTCGCAAGTTTTAAACGGCCTTGATGCCCTCGTTTACGTTGTTGATATGAAAACCTATGAGCTCGTATTCATCAACACATACGGGCAAAATATATGGGGTGATGTAAAGGGTAAAATCTGTTGGCAGACGATACAGGCAGGCAAGGCCAGCCCCTGTGAATTTTGCACAAATAGTAAGCTCATTGGGCCTGATGGGAACCCGACAGAGGGTGTTGTCTGGGAATTTCAGAACACTGTCAATAAACGGTGGTACGATTGTCGGGACAGGGCCATTTATTGGCCTGATGGTCGCATTGTCCGTATGGAAATCGCCACCGACATTACCGACCGCAAGCGGACGGAGGTGGCGCTGCGGGAGAGCGAGGAGCGCCTGAAAGAGGCACAGCGGGTGGGCCACCTTGGCTCTTGGGACCTCAACGTTGTGACTGGCGACTTACAGTGGTCCGATGAGTGCTATAGCATCTATGGATTCAGGCCGCAGGAGTTCGTGCCGACATATGAGAAGTTCCGGAGTATAGTCCACCCGGAGGACCTCGGGTTCGTCCAAGAGCAGGTAGATGCTGCACTGAATAACGACAAACACTACGATGTTGATTTCCGATTTGTGCGGCCAAACAGAGAAATAGGCTGGCTCCACTGCGAGGGCGAGGTAATGCGGGACGCGGAAGGCAAGCCACTTCGCTTCTTCGGGACGCAGAGTGACATCACAGACCGTAAGCAGGCGGAAGAACGGATTCATGCATCCCTTCGGGAGAAAGAGATCCTCCTTAGCGAAGTCCATCACCGGGTGAAGAACAACATGCAGGTGATATCCGGCCTTCTCGATCTTCAGGCAAAGTCAAGCGGGAATCCGGAGCTGATCGAAAGGTTGAATGAGAGCCAGAGCCGAATCCGATCCATGGCACTTATCCATGAAAAACTCTACGGGTCAAAGGATTTCGCAAGAGTCGATCTGGCCGGTTATGTGAGAACCCTGTCACAGGGCTTGTTTCAATCGTACAAAATCAATCCTGGGGAAATAGATCTGATCGTCCAATCCGACGGCGATGTTTATGTGGATATTAACAAGGCGATCCCCTGTGGGTTGATTCTGAATGAATTGATTTCCAATGCGCTTAAACATGCCTTTCCCGGCGATGGACCACATGAATTACGGATCATCATCCGCGAAACGAAAAACACAGAAATAGAGATCGTCGTCCGTGATAATGGCTTGGGCCTGCCGGATGATGTTGATATTCACCAACCCCGAACTGTGGGGTTGCATCTTGTGAACGGGCTTGTAAAAAATCAGATTGACGGTCAAATTGAGGTAAGGCGAGACAACGGAACAGAATTCCGGATCAAATTTCCTTTATGATTTGTGAGAGGGGAGGTTGTTATGAACAGTGAGAAGATCATGGTCGTGGAAGACGAATGGGTCGTTGCCGATCAGCTTTGCAGGGATCTGAAAGATCTCGGGTACACGGTTTGCCAAACGGCATCCACGGGAGACGAGGCCATCAGGAAGGTGGAAGCGGATAGACCCGACCTGATCCTGATGGATATTGTTTTAAAGGGTAAAATGGACGGCATTGAAGCTGCCGAAAAGATCGCGTCAAAGTTCAATATCCCGGTGCTTTATTTGACCGCTTACACAAATCAGGAATA
>JAPLJY010000010.1 GCA_026388345.1 Deltaproteobacteria bacterium
TGATTTGTCGTGAAATTTTCCATGCAATTTTTATACGAATTACTCACCCGAAAAATTCGGCGGGCTCTCCCAGACGGCATTGGCCCGAAGGAGGCCAGCGATGAATGGGCCGGGGAAAACCGGAGTTATGCAAAGCTCTCACAGTTGGACCGTCTCGGTGATTATTTGGTAAATGTCCCTCATTCAACCACGAGAAACTAATTGCCGTGTATTCTCCCAACACCTGCATGTATTCCAGAGACCAGGTATATGAGCGGTCACCGCTCGCGGTATCTCCGATCGATCCGCCAAGCAAATAAAGCTGCTGTGCATATAGAGGGGGACAGTAGATCAATAGCCCAAACAAGAGATTGAAAATCTTACGCAATGAAATTTCTCGCTATGAATATTTCAATTGGATTCTCAGCTATACGTTTCATGTTTTACGTCTTTTCCCCCAAACTCTTGACTGAATTACCAAGGGTCTCCCCATAGTCAAGACAAAATGACGATTATAGCTCTGCGAAAATCGGTGTTTATTCTAAATTCCGTCCACATATCTGTGAGTGATAAATACTATAATTTCCATAAGAAAACACGTGGATGCTTCAAAATTATCGGATGCTTGCTTTCAGGAAGAAGGGTATCTCCCTGATCACCAGAAAAATCACCATCCTAAACCTGCATGTTTCAAACAGATATACTCATAAACACAGAAAAGTCCAATGGATTGTTTTTTATCAGCGGTCTGCAAGCCAGGCCACATATTCTCTCACGGGCCAGAAGTTCCTATCTTCTCTGGAAGCGACCTCAAGATCGCATAGAGGAACATAGACTTTTCTTCTGCTTTCTTTGAGATGAACCAGATTTAAACTCTTTTCCCCACATCTTATGTCAGCATTTTGTTGTCTCGCCGGCCTTCCCCGGCCCGCCTTCGCGGCCGAAGCGGCGGACGACAAGATCGCGCCGCCGGGGACGGAAGGTCCCGTCCGCCTTCTCCCTTTCCACGACCTGTTTGAAGAGCTTGAACATCTTGTAGTTCTGGGGTTCCTCCCGGTAAAAGGTCTCCCAGGCGTACGCATGCAGTTCCTGGAGACGCTCCGGACTCATCTGCCGCGGCTTAAAGACGACCCGGTCGGCCGTGTAGGCATCCCAGTCGTAGCTGAGAATCCGCTTTCCCCGCTCGAAATCGTCGAACGTCCGGGTATGGGGAAAGGGGGTGAGCACGGTGAATTCGGCCAGATCCAGCCCGATCTCTAAGAGGAAGTCGACAAGCCGGCGGATGTCGTCCTCCGTCTGGTCGTCCAGTCCCAGCAGAACCGTTCCCTCCACGGCGATGCCGTGGTCGTGATACCGCTTCACCCGGTCGCGGATGTGATCCGAGGTGTCGAAAACGGCCTGATAGACGTACCAGGCCCCGGCCCGGGCAGCCAGGTCGAGGACCTCGTCGTCCTCCTCGATCGGATGGCAGCACCACTTCTTTTTCAGCGGGATCATCTCGGTAAAGAGGTCGATTTCCCACTTGCGGTCCTGGGCCAGGGAGTTGTCCACGATGAACAGGCGGTTGTTGTCGATGCCGGCCATCTCCGCGATCACCCGATCCACGGGTCGCGGACGAAAGCGCCTCCCCCCGAGGTAGCTGACGCAGCAGGGGTAGCAGTTGAACCGGCAGCCCCGTGAGGCGTGCACGAGGTCCACCATTTGGATCCCCTTGTAATTGTAGAAATCCCTCTTGAGGATGTCGCGCCGGGCGGGACCGATGATCTCCGGCGGCGGCGGTGCGGCGAAGAAGTCGTAGACGGGCTTGAGGCAGTCCCGCCGCCAGTCGGCGAAGACCTCCTCCATCCGGCCTTCGGCCTCGCCCAGGAAGACGGCGTCGGCGTGTTGCCTTGTCTCCTCGGCATGGAGCATCGTTCCGATCCCCCCGCAAATCACCCTGACGCCCCGGCTCCGGTAGTGATCCGCGATCTCCCAGCCCCGCTTCACCTGGCAGGTCAGCATCATCGAGATGCCGACAAAATCGGCGTCGTCATCCGCGGGAAGGGATTCCACGTTCTCGTCGATGAACTCCACCTCCCATTCCGGCGGCAGCGTCGCGGCAAAGACCACCGGACCGTGCGGGGGCAGATGGAATTCCGTCTGCCGCTCCAGCTTCTGCCAGCGGGGATAGATGAGGCGAAATTTCATGGAATCCTGTTCCCCTTCTCACTTCCGCTCCCGGGGCCGGAAGGTTCCCCGCCGGGGGGCGTCGCCGCCGGCCCGGAATCGTTGTCCAGGGTCTCGCTTTCCAGAAGCCTGAGCCGCAGCGTGTAAGGCGGCCAGCCGCCCCGGATCTCCAGCGTTTCGGCCAGGCCGTGCCTCTGCGGGGGGGTCATTGTTACCCTTTTCAGGACCTCCTGTCCAGCCCCATAAAGGCGAATCCCCATGACGCCGCCCCTGAGCGTCATGACCTCCACCAGCCGTCCATCGGCGCGTTCGAAGCGGCAGACCAGGGCGCCCTCTTCCCCCTCTCCCCAGGCCGCCGGTTCCGCTCCGGGTGAGAAAAAGGCCAGACGGATATCCTCCGCCAGCGCCTCTGCAAATACAGGCGCGTCGAAGGGCGGCACGGCCCGGTGGACGGTCAGCATCTCCCCCGCTTCGGCGTCGAACAGCACAAACCCCTCGATGGTCATGAGCGCCGTCCGGAAACCCCGCGTCCGGGGATCGGCCACCAGAACCCCGATGGCCGTCCCTTTCGCGCCATCGGGCATAACCGTTTCCAGCGCGTGAACGAGACGGTAGCTCTCCGTCAGAAAGGGGCGCCGGCAGTCTTCCAGCACAGCAGCCTTCCGGGCCGGATCGAGGGGTGTCAGCGGCTTCAGTCCCGTGCAGGCGCTGACGGTCAGGAGCAGCAGCAGGAGCGGGGCAAGACGGCGGGGCGTCGTGTTCGCGCAAAGATCCGTCAAGGCATTCCTGAATAGAACGGCTCCGCAAAAAGTTTCGCAGGCAAGGCGCGCGAATCGCGAGGAGTGAGGCGTACTGTGTCGTACGCCGCAACGATGAGCGATGAAGCGCAACGCAGCATCCGGACTTTTTGCGCAGCCGTGAATCGCGTTCATTCCACGTTCTCAAACAGGGAAACGGGCAGGGGCCGATTGGTACGGACCTGGCTGAAACTTAGATCGGTGAAGCTGCGTTCGTCCTCCACGATCCGGACCCCCTTCATCACGCCGGCCTGCTCCCGGGAAAGGGTCAGCTCGATCCGCCGGATCATCTTGCCCCAGGAGGCTTCCCGGGGAACGAGCGTCACGCGCAACTCCGGATCGGTCGACAGCGAGGCTTGAAAATGGGGATTCATGTCGAACCGGCCCTGCTGCCAGTTCGCGATCTCCTCCATCACCACCCGCATGGCGGTAAGCGACGCGCCGGTCTCCTCGCGCCAGCCGCCCGGATCCCGAAGGTAGCGCTTCACGGCGCCGTTGTTCATGATCAGGACGCTCCGGACGGGACGGTCGTATTCCCAGCGGAGCTGCGCGGGGGCCTGGTAGAAAAACCGGCCCTCGGAGGCAAACGGCTTGGAGAGCATCGGCAGGGTCTTTTTCTGCTCGAAACGGGCCTCGACGGAGGTGATCCGGCGGGAGGCCTCGCGGAGCCCTTCCCAGTTGTCGGCCCAGGCAATGACGAGGGGCAGCAGAAAGAGCAGCGCAAGCAGAGGGACGACCGGGCGGCCTGCCTTGCCTGATATGGTTCCCTTCATGTTCAGAACATCCCCCCGTTCACGGAGATGACCTGGCCGGTGATGTAGGAGGCGTCGTCGGAGCAGAGAAAGCGGACCACCTTCGCCACCTCCTCGGGCCGGCCGATCCGCCCCATCGGGATCATCTGCTTGAT
>JAPLJY010000140.1 GCA_026388345.1 Deltaproteobacteria bacterium
CTCGTCCATGAGACGCATGAGATCCCTATCCCTATCGCTTACCGGCACAGGGCTGTAGTAAATGCCTGACCGGGAGAGGTTTAACAGTCGGCACTGCCTTGTGAGTGGCAACGGATGCTCCCTGCTGATCATTTCTTTGCGATAGGCCCGTCTATACGCCCGAGCGCGACGGATAAAAAATCGTTCTCCATCGTGAGTTTCCCGATCTTCACGTGGAGTTCCTTCGTGTCGGGTTCCTGGTGTTTCTTGTCTTTATCAAAGACTTCTGGCGCCCTGCACAATAGCTGCTTCTTCCACGTCGTGATCTGATTAGGATGGATCTGAAAACGTTGTGCTAATTCTGCAAGGGTGCGCTCACCCTTGACCGCCTCCACCGCTACCTTGGCCTTGAATGCCGCCCCGTGATTCCTTCTCGTACGTTTTGCCATAGTCACTGCTCCTTTCCGTGTCATGATAGAGCAGCTTTACCACTTATGTCACTGTCCAGTTTCCCCAGACCGGCTCTAATCAGAAAGAGACGTTATTTCAATCATATCTTCTGCCTCTTAATCGGATAAAATCTCCTTGACAAACGATGTCCGCATTCGTATTGTCCATCCATAGAAAAGTAATTTCATATCAATTGCTTATTGATTCAATCAGGGGAATATGAAAGCATCTTTATTTCTTGCGAGATACCTCAAGTCCCAAGGCTTGGAACGCGCATTCGGCCTACCCGGAGGTGAGTCCATTTCACTGATGGAAAGTCTTCGGCAGGTGGACATTCCCTTCATCCTGAGCCACCACGAAACCACCGCCGGTTACATGGCGGGCACCACCGGTTTTCTCACAGGAGTGCCGGGGCTCTGCATCGTCACCCGCGGCCCGGGGGCTGTGAACATGGTGAGCGCCGTAGCGATGGCCCACCTGGATCGGCTGCCTCTCATCGCTATCTCCGGCGACCTTGAACCTTCCCAGGTGGGCAGCTTCACCCACCAGTGGCTCGACCTCGTCAACCTCTTCAAGCCGATCACGAAGTCCAGCAGCAGACTTCTGGCTGGCGAGATCGAGACCTCCCTACCCCAGGCGCTGGAGTTGGCACGTTCGGGTAGGCCCGGCCCTATCTACTTTGCCTTTCCCGGTTCGGAGGCTAACAAAGAGCTGCCCCATCTTGGCGATATGTCCGTAGAGGAGATCGGTCGGCGCTACGGCATCGCACCGAAGGCTGAGACAGAAGCAGACCTCTCTGGTGTGATCGAGGCCCTGCGCGCGTCGAAGGCGCCGATCATCATGGCCGGTCAGGGTGTCGCCTTCTCCCGCACCAGCGCCGCACTCGTTGCCACAGCCGAGCACCTGGGCGTACCCGTTACGGTGACTGCCCAGTCCAAGGGCTGCATCCCCGAGGACCATCCCTTGTTCGCCGGCACTTTCGGGGTCTACACGGACACCCCTATTTACGGTCTCATCCAAGAGGCGGACCTTATCCTGGCCGTTGGGCTGGATGGTGTGGAGTTCTTCAAGCCCTGGAAGATCCAGGTTCCCGTGGTCAGCGTGGCGCCCGCCGGGGCCGATGATCCCTCCTATTCTCCCAGGGCCGCCGTTGACGGCGACCTGTCGTCCCTGCTTGCCGCCATCCGAAAGGAAGTAGGAAAGTGCACCGGCTGGACGTTGGAGCGGATTGGA
The DNA here is from genome assembly GCA_026388345.1 of Deltaproteobacteria bacterium. The sequence continues at coordinate 1,663 of JAPLJY010000140.1, forward strand.
CAGTGCCGCAGGGATGTGGGGGCCATGATGATCCCAAAGATCTCCGAAGCAGGCGGCCGGGTCGCCCCCCAGACGGTGCTGGAAGAGATGCGGAGGCTCCTCCCCAGGGACGGCATCCTGACTGTCGATGTGGGCGCTCACAAGCTGATAGCCATGGCTCAGTGGGCAGCTTACGAACCGGAGACCTTCCTCACCACCAGCGGACTCGCCTCTATGGGCTACGCCATCCCGGGCACCATTGCGGCCAAGCTCGCCCGATGCGATAAGCAGGTGGCGGCCTTCATGGGCGACGGTGGCTTCCTGATGTACACGGGAGAGTTGGAAACCCTGGCACGCCTGAAGCTACCTGTTACAGTGGTTGTGATGAACGACGCGGCTCTCAGTTCGATCAAGGTGAAACAGGTAAAGCGCAACTTGCCCTCGGTAGGCGTTGACTTTGGCGAGCCGGACTATGCGGGGATTGCCCGCGACTTCGGGCTGCTGGGAATGAAGGCAACCAGTCGGGAGGAGTTCAGAAGGGCCTTCCGACAGGCGCTGGACTCGGACCGGGGAGCCGTGGTCGAGGTCGGTACCTATTACGACGAGTACCTGCGTTACCAGTAGCAAGTGCAGAAAGCGGCTGGTTGCAGGGTCGGGCCCTTATATCATACTGCTGAAATGATCCGACACGCGCTAAAATCTCCTGTCCAGTTGTATAATATCCCTTGACAAGCAAAAAAGCCCCGTATACTACAACGCCTCTAAAGCAATACCTTAAAAAAAATCGAACAAATCATCATAATTCTGTTCTGTGAAGAGGGGTAAAAATGACTGTTTACATCAAACGTGTCTGTTACACGAAGTACCTTCCCGATTCTTTGTATATCGACATCATGGCGAAGCGGCCGGACGTGAAACTCGACAATCTCGATCATTGCGGAACGGACGCCGAAATGCAGCCGATCCTGGAGGCGGCGCATGTCTATCAGATCACAGCGGCGCGTGACGAGATCAGCCCGGAATTATATGCCGACAAGCCACTATTGGCTCGTGCGCCGAACCTCTTGGTCGTCTCAGCCAACGGCGCGGGCTATGATACGGTAAATCTGAAGGCATGCACCGAAGCGGTGGTGCCGGCCAGCGAGCAAGTGCGGCTACGAGGCTTTTGATGGCGGGGATGGAGGGGAGTAGATGGCCGATCTATCCGTCGAGTTTGCGGGTCTTAAGCTTAAGAACCCGTTCATTATCGCGTCTTCCGAGCTGACGAACAAGGTAGAGAAAATCAAGATAGCCGAGGAGAACGGGGCCTCGGCGGTGAGCACCAAACTGACGTTTCTCAAGGTTCCCTTCTTCGCCCGGCCGTATCACATCATCGAGAAAGAGGGGGCATTCTACGCTCCCTCTGGTGAGCGCATGAAGGTGGAAGACACCCAAGCGCTCATCCGACGGTGCAAGGAGCAGACCGACCTGAAGGTCATCGCCAACATGATGGGTCCGGGCGAGGATTTGGAGGGTTGGGCGAAGTTGGCGCGCATGCTGGAGGACGCCGGTGCCGACATGCTGGAATTGAACATGTCGTGCCCAAACCTGGGTCTGATGGCCAAGCAACTGGGCATGGACGAGGAGCCCGAGTTGGGTGCGACGATAGGCAAGGATCCGGTCTTGGCCGGCCGGGTCACAAAAGCCGTCACCGACGCCGTCAAGATCCCGGTCATGCCCAAATTGACCCCCGAAGCCAACACCATGATGGTGGCGAAGTCGGTAGAGAAGAACGGCGCCGCGGCGGTCTCGGCCATCAACGGCCCGCAATCCTTGCCCCCGCTCGACATCGACAACGGCGGCCGTCCGTTCTACCCCTCCACCGGCAATCAGTCCTTCGCCGGTCTCTGTGGACCCTGGATCCGTCCGCTGGCCTATCGGCACGTGGCCCAGATACGCACCGTCTGCCCCGGCCTGCCCATCGCGGGCGGTGGCGGGCTGATGAACTGGCGCCATTCGGTGGAGATGATCATGTACGGCGCGACCGTGCTCACGTACTGTTCGCTGCTCTACCTCAAGGGCTACAAGGCCTTCACCAAGATCGAGCCGGGCATGTACAAGTTCATGGATGAGCACGGCTACAAGACCCTGGCCGACATGCGGGGAATCGCGCTCAAGTACATAGTCACCCCGAATGAGGTGGACTACATCCCCATGCTGCCGGAATTCGACTTGGAGAAGTGCAACGGCTGCGGGCTCTGTGCCGCGCCAGGGCACTGTGAGTGCATCGAGATCATCGACAAGAAGGCAGTGCTGGTCAAATCCAGGGAATGCTACTCCTGCGCCGTCTGCTACTTCCTTTGTCCGCGGGATGCCCTCCATATGAAGAAGGCGCCTATCGAGGAGACCCGGGCTGGCGTGGCGCAGCGCAAGTGAAGCCCCGCCCGCAGGGCGGGGCTTCACTTGCGCTCCCGGTCATGAGAGCCTTTGAGACTACATATGACCGGCATCGGGCATCGCTGGAGAAGGCTTGTGCTGTATTGGCCACCTCTGACGGGCCGGTGGCACCGATCCGCTCGTACAGATGAAGCAGAGAATAACCCATTTGCGTTATTCCACTGCGTGGTCGGGTATCCTGTCATTTCGGGTGCGCAGATTTCAGCTTGCCGATTGATCCGTCACAGGTTCGACATGTTTGATTACCGGAGTGATCATCACCTCGCCTTTACCTGAATCCACCGTGACCATATCCCCGTTTTTAATGTGATCAAAGATGGTTGGATCATCTACCTGCACAAGAGGTATACCTTGGAAAACACATCCCTGCACAATGAAAGGCTCTATCTCCATGTTTACGATTGCCGCCGGAACATGTCCGAAACGGCAGGCGGCATCAAGTACACGGGGGCCGGCGCTCGCACCCTTCCCGGAGGTAAAGACCAGCACGCGTCCGGCAAATGATGATCCCTTCAGTTCCGTTGCCGGTGAACTGAATATTCCTTGCGCGGGATCAATAAACCCATGAAAGGAGAGGCGCTCTCTTGTAACCAAAGCCAACCCCGAGGCCTTGCCCGGAACAATTTCTTTTGCCTTGAATCTTTTAAAATGATCCATATCACGCACACCCTGCAACGGCTATTTCAATGCAACGTTTCTCGTTCCCGAAGAAAACCTTGCTCCCAAACGACCGTCTCACGGTGAAAGCCTGCTTCGCAGCGTTGGTAGCGACACGTTTCAAAACCGGCCTCTTCAATGGATAATACAAATAATACATGCCTAGGCATCCATCGGCAAAAAGCTTACCTCCGCTGTCCTCAATGATTTGACCATATCCTGCCCTGTACGCTGCCGCTCTGGTGGCATGTGATGTCATGACCCATAGTGCGGTCTCCCCGGCTACATGTTTACCTTCCAGCAGGTCGCAGATCTCTTTTATCTCGTAAAGCGTTGCATGGGGACAGCCGAGAAAAACCATATCTACCTTTCCTTCAGGCTCATAATTGAGATGACGGTATGTTTCTTTCTTGGCAGCCTCACCAAAGATATATGTCTCTCTTGGTATGTTTCCTCCAAAAGCCTCTTCAATCGTCGCTGCTTCAGGAGTCACCCCCGGTATATGAAACAAGGTAGTGCTTCCGGGCACATTGATACAAGTAGCGAGTTGTTTTGCCTCCTCAACGGTGGGTCTCTTCAGATGGTTGAAGACCGGAATACCCAGACTGACACGTTCTCCTGTAAAGTACCCCAATGCCCCCCAATCGCTTTTACTCCGTATCTCGCATTGAACATCGATTAAGTGAGTCCCCTTCCTGTTCTCATCGAGGTGCATGCCAAAGTTTGGAGTAATACCCAAAAGGGCAGAGTATAATGATGTCTCGAAAGATTCACGGTTTGACCGGGCCCCTAAAAAGCTATTGATATAGAGACAGGCGCTGGTTTCAGCCCAAGCGCAGCTTTCGCCCATGATCGGAATATTTTCTGAAATGTAGGGAGTGCAGCTATACGTCGGCAAAATACCACACTTTCTGGCAATTTCACCTGCCCTCATCACCGCGTGATAAGTGCCCTCATCGGCGCCTATCTCCCGCCATTTCTCTATGTCGATCACTCCCGGGTTGATTGTCGTCTTCACGTTCACGCGAAGACCGGTCATCTCTTCACTAAACCGGTCGACATCCTCTTTGGTCAACTGAACACCACGCGGGGGGAAACACATTGCGGTCTTGGCCATCGGCAAGAATGAAGTATGTGCACTTGAGATGGGGATGAACTCCTCCGCCCCCATGGCAGTGCCATATTTGACCAAGTCAACCATTGCCGACTGAAGGATTTTACCTTTCTCGCCAGCCAGGATCCTTTTCTGCTCTTCATTCAGGCGCATCTGTCCCGTTCTTTTGACCCGTGATCTACTGCCCTCTCGAAACTTTCATCGGATTGATAGTAGCGTTAGAGAATCATTGTTGTATGCAAATTGATTTTATTCAAATAAAAACCTATCGGTCGACAATCAGAACACCACCCTTCGCCCGATTTTCCTTTTTCTGTTCGTGAAGGAGAATGGTCACGACTTGCGGATCGACATTATAATTTTTGCATACGGCCTCGGTTATGTCCTTCACAAGGCCTCTCTTTTGGTCGATCGTTTTTCCCTCATCCGCTTCAACAATAATGGTTGGCATATTTGTGTTCCTCCTATTCGTATTTTCATCATGAACGATACAGCAGTCCTATTTTGTGGCCAAAATTCAATTGACACAATTTTATTCGTCATATCCTCCCTGAGATCGGTTGTCAATAGTGGACACCAAATACTTCATGCTGCCAGTCGTTTTTTGGATCCAGGGAGAGCTTATCGCTACGATGAGCTCTCTCGCTTAAGGCCGCTCAGTCTTTGGGCCATTCCATGACCATATTCCCTTGGGCATCGAAGGGAATTTTTTGCAGCGGAGAGACGATTTCCAGGTCGGAGTTGGCCTGCACCTCGGGCATCATCGCTTCGGAAGCCCAGAGGATCTCCAGTTTCAGGGTGTTTTTGATCCACACCAAGCGCAGATCCATGGGGTTGATGACGCCGGTGGTATCGTAGGCGGCTTGCAGAGCGTCGCGGTCCTGTTCGTAGGATAGGGGGATCTGGCCGTACTCCGGCGCCCCGCCGGTGATGCAATTTACGGCAACAGCCTCGATGTCGATCTTCCTAACCAGGCGGCAGGTGGTAAAATCCGCCAACCCGATCCCGTTTGCATTCCTGTCCGACTCCGGGGTCAGGTCCCGGACAAAAATCCGCATAATTTCCGGCTCGGTGAGCGGCGGGCTGCCGCGGAAATAAGACCGGCCGATGACATTCGGGTCCATGCCAGGGCCGCTGATGTTTTTTCCCATTTCGTCGGCCACGAGGATGTCCATCTGCTTGAAGGGGAGGCGGCCCATGATTTCCTTGGACTTCCGCAGAAGAGGCTTCTCCCCTTCCCAGAAGTTTTCGGGCTCCAGAAGATGGATGGAGGCTGTCTGGTCGTACTGATTCTCGATGATCCCCACACCAAAAAGGAAGGGCAGGGCTTTGCGCACGATAGGCGACACTTCCTGCAGCATCGTGGCCATCCCGTTCTTTCTGAGACTCAGACGATGGGCCATGAGAGCCCCCTTGTGCTTCCCCATCCCGATGACGGTCATCTTGTTGATCCCGCTCTCGATCTCATATTCAAAATCGCTGTGGGGTTTGATCCGGTTGAGGACGACGATCTTGTCGGCCCGGCAGCAGATATTCGCGTCGATATAGACCGGCGTTCCGAATTTCGTTCGGCCAACCTCCTTCACCTCCATGGAAGAGACAATGGGCGCCCCCACAACCTCCTCGGTGATGCCCAGGTGGTAAAGCATACTGGCCTGCCCCTCCGCGGTGGCGCCGCCGTGCGAACCCATGCAGGGAACGATAAAGGGGGCTGCCCCGAGGGCTTTCAGGCGGGTCACGATGACCTTCGTCACCTTGGGGCTGTCGCGAATGCCGCGGCTTCCAGCCGTGATGGCGACACGCTCCCCCGGTTTGACTTTCGACTCCAGGTTGAAATGGTCGAGGAGTGCATTCATCTCCTTTTCCACGTCGGCCAGCCGGGGGCTTGCGATTTTTTGGCGGATCTTAAAGATACGCGGTAGGGGGTCCATATTTCCCTCCTTGTCAAATGAAGCAAAAGAACAAACACGTTCTTGAATGCTTACAGCTTTATCTTTTCTCCTTCACAAATTCGTTCAGCCAGTAGAGGTTCAGCTCCGCAAGTTTTCCCCGCGTCGGTACGCCCTCCTTGGGGTCCCAGCCCATCGCCTCGTAGTACAGAGTCAGGAGATCATCGAACTCCCCGCGATCGATCCCGATGCCTTGGAGCGCACCGCTCTCGAGCGGCTCGTAGAGGCGATCCGGCAGGGTGTCGTCCTTGCGCCCGAAACCTTCGCGCAGGTTGAAAACCCGGGCCATGGTTACGGTCCTCTCGCCGACCTTCAGCAGCTCCCACAGACTCGTCTCCCAACCCGTGATAGCCTGGACAACCTCCACAAGCTTGGTCAGGGTCAGCGCCCACACCGGACCGGCTACGAAGTTGCACACCCCCAGGGATTCGTAGAGCGACCAGACGAATTGGAGATAGGTGAATGTGCGCGCCTTGCGCGGTCCCAACTCCCGGGATGGAATCGGCTCGATGAGACCCAGCGGGGCGATCCGACCCAGCATCGGTCCCGGCGCCTGGAAGGGGGTGTCATGGGGGGCTCGCACATGGTCCGCCCCCGTCGGCGAAATCGCGTAGCTCATCCCTACGCCGATCTTCCCGCGCGGGTCGTGCATGGGCAGCTCCTGTCCCTTGATATGGAGGGCAAACTTCTCCGACCCTTTGCCAAGCTTGGCCGCCGCAATTTTTACACCGTCGGCCAGAAGATTGCCCAGCCCCGGTTTGCGAAAAGCGATCCACTCGATCCCCTTCAACATCGCCTCGGGATTCCCAAATCTGAACTCAATCCCCTCCGTATCGGCCAGGGTAAGAATCCCCCTCTCATAGCACTCCATGGCGAAACCGATCACCACGCCGGCGGATATGGTGTCCAGCGAATAACGGTTGCACAGCTCGTTTCCCTTCGCAATGGCTGCCAGATCGTCGATGCACAAAAGCGAACCCAGGGAACCTATCGTTTCATATTCCGGCCCGCCGTACTGCTTGGAGGTCCCATAAGGACCGGGAATTTCCACCGCCCGTTTACACCGTACCGAGCAGGCGTAACAGCTTTCATCGCTCGCCAGAAACGTCTCGGCCAACTCCTCGCCGCTGATCTTTCCCGCACCCGCGAAGAAGCCCGTACGAAAATTATGGGTTGGCAGGATCCCCTGGTTGTTCAATGGGACAATGAGATTGGAGGTCCCCAGTTTCCGCAGCACCTTGTTCGGGCCGTGCTCCCCGATCAGCTCCGTCAGGCTCTTCGACATCTCCCGCAGCTTTTCCGGATCATGCATCTCCATCTTCTTCGTCCCCCGGACGGCAACGGCCTTCAGGTTCTTCGAACCCATCACCGCCCCCATCCCGGTCCGGCCGTTGACATGCTTGAGCTCGTTCACCACGCAGGCATAACGCACCAGGTTTTCCCCGCCCGGCCCGATCAGGGCCACCCGCGCCCGCTTCTCCCCGACCTCTTCCCTGATCGCGTCCTGCGCCGGACCCGTCTCCAGCCCCCAGATCCTCTCCGCCGACCGGATCTCGGCCTTGCCGTCGTTGATCCACAGGTACGAGGGCCT
>JAPLJY010000015.1 GCA_026388345.1 Deltaproteobacteria bacterium
GATGCGCGGCGCGTCAGGGGAACCTGGTTTCTTAAGCGATGGGAACATGCGGCTTCTGCTGTTCGGCGGCAAAGGCGGTGTGGGGAAAACCACGGCCTCGGCAGCAACGGCGTTGGAGCTTGCCCTCCGTCATCCTGAGAGATCCTTGCTTCTGGTTTCCACCGATCCCGCCCATTCCCTTCAAGACAGTTTCTCCGGGAACGAGCCGCCCCCCAATCTTAAAGTCCTGGAACTGAACGCACAGGCCTATCTCAACGACTTTCAGGAGAAAAACCGGCAGCGACTCCGGGAAATCGCCTCACGGGGAACCTTCCTGGACGAAGAGGACATCAACCGGTTTACGGAACTTTCCCTGCCGGGGATGGACGAGCTCATGGCCTTCCTGGAGATCAGCCGCTGGGTCAAGGAAGGGGCCTATGACGGGATCATCATGGATACGGCGCCAACGGGGCATACCCTTCGCCTCATGGAAATGCCCGACATGATCCGGAAGTGGCTGGAGGCTCTCGACGCCCTCCTGGCCAAACACCGGTACATGAAAAAGCTCTTCCGGGGATCTTATGAGCGGGACGACCTCGATCACTTCATCGAAGGACTTGCCGCTTCCGTCAAGCAGATGGAAAAACTCCTCAAGGATCATCGGCAGTGCCAATTTGTCCCGGTTATGCTGGCCGAGGCCTTGAGTATTGAGGAGACGCTGGATCTGATCCGGGAATTGCAGCGCCTCCGCATCGGCGTCGTGGATGTGGTCATCAACCGCCTCTACCCGGAAAGTCCGTGTCTCACCTGCCGTCATATCCGCGCCCGCCAGTTGCAGGAGCTGGCCCACATCTTCAAGGAGCCGGGTTTTTCCAAACTCCGGCTCTGGGGGGTTCCCATATATCCCGAGGAAATCAGGGGCATGGAATCACTCCGGTCCTTCTGGGAGGGTTTGGGGACAGATTTGAAATCTGTCCCCAGCTTATCTGCGCCGTCCCCCGGGGAAGCCCCGTTATCTCTGCCTCCGGTGCCCGCCCGCATCGACAGCCCCCCTCCCCTACCCCCGCAGGAAACGGCGATGCTCGTATTTGCAGGAAAAGGCGGGGTCGGCAAGACCACCCTGGCCTGCGCCACGGCCCTGCGTCTGGCCCGTGCCTATACAGGGAAACGGATACTGCTTTTTTCAGCCGATCCCGCCCATTCCCTTGCCGATTGTCTGAACATGCCCCTCGGACCCGAGCCGGTGCAAGCGGCGCCGGGGCTATGGGCTATGGAAATGGACGCTACCGCCGATTTCGTCGCCCTGAAAAATCAATACCGGAAGGAGCTTGCGCAATTTCTCACCCAGTTGATGCCGAACCTCGATCTGACGTTTGATCGTGAAGTCATGGAACGGATCATGGACCTGTCGCCCCCGGGGATCGATGAGTTGATGGCCCTGGCGGCGGTGATGGATTTCCTGACCCCGAAGGGCTACGACCTCCTGGTCCTCGACGCGGCGCCGACGGGTCATCTGATCAGGCTGTTGGAATTGCCGGAGATCATCGAGGGATGGTTAAAGGCGTTCTTCAGCCTCTTCCTGAAGTACCGGAAGATCTTCCGGTTGCCGGGGATCTCCCAGCGCTTGGTCAGGCTATCCAAGGATCTGAAACGTCTGCGGGCGATCCTGCGCGACCCGTCTCAGGCGGCCCTCTACGCGGTCAGCATCCTCACGGAGATGTCCTTTGCGGAAACGACGGATCTTGTCGCCGCCTGCGGGCGTCTGGAAATTCCGGTCCCCTGCCTGTTTTTTAACATGGCGACGCCGGACGGCCCTGATCCCCTCTGCCATTCCCTGTTCCAAAGGGAATCCGCTGTCCAGGAAAAATTCGCCCTGACTTTCCCCGGCATCAGTCGGCCTGTAGTGTATCGGCAGAGCGATCCCCGGGGGATCGAAAATCTCGACGCCCTGGGACGGATTCTTTATCAGTCCGCCGACAAGGGGGAGCAAAAGGGAAAAAGTAAGGACGCTGTCATGGAACGAACGTTAGGCTCGCAAAAGGGTTCCCCCCCCCGCAAGACCTCTGTTGCGAAGGTGCAACATGTCTGATTATGAACTGGATGAAAAGGAACATATCAGCCTTTGCGAGACCCTGGACCGGGTGCTCAACAAGGGCGCCGTGATTGTCGGCGACGTCATGATCTCCGTCGCCGATATCGATCTCATTTACCTGGGCCTGCAGGTCATCCTGACCTCCGTTGAAACGGCCCGGCGCGAGGAGGGTCTGGTGCTATGAACATAAACGCGGGTGAGGAGTTAGGAGTAAGGAGTCAGGAGTCGGGAGATTTTAACGCCTCACGCCTTACATCTCCCGCCTCACGTTATTTAGAGAAGGTGGCGTCGCCGGTCCTAAGCGATTTCGTAAAAACCATGGCGCCGCGGGCTAAGCGGGCCTCATCCCGGCGCATGAACCTGGATGCGGAGAAGAAAAAAAACGGTCTGGCCCAGCTTGTTCTGACCGTGGTCAAGCTCCTCCATGAACTCCTGGAGAAACAGGCGATTCGCAGGATTGACGGAGGAGGCCTTACGGATGAAGAGATTGAGCGTCTCGGTTTTACGTTGATGCGTCAGTCCGAGGAGATCGCGAAGATCGCCCGCGAATTCGGTCTCGAAAGCGAAGATTTGAATCTGGATTTGGGACCTTTGGGAAAATTGTTATAGCAGGAGGCAGGAAAATGGCAGTCCAACAACGCGCCCGACATTCTTTGGAAAGTACGAACCTGGCGGATCTTCTCGAAAGGATCCTGGACAAGGGGATTGTGATCGCCGGCGATATCCGGATCAACCTGGTGGACGTCGAGTTGCTGACGATCCAGATCCGTCTCGTCATCTGTTCCGTGGACAAGGCCAAGGAGATGGGGATGGACTGGTGGGTGAACAATCCCGCCTTCTGTTCCGGGGCAAAGAGGCAGCAGGCCCTGCCGGAGGCGATGGATAGGCTCGAAGAACGCCTCGCCCGGATCGAAACCTCCCTGGCCGCTGGGGCCTAATAGCGAAGATGAGACGAATCCAAAACAACGGAGGATCATATCTCTGAAGTTATCAAAGGAGGGAGGATTAAATCCATGCCGACGGGAAAAATAAAATGGTTCAGTCCACAGATAGGCGCCGGGTTCATTAGAACCGAAGAAGGTGAAAATGTATTTTTTCGCTTCAGCGCCATTCACAGTAACGACCCGAAGACTATACGAAGAGGCCAGTGCGTGAGCTTCGATATCGCGAAGAATCTCAAGAGCATTTCCACGACAGCAGCCAATGTTAAAACCTTGAGAACAATGTCTGTCTGATTGAGTGAGGGTTGAAGCGGCGGAAGCGTCATGAACGGAAAAAAGAATAACAAAGAAAACGGGAATGCGGCGGGGTATGGTGCATCGCTGGAATCACGGCGGGGCAGGATTTGATAGGAAGAAAAGAGGGATTGCCATGAAAACAAGCCACACGGGCAGTGAATCCCAAACTCCGGCTGTTGCTCTGCGCCAGCGGGCGGAGGGGATCGCCCGGGAAAAAGCCATCCGGATACCGGAAAACATTGAATCGCTGTCCGTCGAGGCGGCGCGGCAGATGCTCCACGAGCTGCGGGTGCATCAGATCGAGCTGGAGATGCAGAACGAGGAGCTGCGCAGGGCGCAGACGGAACTGAACGCCGCGAGGGCGCGCTATTTCGACCTTTACGATCTGGCGCCGGTGGGCTATTGCACTCTCAGCGAGCAGAAGCTGATCCTGGAGGCCAACCTCACCGCCGCCACCTTGCTTGGCGTGGCCCGGGGCGCGCTGGTCAAGCAGCCGATCACCCGGTTCATTTTCAAACAAGACCAGGACCTCTACTACAAGCACCTCAAACAGCTCTTTGAGTCCGGTGAACCGCAGGCGTGCGAACTGCGAATGGTGAAAATGGACGGTGCTCCAGTCTGGGTAGGTCTGGAGGCGACGGTGGCCCAGGACGCGGACGGCATGCCCGTCTGCCGCGCCGTGCTGAGCGACATCACCAAGCGCAAGCAGTCGGAGGAGGCGCTTCGGGAGACACGCAACTATCTGGACAACCTGATCGACTATGCAAATGCACCTATCATCACCTGGGATACGGAGTACAGGATTACCCGTTTCAACCACGCCTTCGAGCGTCTCACGGGCTACACCGCTGAAGAGGTCAGTGGTCGAGAATTATTCATCCTCTTTCCGGAAACGAGCTGCGATGAGTCGCTTAACAAAATCAAACGTAGCTCAATCGGCGAATGTTGGGAGTCAATGGATCTCCCGATTCGGCGCAAAGACGGGGTGATCCGACTTGTACTCTGGAATTCAGCGAATATTTATGCTCAGGACGGCAAGACCATTATAGCCAACATTGCCCAGGGCTGGGACATCACCGAGCGCCAGCAGGCGGAAAAAGCTTTGAAGGAAAGTGAAAACAATTACCGCCTGCTGGCCGATAATGTCAATGACGTCATTTTCGTTTTGGATATGAATCTGAATTACACCTATATCAGCCCTTCTGTAAAAATCCTCAGAGGATATGAACCAGAAGAGGTGTTAAAACTATCGCCCATTGAGACATAACGCCCTCCTCCTGGGATCTGGCCGTGAGGACCGTATCCGAGGCCATGGAGCTGGAAAAATCCGAACATAGAGATATTTCCATATCCTGGACGCTTCAGCTGGAAATGAGACGAAAAGATGGGACCACCGTGTGGACGGAGGTGAAGCTTTCCTTTATCAGAGATGAAGGTCAGCGACCAGTGGGCATTCTTGGAGTAACCCGTGAAATCACCGAGCGCAAGCAGGCCGAAGATAGCTTGAAGGAAACCCTCGAGAGTCTCAGGAAGGCAGTTGGCGTGACCATTCAGGTCATGGTGTCTGCCGTGGAAACCAGAGACCCCTATACCGCCGGTCACCAGGTCCGGTCCGCAAACCTTGCCCGTAACATTGCCGCCGAGATGGGATTGCCGCAGGAGAAAATCGACGGCATCCGGATGGCGGGTTCCATCCATGACATCGGAAAACTATCGATCCCAGCCGAGATTTTGTCCAAGCCAACCAAACTGTCTGATATCGAGTTTTCCCTGATTAAAGAACACGCCCGACAAGGGTACGAGATTCTCAGGAATGTGGAATCCCCCTGGCCCCTGGCGGAGATGGTCTATCAGCACCATGAGCGGATGGATGGTTCGGGCTATCCAAGGAATCTGAAGGGGGATGAAATTCTTATCGAGGCCCGCATCCTGGCCGTCGCCGATGTCGTAGAATCCATGGCGTCCCACCGGCCCTACCGCGCCGGCCTGGGCATTGAGGCTGCCCTGGAGGAGATCGAGAAGAACAAGGGCGTTTTCTACGACCCAGACGTGGTGGAAACATGCCTGCGGCTATTCCGGGAGAAGGGATACCGCCTGGTCGAGGCATGAGCAGAGACGCGTCCGTGCGATTCGACGGATCTTGACGAAAGCGTAGGTACAGATATGAACTTTTTGGACATGCGGACCCTCGTATTCGGTTATGTGGTCACGAACATCATCTGCGTAGGGATTGTTGTGCTGCTGTGGCGGCAGAGCCGGGACCGTTTCAAGGGCATTGCCCTTTTGGTAATTGATTTCATCTTCCAGGCGTCGGCGCTCATCCTGATCGTTTTACGCGGCGCCATCCCCGACTGGATCTCCATCGTTCTTTCCAACACCCTGGTCGTCGCGGGGGCGATCCTGGGGTTCATGGGGCAGGAACGTTTCGTGGGTAAAAAAGGTCCGCAGATCCACAATTATCTGCTGGTGGCCCTTTTCATTTTCGTCCACAGCTATTTCACCTTTGTCCAGTCCAGCCTGGCAGCGAGAAATCTCAATTTAGCTGTGGCGTTGTTACTTATTTGCTTTCAATCCGTTTGGCTCATGTGGCATCGCGTAGAGCCGGGCCTGCGTTCGATCACATTCGGGGTTGGTCTGGTGAACTTTCTCTACTGCCTGGCCAGTGTCGTCCGGATCATCCAGTTTTTAATCGGGGTACATCTGGAGACCGATTATTTTCGTTCTGGCCTTTTCGAGGCGCTGGTGCTGGTCTCCTACCAAGTGCTCTTCATCCTGCTGACCTACAGTTTGGTCCTAATGGTGAACAAGCGCCTGCTCATGCAGATCGGAACCCAGGAGGAGAAATTCGCCAAGGCCTTTCATTCCGCCCCCTATGCGATTACGATTACGCGCCCATCCGATGGAAAGATTATAGATGTAAACGAAACTTTCTTTTCCATCACGGGGTACGATCGTACTGAGGCTATGGGTAAGAATACAACGGACTTGCATCTCTGGGAACATGATGAAGATCGCGCCGCCGTTGTCGACGCCCTGACCAGAAACGGCAAAGTGCACGGGATGGAGCTGCGTTTCCGGAAAAAATCCGGGGAAGCGATCACGGGGATTTTCTCCGCGGATATCCTCACAATCGAAGGTGAAAAGAGCATCCTGTCGAGCATCGGGGATATCACGGCGCGTAAGCAGGCAGAGACGGCTCTCCAGGAGAGTCATACCAAGTTGGAGAAAAATCTGAAGGGGGCAATTGATGTCATCTCCGAAACGATCGAACGAAAAGGTCCCTACGCTCCCGGTCACCATCGGCATGTATCGGCATTAACGTCTGCGATCGCCCGGGAGATGGGACTGACCGATTTTCAGGTGCAGGGAATCGAACTGGCGGCTGCCGTTTATGACATCGGCCTGATGACGGTCCCCATCGAATTTCTTCAGGACATCGAACATTTGGAAGGGATCAAATTGACCCTGTATCAAGGCTACCCTCAAGCCGGACATGATGCCCTGAAGAAGATCGAATTTCCTTGGCCACTTGCCAAGACCATCCTCCAACATCGGGAGTGTTATAACGGATCGGGTTTCCCTCAAGGGATAAGAGGAGAAGAGACCCTCATCGAGGCCCGGATCTTGGCGGTTGCCGCAGCCCTGGAAGATTTAACGACCCATAGGAGTATCAGGAGTGCCTTTCCTTTAAATGAGGCCCTGGAAGAAATATCAACCAATAGCGGCTCCAGGTACGACCCCGAGGTCGTGGCTGCCTGTCTGAGGCTTTTCAAGGAAAAGGGCTATAAGATGGAAGAATGACGTGTCTTGTACATTTTATTATCGTTAACACTACTCGTCTTTTCAGTCGACACTGTTTGTCATTAAGGAAGGGCATCAGATGAAAGATCCATCCAGAACAAATTCGGAGCTGATCGAAGAAATATCCTCCTTAAAACAGAGAATCCAGGAATTGGAACAAGCTGAATCAGAGCGCAAGCGGACGGAGAAGGCGCTGAGAGATTCCGAATCGAAATACCGGTTTCTCGCAGAGAGCGCGGCTGATGTGGTATTCACTTTGGATATCAACCTGCTGACCACCTATGTCAGTCCGTCCATTGAAAGAATGCTGGGGTATACTCCGGAAGAAAGGATAGCTCAAAAAGTAGATCAACAGTTGACCCTCAATTCCCAGAAATTGGCTTTCGAGGCACTGATGGCGGAATTAGACCAAGAAAAAGAGAAGGGCGCGGATCCGAACCGGTCTCAGACCCTGGAATTGGAGTATTATCACAAGGACGGTTCCATAAAGCATCTTGTAACTTACATTCGGGGCATCCGTGACAGCGAGGGAAAATTGACGGGTTTTTACGGTTCGAACCATGACATCACCGCCCGCAAGCGGGCGGAGGATGCGCTGCGGGCGAGCGAGGAAGTGTTCAGGAGCTACCTGGAGTATGCCCCGGATGGCGTCTACATGAGCGATCTGGAAGGCAACTTCCTCTACGGCAACCGCAAGTGTGAAGAGATCATCGGTTACCGGCGTAATGAGCTGATCGGTAGAAACTTTTTGGAATTGAACATCCTGCCAGAAAATAGCCTGAATAAAGCCGCCCAGTTGCTCCAGGCCAATATCGAGGGCAAGTCCACCGGCCCGGACGAGATTGAACTGATCAGCAAAGAAGGGCGCCTCATACCCGTTGAGATCAACACCAGCGTGGTTCAACGCATGGGTCAAGGAATCGTTCTCGCTTTCGTTCGCGACATCACCGAGCGCAAGCAGGCGGAGGAAGAACTTCGCGAATCCGAGGAAAAATATCGAAACATCCTTGAGAACATCGAAGACGGCTACTTTGAAGTCGATCGGGCCGGCGATTTCACATTTTTCAACTCTTCTCTTTGCCGGATCCTTGGTTACCCCAGAGAAGAAATGTCGGGCATGAACTACAAAGTATTAACGGACGCCGAAAACGTAAAGATTGTCTTTCAGGCTTTTAACGAGATCTATGCAACCGGGATTCCCTCAAAGGGCTTTGAGTGGGAGGCGATTAGAAAGGACGGTACCAAAAAGTGTATCGAGGTATCGGTATCTCTTATAGTAAAGCCGGGGGAGAAACCTACCAGGTTTCGTGGCATTGCCCGTGATGTCACAGAGCGCAAGAGGGCGGAGGAGGAACTTCAGCGGACCCTCGAAAGTCTCAGGAAGGCAGTTGGCGCGACCATCCAGGTGATGGCGTCCGCCGTGGAGCTCAGAGATCCCTATACGGCGGGTCACCAGATCCGGTCAGCGGATCTTGCCCGTGCCATTGCCACGGAGATGGGACTTCCTCATGAAAAGATCGAAGGCATTCGTGTCGCCGGTTCCATCCATGACATCGGAAAACTATCGATCCCTGCGGAGATATTGTCGAAGCCTACCAAGCTGTCGGAAATCGAATTTAGACTGATTAAGGAACACTCCCAGAAGGGGTATGAGATGCTGAAGGATGTGGAATCCCCCTGGCCCCTGGCGGAGATGGTCTATCAGCACCATGAGCGGATGGATGGTACTGGCTATCCCAGAAATTTGAAAGGGGATGACATTCTGATCGAGGCCCGCATCCTGGCTGTGGCCGATGTGGTGGAGGCCATGGCCTCCCACCGGCCCTACCGTGCGACATTGGGGATTGAGGCGGCGATCGAGGAGATTTCAAAAGAACGGGGTATCCTCTATGACCCGGAAGCCGTGGACGCCTGCGTTAAGCTCTTTCAGGAGAAGAGACACAGCCTAAACTAAACGGAGAGATTTTTATGAAGGCTGCTCGCAAAGATATCAAGATAAACCATTATGTTATTATCCTCATCCTGCTCTTGACGGGGCTGTCCGCCGCATCCCAGTGGTGGAACGTAAGTCATCAGACGGAAGAAATTCTCAAGACCGCCCGGATCCAGGCTAATCTGACCTTCGAGAAGGATATGCTTTACCGCCAGTGGGTCGCCTCCCAGGGCGGGGTTTACGTGGCCGTCAGCGAAAGAACGCCGCCAAACCCCTACCTGTCTGTGCCCAACCGCGATGTAAAGACATCCGCCGGACAGACCCTGACCCTCGTGAATCCCGCCTACATGACCCGTCAGATCAATGAAATGGCGGCAAAGGCCAACGCCTCCTACGGACACCTCACAAGTCTCAACCCCATCCGCCCCGGCAACAGCCCCGATCCGTGGGAGAAGGAAGCCCTGCAGTCCTTTGAGAAGGGGGTAAAAGAGGTCTACGAAATCGAGAAGATCGGCGGTGAAGACCACATGCGCCTCATGCGCCCCTTTGTCACGGAGGAATCCTGCCTGAAATGCCACGCCTTGCAGGGTTACAAGGTGGGAGACATCCGGGGCGGGATCAGCGTTTCCATCCCCATGAAGCCTTTCTACGCCCTGTTGGAGACGAGCAGGAACCGTCTATCGCTGATTCACGGAATCGTCTGGCTCTTTTTCGTTGTCTTGATCGCTTGGGGCGGGAAACGATTGAAAGATGCTCACGATAGCCTCAGCGCCAGTCAAAGCCGCTTCCGGGAGCTGTTCGACAAAATGAAAAGCGGCGTGGCCGTTTACGAGGCAAAAGACGAAGGCAATGATTTCTTTTTGACGGACTTTAACCGCGCCGCGGAAAAGATCGACCAGGTATCGAAGGCGGACGTGGTCGGAAGGTCCGTTTTGCAGATATTCCCGACTATTAAAGAATTCGGTCTGTTCGAGGTGCTCCAAAACGTCTGGAAAGACGGGATTCCCCGGCATCATCCGGTCAGTCAATACAAGGACGGCCGCATCGAAGGATGGAGAGAAAATTATCTCTACAAGCTACCTTCCGGCGAAGTCGTTGCCATCTACGACGATGTCACGGAGAATAGAAAAAGGGAGGAGGAGATCCGGATCCTTGCGGTTACGGACCCTCTGACCGAACTGTACAACCGACGAGGCTTTATGACCCTTGCCGACCAGCAGATCAAAGCGGCGACCCGAACCAACAAAAAGATGTCGCTGTTGTTCATTGACATCGATGGCCTGAAACGGATCAATGATACCTTGGGTCATGAGGAAGGGGACCGGGCGCTCGTGAGTGCGGCAAATGTTTTAAAACAAACCTTCCGGGAGTCGGATATCATGGCACGCATGGGGGGCGACGAATTTGCCGTGCTTGCGGTCGATGCCGCAGAGAATCCGGAAATCGTCCTCAAGCGTCTTGCAGAGCAGATCGGTCTCCACAATGCCGTGCCGGATCGCCTCTATGAAATCTCTATGAGTATCGGCGTCACAGTCTATGATCCCAAGGCCCCCTGCTCGCTCGACGACCTGATATCCCGGGCCGACACGCTGATGTATGAGCAGAAAAAAATGAAGTCCGTTAATACCTTGGAAACGGGTCGTTGAATTCGGAGAGTGACTATCGCATGTATCGATTGGTAATTTATAAACTTTTCGTGATCAGACGACACCCAAATAATATTGACTTTCTGATAATGTGAGGTAGTATGCAATAATTCTAACTCGATGTGTTCGCAAAGCTTTCACTCAGCGTGGGTATGCCCTGAAGGGTATACGAAGCGGTCGGCATTGAACAGGAGGAATCGGATGAAAAAGAAGAAGACCGTGCCCATAAAGCCAGCAATCCCGATGTCTGAAGAGGCGCCGCCGGACGCGTCGGTTGAGACAGCAGTTGACATGTCCGTGGGGGGACAAGCCCCCAATAACCCGCCCAATAACTCGCCGGACACATTCAGCCACGAGCAGGCGGGTTTCCCCGTCGTCGGCATCGGCGCCTCCGCCGGGGGGCTGGCGGCGTTCGAGGCGTTCTTTTCCGCCATGCCAGCCGATGCTGATCCCGGCATGGCCTTTGTGCTCGTGCAGCACCTGGCCCCGGACCACAAGAGCATCCTCACCGACCTGGTAAGACGCTATACGCGGATGCAGGTTTACGAGGTCGAGGACGGGATGGCGGTCCAACCCAACTGCACCTACATCATCCCGCCCAACCGGGACATGGCCTTCCTGAACGGCGCCCTGCATTTGCTGGAACAGACCTCTCCCCGGGGCATGCGTCTGCCCATTGACTTTTTCTTCCGTTCCCTCGCCCTGGACCAGCGCGAGCGGGCCATCTGCATCGTCCTGTCCGGCACCGGCAGCGACGGCACGCAGGGCGTCCGGGCAATCAAGGGCGAGGGGGGCATGGTCATGGCGCAGAACCCCGAATCCGCGGAGTACAACGGCATGCCGCGGAGCGCCATCGCCACGGGCCTTACGGACTATGTCCTGCCGCCGGCGGAGATGACTGCCCAGCTCATCGCCTACGTCGCCCACACCTTCGGCAAAAGGCCCCGCCCGTTCTCTCCCCCGACCCCCAGGGCGGAAGACCTCCTGAAAAAGATCTGTATCCTCATGCGCGACCAGACGGGCCATGACTTTTCCCTCTACAAGCAGAAAACCATGATCCGCCGCGTGGAGCGGCGCATGGCCGTCCATCAGATCGACCGGCTGGACGGGTACGTGCGCTACCTGCAGAAAAATCCGGCCGAAGGGGAGGCCCTCTTTCGCGATCTTCTGATCGGCGTCACCAGTTTTTTTCGGGACCCCGAAGCCTTCACGGCCCTCGAGGAAAAAGTCATCCCGCAGCTCATTGCCGGCAAGCCCGCGGGGGCAACGATCCGTGTCTGGTCGCCGGGATGCTCCACCGGCGAGGAGGCCTATTCCCTCGCCATCCTGCTCCAGGAGCGTCTGGAGGCGCTGAAACAGACCTTCACGGTGCAGGTGTTCGCCACGGACATTGACAGTCGGGCCATCGATGCGGCCCGGGCCGGCGTTTACCCTGCCGGCATCGCCGCCGACGTCACTCCGGAGAGACTCGCACGTTTTTTTTCCCATGACCCGGAGGTTGGCATTTACCGCATCCAGAAAGGCATCCGCGAACTGCTGGTCCTTTCCGAGCAGGACGTGATCAAAGACCCGCCCTTTTCCAAGCTCGATTTGATCAGTTGCCGGAACCTGATGATCTATATGGGCGCTGAGTTGCAGAAGAAGCTGATCCCCCTGTTCCACTATGCCTTGAACCCCGGAGGCACCCTCTTCCTGGGAACCTCCGAGACGGTGGGGGAATTTCTGGACCTCTTTCAACCGATGGACCATAAATGGAAGCTCTATCAGCGCAAAGGAGAGGCCCAGGGCGCGCACCGCCCGGCGCTGGGAAGGTTTATCCCGCCCCTGACAGCGGACGGGGCCGCCCCAAGGCCGGCAAAAGCAGAGCGCAGCGACGTGAGCAAAGTCCCCCTGCGTGAGCTTGCCGAACAGGCCTTGATCCACGAATACACCCCGGCCAGCGTGGTCGTCAATACACTTGGCGATATCCTCTATATCCACGGCCGGACGGGGAAATACCTGGAACCGGCCCCCGGTGACGCCGGGATGAACATCACGAAAATGGCCCGGGAGGGATTGCGGCGGGAGCTGGCCGCGGCCCTGCGCAAAGCGGCGGCCCGTAAAGAGACGGCGCGCTACCCGGGCCTGCGGGTCAAAACCAACGGCGATTTCATCAATGTCAATCTGAAGGTCCGGCAGCTAACCGCAGGCCCCTTCGATCCTGCGACAGGCTCGGGGCAGGCTGGGGAGAAGGGCCGGCCGGAGGCAACCGCCGCCGGTCTGTTCCTGGTCAGCTTTGAGGATGCGCCGGCGGCAAAGGTCCGATCCAAGCGGACCGAGGGGACAGGCGATGGGGTAATCCATCTTGCCGCAGACAGCGACGCCCGGGTGGCGACGCTGGAGCAGGAACTGCGGGACAAGGAGGAATATCTCCAGTCCACCATCGAGGAGATGGAGACTTCCAGCGAAGAGATCAAATCCTCCAACGAGGAACTGCAGTCGGTGAACGAAGAATTGCAGTCCACCAACGAGGAGTTGGAGACCTCCAAGGAGGAGCTGCAGTCGGTGAACGAGGAGTTAGGGACGGTCAATTCCGAGTTGCAGCAGAATGTCACCGAGCTGTCCCGGACCAACAACGACATGAACAACCTCCTGGCCGGCACGGGCGTGGGCACCGTTTTTGTGGACCAGCAAATGCGCATCCGGCGCTTCACCCCCACCGCCACCCAACTGATCAACCTGATCCAGACGGACGTGGGGCGGCCGGTGGGCCACATCGTCTCCAACCTCGTAGGCTATGAGAGCCTGCTTACGGACACGCAGGCGGTATTGGACACCCTGATTCCCAACGAGCTGGAAGTGCAGACAAAAGCGGGCAATTGGTATCTGATGCGCATCCGGCCCTATCGCACCCTGGAAAACGTCATTGAAGGCGCGGTGCTCACCTTCACCGAGATCACCGAGCTGAAAGCGGCGCAGGCGCAGGCGCAGGCGCAGGCGCAGGCGGCGCTGCGTGAAGCAATAACGCAGCGCCGCCTGGCCGTGGTGGTACTGGACGCCCACGATGCCATCACGGTGCAGGACATGGAGGGCCGCATCCTGGCCTGGAATCCGGCGGCGGAGCGGATGTACGGCTGGAGCGAGGCCGAGGCCCTGGCGATGAACATCCGCGACCGGATCCAGGAGAGCCAACAGAAGGAAGCGTTGGCCGTGGTGCAGCAACTGGCCCGGGCCGATGTTCTCGAACCCTACCGCGCCCAGCGGCTCGCCAAAGACGGCCGGATCGTGGAGGTGTGGCTCACCGCCACCGCATTGGTCAAAGAGACCGGCGAGATTTACGCCATTGCGACGACGGAAAGGGAAGCCGTTAAAAGGGACTGATTATCTTTCCCATATTTTTTTCAGACCCTCGTCAAAGGTGAAAAGGATGGCGGCGTTTTTCCAGGCCTTGGCACAGAGGATGCAATCCACGATATCCAGGTTCTTTTCAGCAAAAAGGTTCAGGGCGGCCCTGAGTTCCTCCCGGTCCCGGTTTTGGATGCCTTTGTAGAGCAGCAGATCGGCAAGCCTGACTGCGGCCTCCTCCCTGGGGACCTTGTAGATCTTCGTCAGAATGTAAATGCATTCGACAAGGACGCCCTCCAGAATGATGGCCTTTTTTGCCCCGTTCAACACCTGCGTGAAAAAGGCTTCGGCAGTCGCGTATTGATTCAGGTCGTCCTTGATAAGGTAGCGTATGATCGCATTCGTGTCCGGAAAATTAACGGTTGATTTTTTCACGGATCGCCTCCTCCCAGGCCGCCTCTTTCTGGTCCCGGAAAGACGCGGTGGATGCCGCATTCCGGGCATAAGCCTGGAGGGAACCGCCGACGTCACTGAGGGGCCGCAGGATCACAACGCCGTCCACAACACTGAAAGAAATCAGATCGGCTTTCAGGACCTTCCGGATTTCCCGGGGAATTGTGACCTGTCCTTTCTCCGTAATTTTCACAGCAACGGACATTTTTCGTACCTCCTTACTTATAAGATATTCATTACTTTTTTATTTTGCACATATTTATGGAAAAGTCAAGGATAATGATTGAGGAGAATCCAATGACAAAAGAAAAGCAATTTGGTCCGGACGGCGCCGGCGCCGCTTCGAAAGGCTCAGGGCAGACCCTGCGCAGGCGGGCGGAGGAGATGGCCCGGGGAAAAGCCTTCCAGATACCGGAAAACATGGAATCGCTGT
>JAPLJY010000292.1 GCA_026388345.1 Deltaproteobacteria bacterium
CTGCCGATCCCGTGCCGGATCATGAATTCTTCGATTCCGTCCAGGATCCCCATCGTTACGGCGGGATTTGTGAAATTGGCCGTGCCGATTTCGACGGCCGTTGCCCCCGTGATGCGGAATTCGAGTGCATCGGCTGCGGTCGCGATCCCGCCAATACCGATAACCGGGATTTTCACGGATTGAACGACTTGCCAGACCATCCGGAGGGCGACCGGTTTGACGGCCGGTCCGGAAAGCCCGCCGGTGATGTTCGCCAGGTGGGGGCACCTGTGTTCGATATCCACCGACATCCCCGTCAGCGTGTTGATCAGGGAGACCGCGTCGGCGCCGGCCGCCTCGACCGCCAGCGCGATCTCGGTTATGTCGGTCACGTTCGGCGTCAGCTTCACGATCACCGGAAGATCGGTCCCGGCCCGGACCTTTCCCGTGACGTCGGCGGCAACATCGGGATTGGCGCCGAAGGCGATGCCCCCTTTTTTCACGTTCGGACAGGAGATGTTGACCTCGATGCCGTGCACCCCGTCGGCGCCGCTCAGGATTTCCGTGATGCGGCGGTACTCGTCGACCGTTTCGCCGAAGATGTTGGCGATGACGGCGACGTCGAACTGCCGCAGATACGGTAATTTATCATCCATGAATGCCCGGACGCCGATGTTCTGAAGCCCGACGGCGTTGAGCATCCCGCAGGGGGTTTCCATGATCCGGGGCGCCGGGTTTCCCAGCCGAGACTCAAGGGAAAGCCCCTTGACCACAACCGCCCCCAGGCGGTTCAAATCGCAATACGGTGCGAATTCCTCGCCGTAGCCGAAGGTTCCCGACGCGGTCATGACGGGATTCTTGAGGGCAAGACCGCCGATCCTTACCCCGAGCGCAACGTGGCCAATACCGTTCTTATCCGATTCCATAACCTTTGTCCTGTTCTTCCGGGCAAGGATTCAAGGCGATCTCCCGGATATCGAAAACCGGGCCGTCGTGGCAGACCCTCCGGTAGGCGCTTTTTCCATTACCGTCCGTGACCGCCACGGCACATCCCAGGCAGGCGCCGATGCCGCAGGCCATCCTCTCCTCCAGGGAAACCTCGCAACGGATGGCGGGCTTCCTCACGATGAACCCGAGAGACCGGATCATCGCGGCCGGTCCGCAGGCATAGATCAACGTATCCTCCGGTTCGTAACCGCCAAGATCGCTGCAGAGGAGATCGGTGACGAGGCCGTGATACCCCGCGCTGCCGTCGTCGGTGGCCGTCCGGAGGCCGCAGAAACCCTGCAGCCGGTCGAGTCCCGTCAGCAGTTCCGCCGTTCGGGCACCGACATAGGCCGTGATTTCCGTCTTTGGCGGAGAGGCATCCCGCAAATAGCCCTCATGAAGCAGAAAGATCAGCGGGGCCACGCCGACGCCGCCGGCCAGAAGGATCACCTTGCGCACGTTGCGTTCAAGGGTAAACCCCCGACCTAGGGGACCCAGGACGGTTAGGGAAGCGCCGGGTTTCATCCGGGAAAACAGAGAAGTCCCCCGACCCGCCGCACGATAGAGCAGATCCAGGATCGCCTGATCCCCTTCCCGGTGAAATCCGTAAACGCTCAGCGGCCTGGGAAGGAGCGGTTCCCCCCGCTCCGGATCGCGGATCATGACGAATTGCCCCGGTTGCGGCGTTGCAAAGGAGAGAGCCAGCTTGAGGGTGAGCAGAAAGTGGTCCGGGGCGACGCCCCGATTCCCGATCACTTCTCCGGTCGCCATGGATGGATGTTCGTGCGCTGTTTTCATGATTGGCTCCACGTTGTTCGGGCGGCGGTTTAAGCCTCCGACGGGATCTTTTCCAGATCCGCCGACATGATCAGGGCATCCTCCCCCGTATCCGTGTAATAGCCGCGACGGACGCCTTTTACCGAAAATCCGAAGCTTTCATACAATTTCTGCGCCGGGAGGTTGGAGCGGCGAACCTCAAGGGTCACAAAACGCGCCCCATCCGGTCGACAATCCCGGATCACTTTGGACAGCAACCGGGAGGCGATCCCGCACTTCCGCAGATCCCTCCGCACCGCGATATTGTGGAGGTGAATCTCATCCGCCACCCGCCAGAAAACAACATATCCGACAACCGCTCTCTCCTGCGCCTGTGCTGTCTTTCCGACAAGCATCCGCGAGATGGAATTAGCCGTTTCGCTGCGGAAAAGTCCCGGCGACCAGGGGGTCGGGAAAGAATCCCTTTCGATCTCCAGGATTTCTGCCAAATCCCCTTCTTCAAATTCACCGATGCACAGGCCGCCATGGTCCATACCGACTCAATTCCGGATATATTGCAGTATTACGGTCGTCATCAGGAACACCACGCAAAAAATCGGTAGCGCGCCGCGCAGACGGATGGTGTTGAATGCGACCGCGGCGCCGATCAGCGGAAGCATGCCGTATACCAGGTTCAGACTCCGGATGGTCCAGGGTGCAAGACGGGGATAGACCCAGGTCATCGCGCCCACGCCAAGCGGAAGGGCGATCAGGATCATCACTGTCGGAAGAAGCCAGCCCCTCAGCGCCGCACGGAGATGATTCCTCGAAATGGAACGGATATCGCCATGGGCGGCGTCGTTCAAGGCATCTCTGGCCAGTTTCTCATTGCCCCGGACGACCCGCAGTTCCATCTTTTGCGCAAGAATGGCAAGCGGGATAAAAATGAGTACGGCCAGTGCAATCAGGCCCTGCGGCAGTTGCCCCAGGATTCGTCCGCTCTCGATGGCGCCGGCGGCGATCAGCACGGCGGCGATGGTATCGTTGGGAGGGATGTAGGTGCCGATCGGAAGGCGATCGATCCAAAAGAGTTCGATGAACGCGCCGGCGATGAGACCCGTATACGGATCACCCAGGATCAGACCGATCACGGGGGCCGCCACGATCGGCCGGGAGACCAGGGCCTGTACGAAAATGCGATCCAGGCAGAGAATCCCGCCGACAATGGATACGATCAGAACATTCATGATCATAGGATCCGCCTGAGCCGTTCAAACAGGGATTACGACCGGGAGCCGACCGTCTTATCCGTGTATCAAGATGGCATGTTCCGGACGACTTCAAATAGATCGATCGGTTTTTCCCGGGGGACGCGCCGCAATTCGATCTTCACTCCGGCATCCCGGAGGCTGTTGATGTCATGGATATCGGCGTCGCTCAGAAGGACGGCGGGGGTGCAGCACAGTTTGCACTCCTCGTTGTAGATGTTGCCGATATTCAACTGATCGAAAAGGAATCCGAGACGGTGGGCCGTCCATGCATCGGAGATCTTGCGGAACAGAACGATGGTCTTCGGACCTTTGCCCCGGTTGAATTGGTAAGTCTCCGCTAATTCAGCGACACCGCAGACAATGACCTTGACACCGCTTGGAACCGCCATCCGGATCACCGTCTCGCGGAAGAAATCGGAGACCACCTGATCATCCACAACGACAATGCAGGACGCCCTGAGAAAAGGGATCCAGGCTTCCAGAATCTGTCCGTGGATCAGCCGATTGTCGACCCGTACGAGGGCTATATCCAATGAAGGTTGCAATGGCCTATCCGATGACTTTCTTGCTCAGAATCTCACTGGCCAGGGAGATGTTCTTGATTCCGTAATCCTTAATGTATTGCGCAAACTCCTTCAAGGTCATTCCCTCACGGATGTCGGGCAGCTTCAGCAGCATCGGGAGATTGACACCGGTGATCACCTCCACCTTCCCCTCCTTCATAAAGGAAAGGGAAATATTGGACGGCGTCCCGCCGAAGAGATCGGTCAGAATCAAGACTCCGCGTCCCTGATCCAGCTTCCGGATCGCCGTGCTGATCTCCTTCTTCAAATCCTCGACACCCTTGTTCGGTTCGACCGAAACGTGAATGACACCCTTCAGGCTGCCCCGGATCAACTCCGCCGCCTTGATCAGTTCGTTCCCCAGGTTGCCGTGAGTGGTGATCAGTACACCGATCATGATTCGTCTCTCCCATGTTACGATACGGTGGAAGGCTAATGGATTAGATGTCAATTGTCAAGGTGAATCGAACCCGTGTCAAGCCAAAGTAGAAATGTCCTATTCCTAGCAAAGTAGAAATGTCCTATTTGGTCAATAGGCAGATATCCTCCGTTGTCGGGAGGGCATCCAGTCTTTCCAGCTCTTGTTCCAGGGGTGATTTTTCGCTGGTTTG
>JAPLJY010000334.1 GCA_026388345.1 Deltaproteobacteria bacterium
CTTCAGAACGACGGGGATCTTGCCCAGACCCTCGAAAAATCGCTTGACCCTCTCCATGACGGCCGGGTCCGTTTTCTGACCGGGAACGAGTTCCACCAGCGGCACCAGGTGCGGTGGATTGAAGGGGTGGGCGATGAGGCAGCGTCCGGGAAGGGCGGCGTGTTTCTGGATCTCCGACATCAAGAGCCCCGACGAAGAGCTTGCGAGGATTGTCTGCGGGGAGGAGAGGCGGTCCAACTCGGCATACACCTTTCCCTTGACCTCGTAGGTTTCCACCACCGACTCCTGGACGTAATCGGTCCCCTCCAGAAGCGACGCCATGCTCCCCGCGGGGGTGATGTTTTCTTTCAGGGACGCGAGGCGCCCCTTCTCCACGAGACCGTACTGAACGAGCGCCTCCAGATTTGTGTACGCCTTGCCGATCCCCCGCTCCACGGTGTCCGGATCGATATCGTGCATCCGAACCTTCATCCCCTGCGTAGCAAAGAAGGTCGCCCAGCTCGAACCGATCGTGCCGGTTCCCAGGATCCCGATCGCTTGAATTGGCTTTGCATCCATGACCCGTTCCCTCCTTTGTCTCTTGACGATTGACCGACCTGCGGTGAGAACTTCTTTTTCGATCCGGGCGGAAAACAGCTTCCCCTTGATCTTGCGCCGATACGGAAGCAGCAGGGGCTTCGCACGCAAAAAGGCCTCCGGAAACGGCGGCCCTTTTGCGTGCGAAGCTGGACACCCGGGACCCATTAGAATTTCAGGATCAGTGGATAGACCTGCTTCGTATCGACCGCCCGGATGCTGATCCGCAGCTCCTTCGCCTTCTTGGCCTCGCCCGGGTAGAAGATGAAACCGTGGGCCACCTCATGCGGGGCGACCGCTCGCTTCTGAAGGGAGCGGTTCTGGAGATCCTCCTGAATCTGATACCGGACGTCCGATTCGCTCAACCCCCTGGCCCCGCCCATGGTGATCCCGGCCGCGGCCCCGACGGCCGCGCCCTTTCCGGCGGCGGCGGCCACGTTCTGGCCCGTCACGATCCCGATGGCCGCACCGATGACCGCACCGGCCGCGCCGGCCAGGAATCCGCCCTTCGCGGCCTCCGGCAGCACCTTTCCCAGTTCGGTCTTCTTCGACAGGCGGTCATAGGCCATCCGTTCATCGAGGATCGGCCAGAGGTTGTTCTCCTCATCGACGAGGAGCGTCTTGTCCGTCAGGACCTCCAGCGGATGGTTCCCGGTATTGTCGAAGATCACCTGGACGGGGAAGATCCCCGCGCCGCGGATGTCGAAACCGAAGGCTGCGGTCGCCTCCTCCGGGTTGTCGTAGGCCTTGGCGGCAATCGTCGCGTCCGCCACGGGCGTGGCGTTCGGATAGGCGGCAGGCATCTTGAAGGGCACCACCTGACGCTCGTAGGTCGTGCAGGCCGAAAGCCACACGACCGTCAGGAGCACCAGGAGCGCCGCCATGATCGTTTTTTTCATCATCCCTCTCCTGATTGGAAATCGTCTAATAAGTCATCCGGTAAATGGGGAATCGACGGCACAGGGCGATGACCTCCTCTTTCACCCTGTTCCGGAGCGTTTGATCCTCCGGATGCGTGACGACCTCCACCACCCATTGGGCGATGCACCGCACCTCCTCCGGTCCCATGCCCCGGCTGGTCATGGCGGGGGTGCCCAGACGGATGCCGGAGGGTTTCTTCGCCGTGCCGCGATCGCCCGGGATCTTGTTCTTGTTCACGACAAGATGTGCCTCCTCTAACAGGACCGAGGCCGTTTCCCCGTCGATGTTCCATTTCGCCAGGTCCAGCAGCAGAAGATGGTTGTCCGTCCCGCCGGTCACGATCTCCGCCCCCTGCTCGCGCAGGGATTCCGACAGCGCCTTCGCGTTTTGGACTACCTCCCGGATGTACTGCCGGTATTCCGGGGTGCCCAGATGCTTCAGCCCAACCGCGATGGCGGAGATATTGGCCTGGTGGGGGCCGCCCTGCAGCATGGGGAAAACGGCGCGATCCACCTTGTCGGCGTGTTCCGCCTTGCACAAAATGATGGCCCCGCGGGTCATCCGCAGGGTCTTGTGGGTGGTGGTGGTGACGATATCGCAATGGGGCACGGGGGTCGGATGCTCGCCGGTCACAACCATCCCGGCGATGTGCGAAATGTCCGCCATCAGAAAGGCGCCCGCCTCCCGGGCGATTTGTCCGAAACGGGCGAAGTCGATGATCCGGGGATAGGCGCTGGCCCCGCAGACGATGAGACGGGGCCTGGTCTCCAGCGCCTGCCTGCGGATCGCCTCGTAATCCAGGAGGCCCGTCTTAGGATCGACGCCGTATTGAACCACGTCGAACATCCGGGATACCACATTGGCCCGGGCGCCGTGGCTCAGGTGTCCGCCCGCATCGATCTCCATGCTCAGGATGCGGTCGCCCAGCTTCAGCAGGGAGAGGTAGGCGGCGATATTGGCGGCGCTGCCCGAAAGGGCCTGCACATTGGCATGTTCGGCGCCGAAGACGATTTTTGCCCTCCCGATGGCCAGCGATTCCAGTCGGTCGATGTTCTCCAGCCCACGGTACCACCGCTCGCCGGGATAGCCCTCGCTATAGATGCCCGAAAGCATGGAGCTGATCGCCTTCATCAGGGATTTGGGCGGATAGTTTTCCGAGGCGATAAGGTTGATGGTCTCTTCATTGCGCCGCATCTCGTCGCGGATGATCCCATCCACCGTGGGATCGAACTGAGCAAGCTTCTCTTCCAGAAGATTCATGATTTTCCCCTTGTTATAATATTCAATCGACCATGATGAATGCGGCGGAAGCATAGAAGAAAAACAGAACCCTGTCAAGGACAACAGGCAACCGGCAACCAGCCCCAAAAAATCTAAGATCATTCGGCAAAACCATTAATCAAAATACCGGTTGACTTTTTTACAGGGGTTCTATACACGTTCAATGCGCCATTTGGTGTTCATTGTAGATCATGTAAGGAGTTTGATTTTCTACATATTCGAGAATTTTTGGGAATTTCCGGCCCGGCGGAACAAGGACCAGACTGAAGGCCATCCGCCTGAAAAGGGTCTTAGGTCATTTTTGACCATTCTGTTATCCGGTGTGGAATGCGCGGTCGTTCTTTTGGGAAGATAAATTCAGGGTGGTTGGGCAGGGGTCCAAGACGGGTGAAGGAGGTGAAATCGTCTTCGTTTGCGGGCAGGTTGGCCGGATCGGCCTGCCGTTCGGTCAAGGGAATTCCAATGGCGGTCCATGGACTTTAAGAAATCATAAGGGGGAAAAATCGTGAACTGCTTACGTGTTGTCCTTTCGATTTCATTCATCTTGCTATCACTTTTGAGCGGTCAGTCCACGGCGAAGGCTGCCGATGTGCTCCATCTGTACACAGCCCTGGATCCAAATGAAGCGAAAATCTATGTTGAAGCCTTTACAAAAGATACCAACATCAAGGTGGAGTGGGTTCGACTGTCGGCGGGCGAGGTCTTGACCCGACTCAAGGCAGAGGCGAAGAACCCCCAGGTGAGCGTTTGGTTCGGCGGG
>JAPLJY010000142.1 GCA_026388345.1 Deltaproteobacteria bacterium
ATGCCCGGGGTGCTGCCGGTGCTCAACCGGAAGGTCGTGGAGTTCTTGATCCGAATGGCCCTCGCGACCAACTGCCGGATCAACCCCGAGTGCAGCTTCGCCCGAAAAAATTACTTCTACCCCGATCTTCCCAAGGGGTACCAGATCTCCCAATACGCCGCACCGCCCGCCGAGCACGGCTGGGTCGATGTGGAAATGAACAGCGGGAAGAAGCGGATCGGGATCACGCGGATCCATATGGAGGAGGACGCGGGAAAGCTGATGCACGACGAGCGCAATCCCGTGAGCCTGGTCGATCTGAACCGGACGGGCGTGCCGCTCATCGAGATCGTCAGCGACCCGGACATCCGGAGCGCCGAGGAGGCCGCGGCCTACCTCCGGCGTCTCCATGAGACCCTCGTCTATCTCGGGATCTGCGACGGAAACATGGAGGAGGGGAGCTTCCGCTGCGACGCGAACGTCTCGCTCCGGCCCAGGGGGACCGAGCCCTTCGGGACGCGGGCGGAGCTCAAGAACATGAACTCCTTCCGGAACGTCCAGCGCGCCCTCGAATACGAGATCAAGCGCCAGCAGTACGTTCTCGATGGCGGCGGCGAGGTGGTTCAGGAGACGCGCCTCTGGGACGATACGGCGGGTGTGACCCAATCCATGCGGGGCAAGGAAGAGGCCCATGACTATCGCTACTTCCCCGATCCGGACCTCGTTCCCGTCGTGATCGACGACGCCTGGATCGCCGAGGTCCGGAAGGGACTGCCCGAACTACCACTGGAAAAGCGGGAGAGGTTCGTCCGGGATTACCAGATTTCCGCCTACGATGCGGGGGTTCTCACCGCAAGCCGCGCTCTGGCGGACTACTACGAAGAAGTGGTCAAACTCTCCGGGCAGCCGAAGATTTCGGCCAACTGGGTCATGGGCGACGTGCTGCGTTTATTGAATGAGGAAAAGAGGGAGATCCGGGAGTGTCCCATCGCGCCGGCCTCCCTTGCCGGGATGATCCGTCTTATTCAGGATGGGACGATCAGCGGGAAGATGGCCAAGGAGGTCGTCGAGGCGATGTACCGGACCGGCGACTCCCCGGAGAAGATCATCAAGGATAAGGGTCTCGTCCAGATCACCGACGAGGGGTCCATGACCGCAACGATTGCCGAAGTCATCGAGCAAAATCCTACCCAGGTTGCCCAGTACCGGGCCGGAAAAGAAAAGGTGTTCGGCTTCTTCGTCGGCCAGGTGATGAAGGCGACGCAGGGGAAGGCCAATCCCCAGCTCATCAACGACCTCCTGAAGGAAATGCTGGCGGGCGACCGATAATGGAAAAGGCGATCCGCACGATTTTTTGGCAAGACGACGCTGTCGTGATGATCGACCAGCGGGCGTTGCCACTTGCGGAAAGGTATGTGACCTGCACCGATTACCGGAAAGTCATCGCGGCGATCAACGACCTGACAATTCGCGGCGCCCCGGCGATCGGCGTCGCCGCGGCGATGGGGATCGCGCTGGGCGCCCTCCATCTTCCCGACTCTTCCCCCGATGCCTTCCGGCGGGCCTTCGACGGGATCTGCACGCAGTTCGCGGCCACGCGCCCGACGGCCCGGAATCTTTTCTGGGCGATTGAACGGATGAAGCGCCGCTTTGACGCAGCGCTGGCTTGCGAATCGGGACAAGCCCAGAAAGGCGCGGAAGATGACCCATGGCGTCCTGTCCGGGAGTCCCTGATGGCCGAGGCGAACCGGATCGGCGCGGAGGATATCGCAATCAACCGCCGTCTCGGCCAAAACGGCCGCGAACTGATCCCGGACGGCGCCCGGATACTGACCCACTGCAACGCCGGGGCGCTCGCCACCGCCGGTTACGGGACGGCCCTGGGCGTCATCCGCGCGGCCCGGGAGGAGGGCAAGACGCTCCATGTTTATGTGGACGAAACCCGCCCGGTCCTTCAGGGGGCGAGGCTGACCGCCTGGGAACTCATGCGGGAGGGAATCCGCTGCACGCTGATTGCGGACAATATGGCGGGTTTCCTCATGCAGCGGGGAAAGGTCGATCTGGTCATCGTTGGGGCGGACCGGATCGCCGGAAACGGCGACACGGCGAACAAGATCGGGACCTATGCCCTCGCCGTCCTTACGCGGGCGCATGGGATTCCGTTCTATGTCGCGGCGCCCCTCTCGACGATCGATCCGGCGCTGCCGGACGGCGGGGCGATCCCGATCGAGGAGCGAAACCCGGACGAGATGACCCATCTGGGCGGCGTCCGGACGGCACCGGAGGGGGTCGCCGTCTGGAATCCCGCCTTCGACGTGACGCCGAACGCCCTGATCACGGCGATCGTTACCGAGGCGGGTCTGGTTCGGCCCCCCTTTGCGGCCGGCATCCCCCGGGTGATGCGGCAGGTCCCCGATGCGGGAAGCGGCGGCCGGTGAGGATGGTCGACATTGCCCGGGGTCGGAAAATCCTGCGGTAGGTCTCGCCCGAGAAACGAATCATCGTTCCCACGCTCCGGCGTGGGAACGATAACATATGTCCTGCCGGACCTGATCCGGCATCCGGTCCAACTATGAATTCCCGCCTTCGCGGGAATGGTGGAATGGTAACGAAAACACCACCGTTATGGAGGGGTTATGTACGTTCGTTTCTGGGGGACGCGAGGTTCGCTGCCCGCGTCGGTTACGGCGCGACAGATCCGGGAGAAGATCTCCCGGGCCATCCGGGCATCCCGATCCCATGATCTTGCCACCGATGATGATATCGAGGCCTTTATCGACAGGGATCTTCCCTTCGCCGTCCGGGGGGGGTACGGGGGAAATACCTCCTGCGTCGAAATCGGCGGGGGCGAGGGTTACGTTCTCTGCGATTCGGGGACGGGCATCCGGGATTTCGGCAACGCCTTTATGCGTTCCGGAAAGGCCGGTTCGTGCGCCGTGTTCCATCTTTTCCTGTCGCACCTGCACTGGGACCACATCCAGGGTTTCCCGTTCTTTGCCCCGGCCTATCTTCCCAACCAGGAGATCCATATCTACGGCGGCCATGCGGACATCGAACAGGCGCTTGACCGCCAGCAGGCCGCACCTTTCTTTCCGGTTTCCTTTCGCGCGCTGGGGGCGACGATCGTTTTCCACACCCTCGATCCGGACCGGCCGTGCGAGATCGCCGGATTCGCCGTCCGCACGTTCCGCCAGAAGCATCCTGGGGGGTCCTATGGTTACAGTTTCGTCCGGGAGGGGAAGAAGATCGTCTATTCGACCGATATGGAGCACAGGGCGGAGACAGGGGAAGAGCATTACCTGTTTATCGACCTCTTCCGGGATGCGGACCTGCTCATTTTCGATGCCCAGTACCCCCTGGCAGATGCCATCGGTTCGAAGGAAAACTGGGGCCACTCCAGCAACCTCCTTGGGGTCGAACTCGCCGTCCGCGCCGGGGTAAAGCGTCTCTGTCTCTTCCACAGCGAGCCGACCTGGGAGGACGAGGTCCTGGACCGTTTTCTCGCCGACACCCGCGACTATCTGAAGAATCATGCCCCTTCTTCGCCGCTACGGATCGACTTGGCGTATGACGGTCTGGAGATTGCGCTGTGAGAGAAAGGGATCTGTTTCTGTTTGACTTTGACGGCGTCCTCTCGGACTCGCTGGACCTCTATGCAGAGGCGGTAAGGCGCTGCCTGGAGCGGATCGGGACCCCGGTTGTGAAAACCCGGGAGGATTACCTGGTGCTTTTCGAGGGCAATTTCTACGAATCGATGGCCGCCCGGGGTGTGGATCTTGCCGCCTTCGCCCAGGCGGCGAAGGAGATCATGCCCGGGATCGACTACGATGCCATGCGCCCCTTCGACGGCCTCCTCCCCGTACTCGAATCCCTGAAGAAGGACCATCTGCTTGTGGTCATCTCCTCCAACGGCTCGAAGACCATCCACCGGATGCTCGAACGCTTCGGATTCGATCCCTATTTCGAGGAGATCCTCGGCTCCGATTTCCTCGTCAGCAAGAAAGAGAAGATCGACCACGCCCTTGCGAAGTACGGCATCCCTCCGGAGAGAACCTTCTACATAGGCGATACGACGGGGGACATCGTGGAGGCCCGGGCCGCCGGCGTCCGGACGGTGGCCGTCACCTGGGGCTGGCACAGCCGGGAAAGGCTCGTCGCCG
This sequence comes from Deltaproteobacteria bacterium, assembly GCA_026388345.1. The sequence goes on from JAPLJY010000142.1 coordinate 4,140, forward strand.
CCCATCCTGATTTTCTCGTCGATACGCCGGAGGGACTGCTTCGAATAGGCTAACCTGTCCGGCAAATGCCAGATCTTGGTTCCCTTCCATGAACGGTGAGCCCCTGTTCTCCCTTAAAATAAAATTCTCTAAGGAATGATTAATGCTTTTATAACTTCATCTTGATAATTTGTTACTGTATCAAATGCCTTCTGACTTTCATGTAAAGGGAAGTGATGTGTTGCAAGAAAATCGACTTTCATCTTGCCATTTTCAATAAGCTCAATAGTCTCTAATATGGTTTCATTCTGTCGTCTGACATTAAAGATCGTAATTTCATGTCTTCTGATTAAGTCTGATGATAAGGAAATCTTGTCGACTAAAGGTATCCCGACCAGAACCAGAGTCCCTCCTGGTTTTATCAGTCGCACTGCCTGATCAAGCGCTTCCTGTTGCCCGCAGCATTCAAAAACAACATCAAGCAAGAAAGGTTCTCTTTTCCCAATTTCAGAGACGATGTCATCCCTCAAAGGATTTCCGGTCCATGTCGCTCCATGATTTTCTGATAATTTACAGCGGGAATCTATTTTATCCGTAACATAAATATTACCGGAATTGTAAGCCCTTGCTGAAATCAGAACGGATAATCCTATGGGACCGAGCCCAAGAATGCCGATATTCTTTCCATCTAATGGAAAGGCATATTTTAAAGAATATACTGCAATCGAAAGCGGCTCGATAAGGCAGAGTGCATCCAACGAAAGACTTTTTGACGCGAAACAGGACTCTTCCGGTACGGCTATATATTCTGTAAGGCAGCCGTCTATTGAAAGAGGTGAGCCTACGAATATGAGGTTGCGGCATAAATTGAATTTGCCGGCTTTGCATCGATCGCATTGGCCGCAGAAGGCACCTGGGTCAACAGCGACCCGGTCCCCTTTTTGGAGTCGTTTAACATTTTTACCCGTCTCAACCACCGTTCCTGAAAACTCATGGCCGATCAGGAATGGGAAATTTACAATTTGCGTTCCGATTTTTCCGTCTGTAAAATAATGGATGTCGGAACCGCAGATCCCGACTCTTTCTACTTTCAGCATGACTTCATGATCCGATTTCAATTCCGGGTACGGTATATCTCTAACTTCTATTTTTCCTATGGTTGTTAAAAAACCTGCTTTCATTTTCTTCCTCTAATTTTTCTCCAGCAGATCATGGAGAATGCTAATGGTATATCACCGCCGGTAACCACAGCGACATGGATGGGACGTAGGTGAGCACCATCAAGGCGATGACCAGCACGGCGATATACGGGAGCACTTCGCGGGCGATCATACCGAAGGGAACCTTGGTAATGGAGCTGGAGACAAACAGCAGTACGCCGACCGGCGGCGTCAACTGGCCGATGGTCAGGTTAATCAGCAGGACGATGCCGAAGTGGGTCAGATCGATGTGGTACAGACCCAATACCGGGATCAGGATCGGGACCAGGATGATCATGATCGCGATCGTCTCCATGAAACAGCCAAGAATCAACATTACGACGTTCAACAGGAGCAGGACAAGCCAGGCTTTGTCGGTGGCCTGCGTGATCACCTTCAGAACCAACTGGGGCGCCTGCTCGACACCCAGAAACCAGCTAAAGGGCGATGCCGCCGCCACGATCAGCAGGATGACCGCCGTCTCCTTGGCGGTCTGCAGCAGGAGCTTTGGTATTTGGGGCCACGTTAGCGTTCGGTAGACGAACATGCCGACGATCAGTGAGTACGCCACGGCGATGCCGGCGATCTCGGTAGCAGTACACACGCCCATTCCGAAGCCGCCCAGAACCAGCACCGGCATGAACAATGCCCAGGCCGCTTCGCGGAACGCTGTCTTGAAACGGCTCCAGGCAAACGGCTGATCCTTCGGGAACTGGCGTTTGCACGCATAGTAGGCCGTCAGCAGCATCATCGCCAGGGCCATGACCAGGCCGGGTAATACGCCGGCCCAAAACAGGCTGCCGAGCGAGATGTTGGCTTGCCATGCATAGATCACCATCAGGATTGACGGCGGAATGATCGGACCCAGCGTGGCAGAGGCGGCGACGAGCGCGGCGCTTAAGCCGGATCCATAGCCGGCCTTGGTGAGTGCCGGCACGAACACCCTCGACATAACTGCACAATCGGCGACTGACGAACCAGAAATACCCGAGAGGAAGCATTCGCCCACGATAGCGGTGTGCGCCAGGCCGCCTCGGATATGGCCGACAAACGTACGCGTGAATGCGAAAAGCCGTTCGCTGATGCCCGAGTCGTTCATCAACGACCCGGCCAGTGTGAACAGAGGAATGGCCAGCAGCGGGAACGATTGCACGCCCGTCACGACGCGTTGCGCGACAACCGACAGAGGTGTGCCGTCCCAACCGATGACCAGAAGCGAAGAACCTAGCATGGCCAGGGAAATCGGCAGCCCGATCGCCAGCAGAAGGATAAAGGTGATAAACAGAGCGATCATTTCACCTCTCCTTCCTTCATGATCAGCACTTCGGTTTCACCGCGAAACACCGGCGCTGCTCCCTGATCCATCCATATCCTGAGCACATGGATCAGCATCAGCGTGAGTCCGGCCGGCATCGCCGAGGCGAACCACGCCTTGGAGACATTCATCATCGGTGATTCCACAACCAGTTCCTGGAGCACCTGTTCATAGCAGGCCCAGATCATCGTTACGAGGATCACGATCCCGATGATCAACGTCAGCGTGTTCAGCCAGATGAATTTCGGCATGCGAAAAACCGGTGCCATCACGTCGATGCGGATATGCATCTGCGAACGGACCGCTGCCGCTGCACCCAGGAATACCATCCAGGTCAGGAGGGCGACGATCAGTTCCTCACCCCAGATCAACGGATCATTGAAAACGTAGCGCATCACCACCGCGAGCACTACCAACAAGACGATCAGACCGTGGCATATGGTGATGAGAACGTCCTCGACGGCGGCTATGGCATCATCGACCCTGCCAAAGATCTTGCGAAAGTTACCCATGGGTGTCTCCAGAAAAATGGTGTACGTAAAGCAGAAGAGTTGTTTTGAACCCGTCATTCCGGGTCAGGCCCGGAATCCATTAGCGCACCTTGGATTCCGGGCCCCGCATTCCCTTCGGTCACTTTCGCCGGAACGACCATTTTATGTTCATTCAGCGCTTCCTGAAGTTGTGTAGTGGTGCTGTGCGGTCTGCTACTTTTTTGCTGCCTCGACGGCGTCAAGCACGCGCTTCAGGTTCTCCGCGCCCCAGCGCGACTCCAGCTTCTTCATCGCAGGCCCCATTTTGGCGGCGAAGGCGGCGCGATCAGGATTGTCGACGATGGCGGTCTTGCCGGTCTTGCGGATTTCTTCCAGCATGCTCCCTTCACGTTCCTGCTGCCCTTTCGAATTCTTCACGGACACCGCCGCGGCCTCCTCCAGCAGCAGCTTCTGAAATTCGGGCGACAGCTTTTCGAACGAGCGCTTGTTGATGATCATCGTATTGTTCTGGAGCATGTGGCGCGTCATCGTCAGGTGCGCCTGCACTTCATAGAACTTGCGCGAGTAGATCGTCGGAATCGGGTTTTCCTGGCCGTCCACCGTCTTCTGCTGAAGCGCGGTGTAGACCTCACCGAACGGGATCGGCGTCGGTGCGGCACCCATGGCGCGGATCATCTCGACCCAGACAGGCGATTCCGGTACGCGGATTTTCAAGCCGGCCATGTCTTCGGGGCGGGTGACGGCTCGGGTGCCGGTGGTCAGATTGCGCCAGCCCCAGTACCAGATCTTCGACAGCATCAGTATGTTATGCTTGTCGCGCAGTTCATCGAATATCGGCTGAAAGGCGGGACCGGTGATGACCTTTTCGGCCTGCGCCCAGTCGGTCCAGAGGAAGGGGGCGCTGGCGATCTCAAGAGCGGGCAGCAGACTGGACAGAGACGGCATGGAAGGGGCCGAGATGTCGAGCGCGCCGGACTTGACCTGCTGATTCAGGTCGTTTTCCTTGCCAAGCTGTTCGGCAGGATATACCTTGATCGTGACCTCACCCTTGGTGCGTTGGGTGACCTTGTCGGCGAACTCCTGAAACAGGTCGGTGGCAAGCTCGCCATTGTTGTTGGCGTGGCCGAAGCGCAGCGTGGTGGCTGCAGAGGCGGATGATAATCCAGCAATGAAAGGAACAACCATCATAACCATAACTACTGCTTTCAACAATTTTTTCATACTCAATAGCCCTCCTTGCTCTGATTTAATTTTACACCTTAGCTACAGCACGACGGATACTCAGATTTGTGTCACCGCCATTGATTCTTCCATGCCGTTGTTTGGGCCAACGCTTGAGTTCCGAAGCAGAGAACCATGGCGGTTACAAAAGAGGCACGGTCCGGTGTGTTTCATTTTTCTCCTCCTGTTATCGATGAATGGATAAGACATCGCTCATGATTGCCGGCCTCCCGGTGGTAATGGAGGGCGTCTCCATCAGACGCCATGCGCCTGATCCAGAGTGTCTCATCCTTTATCAATCACTCCTGCGCCAGGTCTAAATTCCGTTTTCCACAAAAGGCAGGACCATGTTCACCAGCAGATGCTCCAGCTCCTCGCGAAGATTATGAAGGTGGTCTCGCATGCAGCGTTCTGCCCCGTCTTCATCCCCGGACAGAATCTTTTCGATAACCGCTTCATGCTCCCCATTGGAACGCTCAACGCGACCCTGCATGGCAACCAAGCCGAGACGGACCCGGTACCATTGTTCATTGAGTTCTCTGATGGCCCGTGAGGCACGCTCATTTCCGGACATCCCAAAAAGAATGTCATGAAGTTTGACGTCCGCCTCTCTCCAAGCTTCATGATTGTTGGCCAGCGCGGCCTTCTTCATACGGTCCATGGCGCTTTTCAATTGCGCTCTCTTTTTCGCATCCTTACACGCTGCCGCCTTCCTGGCCATCAGGCTTTCCAGCGTTTCCTTGATATCGAAGATTTCATGGATGTCCTTTAGAGCAAGAGAGTAAACTTGCCAGCCCTTTCTCGCGCGGCTGATCAGGAATCCCTCGTGCTCCAGGAGGCGGAAGGCTTCCCGCACCGGTGTCCGGCTGATGCCCAGTTCCGCAGCAAGCTGACTATCGGTGAGGTAACGGCCGGGCTTCAACTCCCGGTTCATGATCTTCCCTTTGATGACATCATAAGCCTTCTGCTGTAAGTTTCTTGTCTTCCCAGAGTCTAACTTTCCGGGCTTGGTGGCGGTTTTGGCCATATCGTTACTCCTTTGCTGCTTCCCTGGTCCGTGAATCAGGCCTTATTGATCGAGCAATTTTCTGCAACTTCGTTGAATCGCATGATTGGTCAGGATATATTTTTCAAGAAGCGCGTCATATGGCCCTGATTCTGCGAACGTGTCCCGGATGCCTACCATCTCGACCCTCGCCGGATGGTGTTTGACCAGGCACTCTGCCACGGCCGATCCCAACCCTCCGATGACGGTGTGTTCCTCGACCGTCACAATCCCCTTTGTCTCTTGCGCTGCCTTGACGACGATCTCTTCATCCAGCGGCTTCAGGGTGTGAATTTCAATCACCCGGGCAGCGATCCCTTCCCTCTTCAATTCGTCCGCTGCTTCAAGGGCCTTCGATACCAGTATTCCCGTGACCATTATGGTCACATCCGTTCCTTCCCTCAAAAGGATACCCTTCCCAACCTCAAAATTCCGGTTCTCATTATCCAGGACGGGAACTTCATTCCGAGATAATCTGAGATAGACCGGCCCCTTCCACCCGGCAATGACCTTTACCGCCTTTCGGGTGAGGATATCATCCGAAGCGACAATCACGGTCATATTCGGCGTTGCTCTCATGATGGCCAGATCGTAGATGGAGTGGTGGGAGACGCCATCATAAGAGTCGGAAAGCCCTCCATATCCCCCACACACCTTCACATTCAGCTTTGGATAAGCGATCGAGCTCCTTAACTGTTCCCCTGCTTTCAGGGTGGCTAAGAAACCGAAGGTACTGGCAAAGGGTATTTTCCCGGCGGCTGCAAAACCGGCCGCCGCATCCATCATGTTCGCCTCGGCAATACCAAAGTTGAAGAACCGGTCCGGGAATGCCTTTCCAAAAAGGACCGTTTTTGTTGATGCAGAGATGTCCGCATCGAGAACAACCACATCGGGATTTTCCCTTCCCAACTCGACCAGTGCCTCACCGAAGCTGTCTCTGATCGCAACCATCTTAGCCATGAAAACCCCCGTTCACCTCTTGAACCGCTTTCACATACTCTTCATCGGAGATCTTCCTTCCGTGCCATATATGGGTGTTCTCCATGAATGAGACCCCTTTCCCTTTCACGGTATGAGCGATCAGGATCGAAGGAATATCTTTCACTGTTTGGGCTTTGTCGATTCCGTCAGAAATTTCTTCAGGCTCATGACCGTTGATCTCGATTACATTCCACCCAAAGGACTTCCACTTGGCCATCACATTTCCGAGGGGCATGATGTCATCCATGGCGCCATCGAGTTGATACCGGTTGTAATCGAGCAGAAGAACGAGATGGTCGAGCTTAAACTTTACCGCAGACATGGCTGCCTCCCAGATTTGACCTTCGTTCAACTCGCCGCATCCGATTAGGACATAGACGTAATACTCTTTTTTGGAGAGCCGACCTGCCAGCGCCATTCCGATCCCGACAGAAGGACCGTGTCCCAGAGACCCGGTTGACATATCTACACCTGGGGTCTTCAACATATCGGGGTGTCCCTGGAGGATGCTGTCCAGCCGGCGGAGGGTGCTCAATTCAGACTTTGGGAAAAAGCCCTTTTCGGCCAGAACGGCATAAAGGGTTGGGGCGCAGTGACCTTTTGAAGCAATGAAGCGGTCCCGGTCTTCCCAATGCGGATTCATTGGATCCACCTTCATCTTATCAAAATAGAGCGTAGCAATGATCTCCACGGCGGAGAGCGAACCGCCTGGATGTCCGGAACCCGCCTTATAGATCATCTTCAACACAGTCAGGCGGATATCTCTGACCAGGTTCTTGAATCTTTCTTTCTTATCCATTGAAAAGGGCATCCCCGCTCCTCAAATTTCAAATGGATCTCCTGAGGTATTTGATTTGCTTCGACCCCGTCCGATCCGAGTTTTGCCGCCTCCTGCTTGCGCTTCTCGATTTTATCCTGCAAGACGACTAAGGCTCATGGCAGGGTCTTTTCGGATATAGCCGTTCATCACACTTCATTCCTTTGGGATGAGTATAAATATCCAGTGTATGCAAAGATGTCAAGACATTTTTTTAATGTATTGAATTCGTATATGGCTATTAACGAAATACAGTAATTTGATTCTATGTATACATAGCTTAGAAGTATATACCCATCAACAATATTTTATTAAATAATAAGTTAACAGATGTGCCTGACTCTGTTACTTGTTGTTCAATTCTTAGAGGAGGTTGACTCAGATGAAAAAGGCATTCGACGCCGGAATCGGTCGGGGGGCTTTACCATTATTCAACCGTAAGCAAGATCGTAGCAGGTGCTCGCCGAATTCAAGACCCAAGACCTGAAGATTTAATCACAGGTCGTAGAGGGTTTCGTCCACGCGGGGCTTCGGCTTTCGGCTCCCCCTGTTCCCCTTTCCCCCGCTGAGAAAGGGCTCCTCCCCCTCAAGCAGGTCGCCCATCTCTTCTTCGATCCGGTCGGGGTCCTCACCCCTCTCCAGGCGATGGAGCGCCTCTTCCATGCCGGAACCGAGGGAGAGGCCGGTCGCGTCCGTCAGTTTCCGCATCAATTGCGCGGCCTGACGCGGGTCGTCCTCGTTGAGCTTCTCCGCCTCCTCGGCAAGCATTGCCATTGCCTTCTCCATTTTCGCCTCATCGACGGGAGGCATGTCGTCGCCGGCCGGTTCCTCTTTTCCCCGGGAGACCTTGGCGAAGATCGACATCTGCCGTTTCAGCGGGCGCCGGCATACCGGGCAGCCGGGGATCCGCGCCGTGTTCACGCCGCGGGAGAAAAAACTGAAAACGGTATTGCAGTGTTCGCAGTAGAATTCATAGATGGGCATGGTGTCTCGTCTTCCTTACACCTTTTTGTGGATGTGCCGCCGGGTTTTGGCGCCGCAGCGCTAATCGATGCATTCCCGGAGCCTCTTCTCGATGGCGTTTTTATGGAACTGCGTCTCCGTAACGACGGGCTCATCATCGTACTGCCTGTACATTTTTGTGATGGGAATGAGGATAACCATCCGGAAGGAACCTTAATCCGGCGCGTTGAAAACCGCAAGGGATCTTTTTCCGGCTGTCAGCAGCACGTAACTGGTTCACGACAAAGAGGGGAGCGTTGACAACACAGAAAATTGCGCCGCGGAACTTGGCCGCTCCCGATGCGACCGCCGACGACCCTGAACATCAGGGCCGTCGGATTCAGGTCGGAGAATCTATATGTTGAGCAGGTAAGACGGATTGTCCTGCACCATGATTTTCAGATGTTCCTTCGGGATGCCTTTTTCCAGGAGGACCTGCAGGAATATCCGCATGCCTTCATGGGGCGGAGGATTGTGCACCTGGCCCAGATCCGTGGCCAGCACCGTTCTTTCCGGACCTACGGCCTTGATCATCTGCACCACGCCGTCGATCCCGCTCTTGGTGGGCCACATGGCAAACATGAAGATCGCCAGGTGTTCGATGTACACGCCCATTTTGGCCAATTCCACCTGCTCCTCCAGAGTTCCGTTGATGATGTATTCCGGGTGATTCAGGTACAAACGTTTGACGCCCCTCTCTTTGGCGGCTTTGACCAGCGGGCGGACCTCGGGAATGGAAAGGTGACCCGTCGCCAGCATGATGTCGTGCTCGGCGATCAGGTCGATGACCTCGTAAACCTCCGGCTTGAGTTGACCCTTCTCATCCAAAACCGTGATCGGCCTTTCAACCATCCTCTTCTTGGATTTCTGTTGCATGGAAGATCCGAAGGCGGGACCTCCCATCTGATCCAGATGGTTCTTGGCGGACAAGGTCGGGAACCAGACGATCTTGGCGCCCAGTTCGATCGCGGCTTCCGCGGCGAAGGGATTGATCCCTCCCACCGCATTGTTGAGAACCACGCCGCCATAGACGTCGATCCCCGATACCAGCTTGCGGACAAAGTACATCCGGTCAGAGGTATAGCCGTGATGCTCCTTGAGGACGACGGCTTTCATCCCGTAACTCCTGGCTCCTTCCGCTGCCTCCACATGGTCCACCAGCCGGGGGAAGAGACTGGGGGCGGAATGGATATGCATATCCACCGCGCCCTTTAAGATTTCAATGAATTCTTCACGCATTTTCGAACCTCCAATGTTTTAATCGAGCAGCTTTTCTTGAGGAAAAAAATTCCTCAAATAGTGGTTGATCCCGGCCCGAATGTGATTTCGGGAGATTTCTCCCATCTTACGGGCGTCCTCGTTCGCCAGGCAGGCGATCATCTGTTTGTGTTCATTAAAAAGATTCCCCTTGTTTTCCGGCAGGGAATAGCGGGAATAGGAGAAATTGCGGATCGAAGCGGAAGCGCTCCGCAGTTCCCGGATCATTTTCGAGAGGTAAAAATCATCTGCGCTTTCGAAGATGATCTGGTGGAATTTCTCGTGCGCCAGGGTAAATCCCCGCAGGTCATCGTTCTCCAGATTTTTCTCCATTTCATCGCTGAGGGACTTCAGTTCCCGTATCCCGTCAGGCGACATTCGGGTCGCCGCCATCTCCGCGGCCATTCCCTCCAGCAGAAACCGGAGCCGATAAAGATCCTTGGCGTTTTTGGCCGTAAATTCTTTGACGACCGAACCCCGGTTGGGAAAATGCTCAATGACGCTCTTTTCCGCGAGCATTTTCAGGGCGGACCGGATCACGTTGCGCTCCACCGCGTATTTTTCCGCCAGCTGGTCCTGAACCAGATGTTCCCGTGGTTTGAATTCCCCGAACAGGATCCCGGTTTCGATCTTGTCGACGATCTCATTGACCAGCAGGGGAGCGTTCGGCCTGAGGGATTTATGTGAAGCGGAATCCGGGGGGGCTTTGGAGACGGAAGCGCCATGAACCCCTTTTTGCTTTGCCATATCCTTCATGTAGACACCATCGGCCGCTCCAGAAAGAAAGCTTCAGATAACTCCCTGCTCATGGAAATCGACACCCTCCGCCTGAGGCCCATCTCCCGACCGTTTCATAAAAAATCCAGGCATGAACGCAGATGAAGCCACGGATCATGCGACGGGACATTCAGGAAGAAAGCCTGAGGGGTTTTCTTTCCTGAACATCCCCCGTTATGGATCGGCGGAACCATTCCACTCCGCTTCTTGAAAAAACAGCCCTTTTTATTTCGCTTTCAAACCCAGTTGGTCGACCAGGACCTTCAGGGTGCTGTCCGTTTCTTCCACCAGCGCGGTAAATTCACCCTGGGGGAGAAATTCCAATTCGATCCCCACCTTCTCGATCTTACTGACGATTTCAGGATCCTTGAGGACCTTTTCAAAAACCCTTTCCAGAGTCGCGACAATCTCTTTGGGCGTATTCTTCGGAAGATAGATTCCCTGGAAGGCCGAAATGGAAAGGTCCAGCCCCTGCTCTTTCCACGTGGGAACATTCGGATAGAGGGCCCTTCTCTTGTTGGAGCCGACGCCCAGTATCTTCAATTCCCCCGCATCGACAAACTGTTTCACCGAAGGCATGGGGGCAAAATTCGAATCGATATGCTTTCCCACCACGGCCGCGACAGCCGGAGCATCGCCCGTATAGGGAACGTGCGTCATTTTGATCCCGGCCTTTTGCTGAAACGCCGCCGCAAAGATATGATCGCTGGTGCCCGTGCCGCTGGCCCCGTTTTTGATCTTGTTCGGATTGACCTTTGCATACTCGATGAAATCGCGAACGCCATGCCAGGGCGCCTTGCTGTTGACGGTCAGCAAGGCCGGACTCGTCAGCAGTTGGCAGGCCAGGGTATAATCCTTCAGATTGGTCGGGGTCGGTGCGGTGTACTGGGTCAGAATGAGCGAGATCGAGGTGAGCATCATCGTATACCCATCCGGCTTGGCGGAAGCGACTTCCTTGGATCCCACAACCCCGCCGGCCCCGGGCTTGTTCACGACGATGACCGGTTTTCCCAGCTCTTTCTCCAGGGCCGGGGCAAGAATGCGCGCGGCCACATCGGTTCTTCCGCCGGCCGCCCAGGGAATGATCCAGTTGATCACCTTCTCCGGATACGCGGCCGAAGCCATGTCGGGAACCGCAGTCATTGAAAGAACCATGAAGAACACCACTGCCCATCCAAACCATTTTTTCCGAGTTGTCATTTTTCTTCTCCTTTTTTGGGTTGTTTTGGACGATCCTTATTCCTTTTCCTGGGAAGCCTCCAATTCCTTCTTCAGGCTCCCTAGTCCCGGGACGTTCCCTTTCCTTACATTCGAGTACAGGGCCGTTATCATGACCAGCGCGGAAACGCCCAACAGAACCGCAGCCGTCGTGCTGGAAAAAAAGACGGACAGTCTGCCTTCGGATATGATCAGCGCCTGACGCGCGTTCATCTCCATGATTGGTCCGAGGATAAACCCCAGAATCAGAGGCGCCAGTTCGAAATTGAGCCGGCGCAGTCCATAGCCCAGGAAGCCGAAGAAAAACAGGGCGCCCACATCGAAGAGATTGTTGTTTACGCTGTAAGCCCCGATGATGCAGAAAAGAACGATCAACGGATAAAGGATCTTGTTGGATATCCGCAGCAGACGGACCCAGATCCCGATCAGGGGCAGATTCAAAACGAGAAGCAGAAAATTGCCGATGTACATCGAAGCGACCACTCCCCAGAAGATCTCGGGATTCTGCTTGATCAGCAGCGGCCCCGGAACGACGCCGTGAATCATCAGGGCGCCGAGCGTCAGGGCCATGGCCGAATTGGCCGGGATCCCCAGGGTCAGCAGAGGAATGAAAGCCCCCTGGGCGGCGGCGTTGTTAGCCGCTTCCGGACCGGCCACGCCTTCAATCGCCCCTTTGCCGAACCTCTCGGGATGCCGGGAAATCTTTTTCTCGAGAGCATAGGAAGAGAAGGAAGAGACGATACCCGTGCCGCCGGGAAGTATTCCGATGAAAAAACCGATCAGGGAACCACGGAAGATGGGCGCAACGGATTTTCGCCAATCCTCCCCTTTCGGCAGCAGTTCCCAGAATCGGGGAGTCCGGGTGTGGGGTTTTCCTTCCTCCTCGGTTCTCTCATGGAGAGAAAGGAAAATTTCACTGAGTCCGAAAAGCCCCATGATGAGCGGCACCATGTCCAGCCCGGATTCCAGATGGAGAATGCCGAAAGTGAAGCGCGCCTGGGAAGAGATGGCCTCGATGCCAATGGAAGCGAGCAGGAGTCCAAGAACCGCCATCAACAGCGCCCTGGCCATCGAACCGCGGGCCAGGTAGCCCACCAGCGCAAAAGCCAGAAAGACCAGCGCAAAGATCTCCGGCGGACCAAATCCCAAAGCCACGCGAGCCAAAGGGGGGGCCAGAAACATCAATCCGATGACTCCGAGGGTTCCGGCGATGAAAGAGGCGAAGGCCGAAATCCCGAGGGCGGGACCCGCCCGGCCCTGCCGGGCCATCTGGTATCCGTCGAGGCACGTGATCACCGAAGCCGCCTCTCCCGGAACATTCACCAGGATCGAGGTCGTCGACCCTCCATACATAGTTCCGTAGTAGATTCCCGCCAGCATGATCACCGCCGACGTGGCGTCCATGTGAAACGTGATGGGCACAAGCAGGGCGATGGCGCCTGAAGGACCGATCCCGGGAAGAACCCCTACGGCCGTTCCGACGAGCACCCCGAAAAAGCAGGCCAAGAGATTGACCGGAGTGAAGGCGTGTTGAAATCCCTGAAAAATACCCTGAAAGATATCCATAAGAAAGGCGCGCCCCTTTATAAACCGAAGATCCCCTCGGGAAAGGGGATGATGAAGAGTTTATAAAAAATGAGGTAAACGACAACGACTATGGCCACGGACAGCGTGAAGCTTCTCCGATATCGTCTCTCTCCGAAACACCGCATCAGGTAAACAATAAGGAGAAGAGTGTCCAAGTAAAATCCCAGAACCTTCATCAGGGCAAGGTAAAGGAGCAGACCGCCGGCGATGAACAGGATCGGCTTCTCCTCTTTCCAAAACTTCTTTTCAACCGTGGTCCCTTTCTGGGGCGGTTCCAAATAGGACAAACCCGCCAGGACGACCATGGAAAGGCCCAAAAAGAACGGCAGGAAGCCGGGGCCGGGATTATGCAGTGTGCCCAGGGAAAGCCTGACCGATTGGGCCATGACTCCCCCGCCCAGAACGATGAAAAGGATGAGTACAATCCGGTCCGCCGTCCATTTCATGATGCCGCCTGTCCTTCCAGTACTTGAAAAATCATTACCAATATTGGTACCAATTTCTTATAGTGGCGGATACTGGCAAGGATCATGATCCCTGTCAAGCTTTTTTTGAAATGTGTCGGGTAAACGGTAAACTACATTTTTTGATTGCCGTCCGGGTCCATCAACCCCGCCTGACGGCAGTGGGTCTCCGCGGTGAAGCCGATCAACAGGGCCGACAGGATCGAGAAGGCGATGATCAGCACAAAACCCGACCGGTAGGCGGCCAGGTCGTAGATTCGGACGCCGCCGGCGATGGTCCCCCGCCAGGAGAGATCCAGCACCCAGCCGATGGCCGGCTGGAGGATCATGACCCCGAAAATCGCACCCATATTGTACACCCCGCTGACCGTGCCGGCGAACCGGGACGGGACGGATTCCTTCACGAAGGCGAAGCCCATGGTCACGGAACCGCTCGTCAGGCCGACGAGAATGACCATGGAGACGAGCAGCCAGATGGGGAGCCTGGGGAAGAAGAGGATCGGAATCCAGCAGAGCAATGCCACGACCGAACCGGCGAACATGACGGGCTTGCGCAAGCCGATCCGGTCGGACAGGATGCCCTGCAGGATGGCGCCTGCGGCGTAACAGATCAGCAGTGTCGAGGTAATGGCGGAGCTTGCCGCGACGGGCATCCCGTAATGGGTCGTGAAGAAAGGGACGCCCCAGAGCCCGGCGAAGGTGAGGACCGGTCCCGTCAAACCGCAACCGACGAGGGAGAGAAGCCAGGTGTTCCGGTAGCGGAACACCATCACCAGATCGTTGCGGAGCGTCGCCGGTGAAAAAAACGCCTCCGGCTCCGGAGGGGCGAAGCTTCGGTATCCCCGGTCGGCAGGATCATCCCGGATGATCAGCCAGATCGCGGCCCCGATGAGGAGGAGAACGGCCGCCGCGACAAACATAACGGGCCGCCAGCCAAAGCGGGCAACCAGAAAATGCAGCGGAACGCCGGCGGATACGGCGCCGCCGACGCCGCAGAAGAGTGTGAGCCCGCCCAACGTAGCGTAGAAGCGGGGTTCGAACCAGCGTGTCGAAAGACGGAGGATGGCGACATAGGCGACCCCGACCGCCCCGCCGATGAGGAGTCGTCCCATGTTGGCCGGAACGATCGATGTGGCGGAGGCAAAAAGAAGGGTCCCGCCGGCGGCGATAAGCGCACCGGCGGTCAGGAGTTTGCGAGGGCCCCAGTAATCGGCAAGGATGCCCGTGGGGACCTGCATCAGGAAATAGCTGTAGAAGTAAAAGGCGGTGAAGTTGCCGAGCCCCGCGGCGCCGATCTGAAAATCGGCCATGAGCTGATCGGTCATGACGGCGGGGGCGACCCGATGGTAGAAACCGGTGAAGAAGAAGGCCGCGCCGAGGCCCCAGACGAGCCAGGCGAGCGCGGCCGGCGGATGGTTTTTCTGGTCCATGAATTTCTCCTGGGGAGCGCCGGGTCTGATGCCGGGGAATCCGTGCCACCGCTTAGCAAATCGGGAGGACGACTTCAAGGGAAACTTGCCGCTTCCAACCCGCGCCCGGCCCATCTGATTAAAAAGTTTGCAGATATTCGGTAACTTAGAAAGCAAATGCCTTGACAAATCCCCTTTTTGGGCGTATGTGTGTCGCCAAATCGTGCAGGAAAGCGTTGCATCCCTCCCGGCCAGGGTGTCTCACCCAGGAGCCTGTTGGAATAGGCTCTTTTGCAGGCTGTTCAAAAATGCCCATATGCAAGGCCCCCGAAGTTCTGAGCCGTGAGACGTCGGGGACATGTTCCGGAAGCCCAAAGGGATCGGAACGTGTCCCCGGACGACGTTGAACGGCGAAGGACGAGGGAAACGCAACAGGTGGGCGTTTTTGAACAGTCTGTCCAGGGCCGCTTACGGAAGATCAGCCCCTGTCCATCGAAAGAGAGGAATCATGCAAGAGGAAACTATGGAAAACGGCCCCGCGGCCGATGTGGTACCGCAGCCGGCGACGGCGGAGGGCCGCCCGCAGGAGGCCGGCGGAGAACAGGTTGTCGAACCGGAGAACGC
>JAPLJY010000144.1 GCA_026388345.1 Deltaproteobacteria bacterium
CCGCGCCGGAGTACAAGCCGGCCCTTCCCGGGCCTGCGGGGTTGAGGGGGGATCGTTCCTCCCGGAAAACAGTGCGGAAAACGGGAGGCGTCCCGTCGAAGTCGCTCATCCCCTTCGACGAGGATGGAAAGGGAGACTTCAGGGACTTTTGAAACGGGAGGGGACACCGGCTCCGGTGTGTAACCGCGAAGTTTTCTTAAAAGCGTGACTTAGGAAGGGACATGAGGGAGGATCCATGAAAGAGATTGAAGGCCTGCACCGTCAGATTAGCCTTCCGGAACCAGGAATCGCGGAAACGATGAAACGGCCCGGGCCGCTTTCATTCGACCTCGACATGACCGACCGGAAGGGGGCGGAACAGGCGCTCCGGAGGTCGGAAGAAAGATCCCGCCGGGAGTGGATGATCATCTTTCAAGCGATCGGCCATCCCGCGGTGATTATGGATCCCGAATACCGGATCATTCAGGCCAATCAGGCGGTTTGCCGGATTCTCGGCAAATCGGAGCCGGAGCTCTTCGGGAAACATTGTTACGAGTTTTTCCATGACCCCGGGTCGGAACATCCGCCGGCCGAATGTCCCATGCGGCAGATGCTCATCTCCGGAAAGATAGAGACTGTCGAGATGGAAATGGAGGTGCTCGGCGGCCATTTCATCGTCTCCTGTACGCCGGTCCTCGATGACGAGGGGCGGCTGCAGAAGATCATCCATATCGCGACGAGCATCACCTACCTGAAGAAGTCGGAAGAGGAGAAGAAAAAACTCCAGAATCAACTCATCCAGATCCAGAAAATGGAGGCCATCGGCACGCTGGCCGGTGGGATCGCCCATGACTTCAACAATATCCTCATGGGGCTGCAGGGACACATCTCCATGTTTCTCCATGACATGAACCCCGATCATCCCTACCGGATGAAACTTGAAAACATGGAAAGCTATATCAGACGAGGCGCCGACCTGACCAAGCAGCTCCTCGGGTTCGCCCGGGGCGGGAAATACGATGTGAAGCCGACCAACATGAACGAACTGTTCGGGAAAAGTGCGGACCTGTTCGGACGTACCCGGAAGGAGATCTCCATTTGCAGAAGCTTTGCCGAAGACCTCTGGACCGTGGATGTCGATCAGGGACAGATGGATCAGGTCTTTCTGAATCTCTTCGTCAACTCCTCCCAGGCGATGCCCGGAGGGGGGAATCTGGATCTTCGAACGGACAATATCGTCTTCGACGAGACGGATGTTAAGCTGGTCGGGGTGACAAAGGGCCGATACATCCGAATCACCGTGACGGATGACGGGGTGGGGATAGACAAGAAAACCCTGGAGAGGATTTTCGAGCCCTTCTTCACAACAAAACCGAAAGGAATGGGGAGCGGTCTCGGTTTGGCCTCGGCTTACGGAATCGTTAAAAATCACGGCGGCGGCATCCACGTCTACAGCGAACCGGAAAAAGGGACGACGATCAAGATTTACCTTCCCGCAACGGAAACTCAACCGGTGACCGGCGAGGAGAAGAAAGAGGAAATCTTCACCGGCCGGGAAACCATCCTGGTGGTGGATGACGAACAGATCAATATCTCCGTCATGCTGGAGATGCTGGAGATGCTCCACTATCGGGTCCTGCCGGCGGGAAGCGGTCAGGAAGCCATTGCCATCTATATGGAAAAGAAAGCGGAGATCGACCTGGTCGTCATGGACATGATCATGCCCGGGATCAGCGGCGGGCGGACTTTCGACATCCTGCGGGAGATCAATCCGGATGTTGCCGTAATCCTGGCCAGCGGCTACAGTGTGGAGGGTGAGGCGAGAATGATCATCAACCGCGGTTGCCGGGGATTCATCCAGAAGCCGTTCCATCTGCAGGAACTTTCCAGGAAAGTCCGGGAGGCGCTGGACAACCAGAGCAGGCGGGCCCGTGTATGAATGCTTTTCACGAGACTTCCTTTTATTATGAAGGCCATGTCCGGGACATCACCGGGCAAAAAAGAACGGAACAGTCTTTGAAGGACAGCGAGGAGAAATATCGCGTCCTCGTCAACAACATTCCCGACATCGTCTTCTCCCTGGACAGTGACGGAAATCTTCGTATGGTGAATGAAGAATCTTTGAAACGCTATGGTTACACGGAAAGAGAGGTGATGGGCTTCCCTTTTCTTCAGTTCGTTTATGAGGAGGACAAGGAAAGGGTTCTCAATCACCATCTCAAGGTGCAAAGACGGCAGGAGAAATATTCCAAAGGATTAAGATTCCGGATATTTACGAAATGGGGAGAGGCGCGTTGGGTTGAATCTCATTCCCATTTCCAGTTTGATCAGGGGGGCCGGTTCCTCAGAGCAGAGGGGATCCTCCGGGATATCGACGACCGCATACGGGCGGAGAGGGAGCAGGAAAGACTGGAGGCGCAGCTCGCGCAGGGCCGGAAGATGGAGGCCATGGGGGTGCTTGCAGATGAGATCGCACATAATTTCAATAATATTCTGTCGGGCATTCTGGGTCTTGCAGAAATCGTGATCGCCCGTTTCCTGCCCCCGAACAGCCCTGCCCGGGGTTATCTTGAAGATATCCTTGATGCAGGCGGCAGTGCGAAAGAACTCATCGCTCAGATCCGCTGCCTTGCCGTTTCGGGAACGGAAAATTGGAACGTTTGCCGACTCCACAAGCTTCTGGAAGAAGTCATGCCCCTTGTAGAGGCAATACTGCCGAAGGGCGCCGGTCTGAAAAAGGAGATTCACTGGAAAACAGCGGATATCCTTGCCAATGCCGCGCAGATCCGTCAAATGTTCGTGAACCTCCTGACAAACGCGGTCCAGGCCCTTGGCCATTCCCCCGGAGAGATTGTCGTTTCCCTCAACAGGGTCGAATTCCCCCAACACCTGCTGCCCCATCCCGATCTGGAAGAGGGGATATTTGCCCAGTTGGTTATTTCGGATACGGGACAAGGAATTCCGGCCGAAACCATGAGCAGGATCTTCGATCCTTACTTCACCACCCGAAAGGAGACGGGTGGAACGGGGCTGGGGCTGTCTGTGGCCTACGGGATTGTGAAGCGTCACAGAGGCGCCGTTACCGTGGAGAGCGAGGTCGGCAAGGGGTCTGTTTTCACGGTTTATCTGCCCGTGATTTCAGGAAGGAGCGCGGGAAGGCACTCAAAGGGTTCAAATCAAAACCGGGAGCGAAAGAATCATGTGGATTGTTGATGGGGGGAAAACAGCGCGAAGCTTAGGCGCCTCCTCTGAAACGTATCCTTTGGAAGAACAGGATAAGCTCATGGCGAAAGTGCTCATCATTGACGACGATAAGATGTTCTGCCGGGTTCTGATCGATGAGATCACGTTCCTGGGGCATGAGGCGCAGAAGGCGCATACCCTGGAGGAGGGAAAAACGCGGATGGCGTTGGCCGATCTGGATGTGGTTTTTCTCGATGTGCGGCTGCCGGACGGAAACGGGCTGAATCTCCTGCCCGGAATCCGGAGCAATCCCCATCCGCCGGAGGTCATTATCATGACAGGCGCCGGCGACCCTGATGGCGCGGAAATGGCCTTGAGAAACGGGGCCTGGGATTACATCCAAAAGCCCTCTTCCCTCAAGGAGATGATGTTGCCCTTCCTGAGGGCCCTCGAATTTCGCAAGGCCAAAATGACCCCGGTCCGGGCAAGGCTGTTGAACCGGGACGGGATTATCGGCGAGAGCGCGCCGATGAAGAGATGCATCACAACGCTTGCGGAATGTGCAAACAGTGAAGCCAGCGTGCTCATTACAGGGGAAACGGGCACGGGCAAAGAGATCGTTGCCTCGGCCATCTACCGCAACAGCATCCGTTGCGATCGGGAATTCATTGTCGTTGACTGTGGCGCCATGACGGAAACCCTCGTGGAAAGCGTTCTCTTCGGGCACGAAAAAGGGGCCTTTACCGGGGCGGAGAGAAAACGAAACGGCCTGATCAAGGCGGCGGACGGAGGGACTCTGTTCCTCGATGAAGTGGGGGAGCTCTCTTTGAGAATACAGCGGGCGCTTCTGCGGGTTCTTCAGGAGCATCGTTTCCGGGCCGTGGGCGGAGAACATGAAATATCAAGCGATTTCAGGTTAATCGCTGCCACGAATCGGGATCTGCGTAAGATGGTCAAGGCCGGCGAATTTCGGGATGACCTCTATTTCCGGCTCCAGGGGCTGACGATCGAGCTCCCCCCCCTGCGGGACAGGCTGGATGATCTCACCGATCTGATCGCCTATTTCCTCAGCCGTCTGTGCAGCCGCTATGGTCTGAAAAACAAGGGCGTTTCGCCGGAATTCATCGATTTGTTGGAACGATATCCGTGGCCAGGCAATGTTCGGGAGCTTCAGCAAACGATCGAAAGTGTTCTTGCCGTTGCCGGGGATACGTCTGTTCTTTATCCGGAACATCTGCCCGCGTACATCCGAATCAAGATTCTCAAGGCCTCTCTGTCGAAAGACGGGAAGGGGGTTTCCGCCGAAGCGCTTGGCGCTCTTCCCGAAGAATTTCCAGCGTTCAAGGAGTTCAAGAGAAAGACCGAACAGGAGTATTTGAACGGGCTGATTGCCCGTTGTCGGGGGGATGTGCAAAAGGCCTGCGCCATTTCCGGCATGTCGCGGTCCAATTTGTATCAATTGATAAAATCTCACAACATCCGTTTTCCTTCCTGACGCCGCAAAGCCCCAACCGGGTTTCCGGCGGGTCTGTCCGTAATATTGGATGAAATCCGGTAACGTGGACAGGACGATCCTCGTTTCTCAACATCCCAAAATATAATAATCATATAATTACAATTAGATGCAAACAAAAAACTCTCCGATGGTTCTGGCACGGGTCTTGATATACCTTATGTCAGAAAGGGTTTTGTATGAATCTGCTTATCTGTTCTCCGCAGGTTGATCGCGATGAGTCCGAACTCCTCCAGGTGACCCGTCATCACAATGTTCAGATCGTCAGGACGCCGGAGGAGCTGATCTCGCGACTCAGCCAACCGCCGGGTGATCACGGGGTGCAGATCGTTATTCTTCTGGTATCGGGGATGGCTGAATTGGAAAAGTTCATTGAAGCACGGGAATATTTGTCAAACAAGGCGCTCATCCTGATCCTGCCGGAGGAAGAATCGGTCCTGGTCTCGATGGGGTTTCGGTTGAGCGCGAGATATATGGGCTTTCGGGGAGGGGCGTTCGAAGATGTCGCCGCAGTCATTGCACGAATTCAAACGCGGATCGCGAGAACGCAAAACATCAGAGACGGATCATTTAAGGAGGATTGAAAGACATGTCGCTTACGAACAAGACGGAACAGGCGGCGAACACAGAGAGGGAGGGGAAGTATCTGACCTTCTCGCTGGCGGGGGAGCAGTATGGCATCGGGATCCTGAAGGTAAAGGAGATCATCCGGATTATGCCTATCACGACCGTACCCCGGACGCCGGACTACGTTAAGGGGGTGATCAACCTGCGGGGGAAGGTGATCCCCGTGGTGGATCTGCGGCGGAAGTTCGGCATGGAAGGGATGGAACAGACCGATCAGTCCTGCATCATTGTCGTAGAGATAGCAGGTCAGCAGGGGCCGGTGCTGATCGGGGTGGTGGTGGACTCGGTATCGGAGGTTCTGAACATCAAAGGGGGGGATATTGAGGATTCTCCGACCTTCGGCGCCCGTTTGGAGACGGATTACATCCTCGGGATGGCCAAGATGGGCGGCGGAGTGAAGATTCTGCTGGACATCGATAAGGTGCTGGGTGCGGAGGATGCGTTGATCCTGGGCCAGGCAGCGTAAGGCGTGGCATCATAAATTCAAGACAATCTGCAAGGAATGGAGGAACGATTATGAAACAAAAGACGCTTGGATTCAAAATGATTTTCGGAGGGATTCTTGTCGTTTTGATCCCGCTCCTGACCGTGGGGATCTTCGCATCCTGGAAATCGTCTCAGGCCCTGGGAGATGCGGCAAAGGAACAGTCCGCGCTCTTGGCAAAGAGTCTGGCAGACGCGGTGCAAATGGGCATGATGGAGCAACTCAACATCGTAAAGACGCTGGCAGTGGGAATCGCCGGTTCGGCGTCGGATATCGCCGCGGTGACCAAGAGACTGGAAACGGCGCACAAGGCGCTGGGAGAGAACTACGAGCAGCTCATATTCATCGATGAACAAGGCGTTGTTGTGTCGGACAGTGTCGGCGGCAAGGCAAAAGGGATCTCCATGGCGGACCGAGATTATTTCAAGGAGGCGAAAAGCGGCAAGGCAACCGTGGGCGATGTCGTGAAATCGAAGATATCGGGTCAGACGGTCACTGTGGCCGCCGCACCGGTCATGTCGGAAAAGGGCGTTTTGGCAGGCGTCCTGGCGGCTGTGATCAAAGTGGACTATCTTGCCAATCAATTGGGGTCGCTAAAGCTGGGTAAGACGGGATACGCCTATGCAATCGACAAGAAAGGGATCATGCTCGCCCATCCAAAGAAGGAGTACATCCTTACGTTGAATCTGAGTGAGCAGGAGGGGATGAAAGAGATCGTCGGCAGGATGATCGCCGGCCAGTCCGGGAGCGAATTTTACATCTTCAAGGGCGTTCCGAAGGTTGCCGGATATGCCCCGGCGCCGGTGGCAAGCTGGTACATCGCTATGACGCAGGATCAGGATGAACTAATGGGGCCTGCCCATCATATCCGGAATATCATCATGATTCTCGCCCTCGTCTTTCTTACGGTGACCATTCTTGCGGTCATGTTCTTTTCCAGGAGCATCAGTCGGCCGATTACGGAGGCGGTCCGCGAGCTCAACGAGGCGACGGACCAGGTGGCTTCCGCATCGCATCAGGTCTCCGGCTCGAGCCAGTCCCTTGCGGAAGGGGCCTCGGAGCAGGCCGCCGCTCTCGAAGAGACATCATCTTCCCTGGAGGAGATGTCGTCCATGACCCGGCAGAACGCCGACAATGCGAATCAGGCCAATGGTCTGATGGAAAAGACGAAGGAAGTGGTGGGACGCGCCGATGCATCCATGAAGAAACTGACGGAGGCGATGAATGATATATCCGGCGCCAGCGAAGAAACGTCAAAGATCGTCAAGACCATCGATGAAATCGCGTTCCAGACCAATCTTCTTGCCTTGAATGCGGCGGTGGAGGCCGCCAGGGCGGGAGAGGCGGGGGCGGGATTTGCGGTTGTGGCGGAAGAGGTCAGAAACCTGGCCTTGCGGGCTGCGGAAGCGGCAAAGAACACATCCTTCCTGATTGAGGGAACCGTCAAAAAGGTCAAGGATGGTTCGAATCTGCTTGGAAAAACCAACGAGGATTTCAAGGAGGTCGCCACAAGCTCCGCCAAGGTGGCGGAGTTGATCGGAGAGATTTCCGCCGCATCGAACGAGCAGGCGCAGGGTATCGGCCAGGTCAGCAAGGCCGTCTCCGAAATGGACAAGGTCGTTCAGCAGAATGCGGCCAATGCCGAAGAGTCTGCGTCGGCAGCGGAGGAGATGAATGCCCAGGCCGAGACGATGAAGAACATCACGGATACGCTGAGCATCCTGGTCGGGGCAAATTCAGCCGGGGGGGAAAATGCAAAATTGTCCCGTCCGGCCGAAAGTAGGCATCCGGAGGGCAAACGTGATGCAAGAGCCGCACTGCCGGATCGCACGGCTGCCGGCGGCAAAAAGATTGCCGCGGGAAGCCGGAAAGCCCTTACCCGTCGGGACTCCGCGGCCATTCCCCTTGAAGAGGGTGATTTCAAAGATTTCTGATGTTTTGATGAATGGTCATGCCTGAACCCGGATCGCCTCCGGGCTGGTTGAAGATCCGGCATCCGGTCCGATTCTGGGTGCCGGATCGGAAATAGCCCCGGCCCGGGTTTTGATCCGGTCAGGCTTTGTCCTTGTAGCCGAACTCCTGGAGCATCCGCGGGTCGTTGGTCCAGTCCTTCGCGACGCGGACGAAGAGCTCCAGGAAGACCTTCACGGCGAAGAATTTTTCCAGTTCCAGGCGCGCCCTGGTTCCGATCTCCTTGAGCATCGCCCCCTTCTTCCCGATGATGATTCCCTTCTGCGAATCCTTGGCCACATGGATCGTCGCCGCGATCCGGATCATTTTTTTTACCTCATCTTCCTTGAAGGCGTCGACGACGACGGCGGTTGCATAGGGGATCTCCTTGTGGGTGAGGAGGGTGATCTTCTCCCGGATGATCTCGGCGGCGATGAACCTCTCGGAGCGGTCCGTCATCGTCTCCTCGGGGAAATAGCGCGGCCCCTCGGGAAGCAGCTTCCGGATCTCCCCGATGAGGTGGTCCACGCCGTCGTTTTTCAGGGCGGAGAGCGGAATGATCTCCCGGAAGGTATGGAGGTTCCGGAATGCGTCGATCTGGGGGAGCAGGAGACTCTTTTCCACCAGGTCGA
Source organism: Deltaproteobacteria bacterium (assembly GCA_026388345.1). The sequence continues at coordinate 8,369 of JAPLJY010000144.1, forward strand.
TCTTGTTGATGACGAGGATGACCGGCAGCGGGCTCTCCCCGATGGATTCGATGATGTAGCGGTCGTCCGGATGGGGGGCGGAACCCGCCTCGGTTAGAAGGAGAAGGAGATCGACGCTTCTGAACGTGCCGGTTGCGACCTCCACCATCGCCCGGTTCAGGGGTGTGGTGGCCCGGTGGATGCCGGGTGTGTCGAGGAAGATCAGCTGCCCCGGCTGCGGCTCCGCCAGGTTCCGGATCCCCATGATCTTGTTGCGTGTCGTCTGGGGCTTGTGGGTGGTGATGGCGATCCGCTCGCCGACGATTGCGTTCAGGAGTGTCGATTTCCCCACATTGGGCCTGCCGACGATGCCGATGAAACCGGATTTGAACATTTGCGTCTCCTTCATATCAACTTGCAGGGTAATCCATAGCATGTCGGGCGTTATCCTGCAAACGGATCTGCCGGGGTGGCGATGATCTGTCCGGAGAGGTCTGTTTGCAGTCGTCTCTTCCCGGCTGTGAGGACGAGGGTGTGCCGGGGGAGGGCCGGATCGGATGCGATACGGATATCCTTGAGGTGAAAACGTCTCTTCAGGATCACGATGTTCTCCCGTCGGCGGCCGCAGAAATTCGAGACATCGGCAGGGGAAAGTGCGAAGTGGACGGTCAATCCGCCGGCGCCGGTTTCAGCGGGGGGAACCGCAGGGAAGCCGTTTTCCGGTCCGGCGGATGAGAGCAGCGCGGCTGCCATCTCCAGGAAGAGGGCCGTTTCCACGAGCGACCGGAAGGCCGGGTGAAAAGGCCCCGCGACGACGGCCCCCGGCTCTTCCAGTTCCCGGGTGGTCTGGAGGCCGAGACGGATGACGGGGATCCCCGCCGCGGTCAGTATTTTGAGGGCATTTTTACAGAGATCGACCGCGTCGGCTAGGCCAAGCGGGGAGTAATTTCCTTCCCAAAAGGCCTCGGCGAGAGGGGTGTCCCGCAGGACGATGGTGGGATGGATCCGGACCATGTCGGGGCGAAGGGCGATCACCCGGACGATCGTTTCGGCGAACCGACCGGGGCTGTCCCCCGGCAGGCCGGCCATCAGGTGAAGGCCCGTTTTGAAGCCCCGGTCCTTCAGCAGAAGCAACGCCCGGACGGTGTCGGCGGCCGTGTGTCCCCGCCCCGAACGGAGGAGCACCTCGTCGTCGAGCGATTGCGCCCCCACCTCCACCGTCGTGACGCCGGAGCTTTCAAGAAGATCGAGGCACTCCGCGTCGATCCCGTCGGGGCGTGTCGAGATCCGGATGCCGTCGACCATTCCCTCCCGGAGGAAGGGCGCGGCCAGTTCGAGCAGGCGGCGCTGTTCCTTTCGTTCCATCCCGGCGAAGGTCCCGCCGTAAAAGGCGATCTCTGCCGGGCCGCTCCTCCGTCCCGCGCCGGCGAGATGGGCGCGGACGGTTTCGGTGAACGCCGCTTCGTTGATCCTCTCCGGACGATCCCCCGCGGTCAGCCGCTCGTTGCAGAAGAGGCAGCGGTGGGGACAGCCCCGGTTCATCAGGAAAAAGGGGATGATCAGCGGCATGATTTATCCCTGAGAAACCGGTTCATGCCCTTGCTCCGCCGGGGACGGCGGTTCCCATGTCCCGGCCTTCTCCGTCCCGGCCGCCGCCGGGGCGGGTTCGATCTTCCGGAACTCCTCCAGGGCCGTCCTGGCCGCCTGCTGCTCCGCCTCTTTTTTGCTCCTCCCCGTTCCCGTTGCAATCACCCGCTCGCCGATCATGAGGCTCGTCTCGAAACGTTTGTCGTGGTCCGGTCCGGTTGCGGAGATCACCATGTAGCGCGGCATCTCCCGGAAGAGGAGCTGACATCTCTCCTGGACGGCGGTCTTGTAATCCCGATAGACGGCGGAGATATCCCCCTCCTCGATGAGCGGTTCGAAAAGCCGACCGATAAAGGCGGCAGTCCGGTCGAAGCCGCCGTCGAGGTACATCGCGGCGATGACGGATTCGAAGGCGTTGGCCAGCAGCGAGGCTTTCATCCGGCCGCCGGAACCCTCTTCCCCCTTGCCGAGCAGAAGGAGTTCGCCGATTTCGAACCGGCGGGCCAATGCCGCCAGCGGCTGCTCGTTGACGACGGAGGCCCGGAGCTTCGAGAGCTCTCCCTCGGCATGGTCGGGGAATTTCCGCATCAGCATGTCGCTGACGGTCAGTTCCAGCACGGCGTCGCCCAGAAACTCCAGCCGTTCGTTGTCCCGGCAGGCGGGGGCGACATTCTCGTTGACGAACGACCGGTGCGTCAGTGCGTTGTCCAAAAGGGCGATATCCGCGAAATGCCAGCCGAGCCGTTCCTCCAACCCCCTCAGGGTCCGAACCCGTTCCTCATTCATGATGTTCTCTCAGTTCTCAAAGCCATGGTTTGATGAACCCGCAAAAAGTCTGCAAACCCCATATTCCGTCATTCACGGATGACCTCCGCGATCAAACAGCCTCCCCGGAAGGCTTCGGGCATGACCCGGACAATCCGGTTGGCGGTAACGCCGCCGCGGACGGCGACGGGGATATAGTTGTCGGAGAATCCGACCGGGAATCCGGTATTTTTATCGGTTCTCCCTTCGACGAGGACCTGGAGCGGCGTGCCGATGAATCCCTCGGCGAACGCCTGCCGCTTCGCCGCCCCGACCGCCCGCAGACGTTCCGCCCGTCTCTTTTTTTCCTCCTCGGAGACCTGCCCGGCCATCGTCGCGGCGGGCGTGCCCGGCCGCCGGGAGTAGGGGAAGACATGGAGATAGGCGACGGGCATCTCTTCGACCATGCGCATCGTGTTCGCAAACGCCTCCTCGGTCTCGCCGGGGAAGCCCGCCATCACGTCGATCCCGACAGCGATGCCGGGGACAGCCGCGTGGAGCTTCCGGACGAGGTCCCGGAAGAAGGCCGCATCGTAATCCCGGCGCATCGCGGCGAGGATCCCGTCGTCGCCGCTCTGGAGGGGGATGTGGAGGTGGCGGCAGACCGTTCCTTCAGCCCCGATGAGGGCGATGAGTTCATCGTTGAGCTCCCGCGGTTCGATCGAACTGAGCCGGAGGCGCTCGACGGCGCACCCTTCCGCGATTCGCCGGACGAGGGTCGCGAGGTCCGCCTGCGGTCGGAGATCGCGGCCCCAGGCGCCAAGGTGGATCCCCGTGAGGACGACCTCGCGGTAACCGGCCCGGGAGATGGAGGCGATTCTCTCCAGGATCTCCTCCGGGGGGAGGCTCCGGCTTGCGCCCCGCGCGTGGGGGACGATGCAGTAGCTGCAAAAGGCGTCGCAGCCATCCTGGATCTTCAGGAAGGCCCGGGTGTGTTCCGGAAAGACGGTTGCCCCCAGGCGGGAGATCCCCTTTTCCTTCCGGATGTCGCCGACCAGAATCCGCGGAACGCCCGCCGTCATTTCCCAGAGGATGTCGGGAATCCGTTCCTTTTCGGCGTTACCGGTGATGAACCGGACGCCGGGGATCCGGGCGATCTCCTCCGGAGCCCTCTGGGCGTAGCAGCCGGTGACGAGGACGGCCGCCGCCGGGTTTTTCCGGATCGCCCGGCGGATGAGCTGGCGGGACTGGTAATCCGTTCGGCCGGTGACCGTGCAGGTGTTGATGATGTAGCCGTCCGCGACCTCCTCGAACGGGACGAGGGTCATCCCGCGGGCGGTGAGCGCTTCCGCGATCCCCGCCGATTCGCACTGGTTGACCTTGCAGCCGAGGGTGGCCACGGCGACCCTAACCATTCATGATGCCCCTTTCGCCCGGATCCCGCCCAAGGCGCGATTGTCCCGGTAAAATATCGCCGCCCGGCCCGGTGTCGCGGCCCTCTTTCCACCCTTCTCCACAAGGTCGGGACAGTCGTTTCTTCCCATTTTCTTTAACGGAGATCTATCGTTCGGCGTCCTGTTTGTCAAGTTCCCGTTTGAACGGAAAACAGGCTCGCCGGCCTGGACATCTAAATATATCAGTTGCTTGCCAATTAGTTTATTGAAATAGAGATTATCAAATCAAAAACAGGGATGCTACTGCGGCAGAACCTTGCGCAGCATCGAGAGGAGCTGTTCGCATTTGAAAGGCTTAGCGAGAAGGTATTGATCGCCCATCACGCGGTCTTTGGGCACCTCTTCCGTCGTGACCATACCTGTAAGAAAAATAATCGGAATATGGCTGGTGGAGGGGTCGCTCTTTAACTCTTCGGCCGCCTGATTTCCGGTCATGCCAGGCATCATGATGTCCATGATGACGGCGTCGGGTTTCAGGCGTTTGCACTTTTCCAATCCTTCTTTTCCCGAACTGGCGGTTATCACCTCATATCCGTAAAACTTTAGTTCAAGTTCCACAATTTTGACGATGCCCGGCTCATCATCGACAACAAGGACTTTTTTTTTCATCCCTACCCCCATATGACTATGCAATAACTCACTAAGAATTTACTTTCTGACGGTCGGAGTATAAGATAGGAGGATCTTGTATGTCAATGGAAAATGGGCGTCAAAACGGGGGATGCTGAGCCGAGAATCATGACCAAATTTTTATGATGTTCACCTACAACTAAACGACGCAAGGAATCCATTTTTGGCGCGGATTACCGTTTGAAATCGAGACCTCTCGATGGAGATGATCCCTATTGTTTCGCTTCTGTTTAGACTCATAAAATCGGTTAACATGATGCATTATCATTACGTTATCAATAATATTATTGACATAAATACAAATGTCTGTTACCTTTACTAAATATTAGCATTCTTCGACATATATTGTTCGTTGCGCCGTCTGTTCCAGCGCAATCAGATTTATGTAATGAATTTTTGGAGGCAAAATACAACATGACCAAAAACCAATCTCAACAAGACCTGCTTGAAAAGATTACCAATGACATCCTTTGCGGGGAGTTCGGTCCCCGTGAGCGTCTTGTGGAATCCGACATCATGAAGAAATATATGGCAACACGTAACGCCGTGCGTAGCGTGTTTAAGGAATTACAGATGCACAAGCTGTTAGTCCACCAGCCAAACCGAGGCGTTACAGTCGTTCGACTGACAGAAAAGGATGCTATAGACCTTTACAAGGTGCGGGCGCTGCTGGAGAGCTCTGCAGCTTACCAGATCGTGGCCGGGATGACTGAGACCCGGCTGGAAGATTTGAGGGGCTTGCAGCAAGAATTCATTGCAGCTGTACTGAAGCGTGATTTACGGAACATTTCCCAGGCCAACCACAGTTTTCATGAAAAGATTTTTCAATCCGTAGAAAACCGGGTACTTTTCGATTTTATAATGGATTTACGGACCCGATCCAATTTGCTTCTCTACCATATACGTCGGCATCCGGGGAAGTTCGAAGAGAGCATTCAGGATCACGATCATCTTTTGGTTGCCTTAACAAATCGAAATCCGGAGGACTTCATCAAAGTGAATTCAAGGCATGTAATGGGTAGCTTGCATGCATATCTGGCCAAGCCCCTTGCGCCTCTTGGACTTGAAAAAGTGGCGCAGGGCTCCTTTTCACCCCCGGACCTGCTGGAACTATTGAGTTGAACCGGTGGGTATCTGCATGAGCGACAAGGGATACCTCAGGATATCTTATAATATTATCATTAATGCATAATGTGTTTCACTGTTGCTCCATAACCCAAGGCCGGCAGCTGATTCTGGCGTCGGCTACCAGCTCTATTTCTGCCTCACTCCAAATAATGATAATATCATGATAAAACAAATCAAAGAGGGCGGTCCAAAAATAATTACGATTTATCGTCACAATTATCGATAAATATATTGACATAGATTTCGATATACGATATTGACCCCGAAAGCATCCGGTGCAGATCATCAAAGAACGAGTTCTGTCAATTCAACTTGTTGAAAGAGGGAGGAAAATACCATGAAACGTTTCGCTGTCTGCCTTGCAATTACAGTAGCCCTGGTGAGTCCGCTGATCGGCGTATGGTCTGAGACTGCAGTGGCCGCAGCTTTCCCGGAAAAGGGTAAGTCGATCGATATCATCGTTCCAAGCACGGCGGGGGGGAGCGCCGATCTGGTCGCCCGTCTCCTCGCTCCGGGGATGGAGAGGGAACTTGGAATCCCTGTCCGGGTGGTCAACCGCCCCGGGGCCGGCAACCAACTTGGCGTCAGTGAATTGGCCCGAGCGAAGAAGGAGGGCTATACCTTCGGGATTACGAACTTGCCCCATACACCGCTTCTCTACCTCAATCCCGACCGGAAAGCTGATTTTTCACGCAAGAGCTTCCAGCCCCTGGCGAATCTGACCGAAGATCCCCATTACGTGGCTGTCAAGGTCGATAGCCCCTACAAGACGATGAAGGACCTGATTGACGCGGGCAAGGCCAGTCCCGAAAAGATCAAGATCGCCACGCTCGGCATCCTCGGCCCCGAGCACCTGAGGATCATTCAACTGCAAAAGCTTACAGGCGCCAAATTCGCCAATGTGAACTTCGACGGCGTCGCCGCATCCAGAACGGCACTGCTGGGCGGGCACATCGATGTTGTATTCAGCACCAGTGCCGGCCTCGGCGGTACGATCAAGAGTGGTGATGTTCGCCTGCTTGGTGTCATGGACAATAAGCCGACCAGGTTCGCCCCGGATGTTAAGACGCTAAAGTCCATGGGTTACAATGTCCGTTCCGTCTTAAACTTACCTGTCTCCCTGCCGGCAGGCACCCCCAAGGAGATTGTCAATATCTTGACCGCCGCAGCAAAAAAGACGGTGGAGTCAGATGAGTTCAAGCAGAAAGCCGAAGCCGTCGGTGCCACCCCGCACTATCTCAATCCTGAAGAGTTGGGAGCATTGTGGGAAGAGGTGGAAGGTGATCTGCGTTCGATCCTCGAGATGGTCAAACAGCTGTAAAGAGGTGAGCGAGGTCTCCAAGGACTTGTTGTATGCACGCTGAGCGGGGCTCTGGGAAAAGTCATCACCAGCAAGGAATTCAAGCTGCGGATGGAAAAACTGACCTATCCTACTACTTACACGGACCCGTAGAAGTATGCGATATGCGACCTTCTCGGTGAAGTGCGAGGCGAAGGCCCGGGAAAATTGAACGGAGAAAAAGCCATGACCATGAAACGGATATATTGCATCGCCGGCAGTCTCTTCCTGCTTCTGGCGATCTTGATCGCCTATGAGTCGCTACAGCTGCGGTACTACAGCCCCCTCGGGCCGGGCCCGGGGTTCTTCTCGTTCTGGCTGGCCCTCTTGTTTGGGGGGCTGGCGGTGATCATGATTGTCCAGGCCACGGTCGGCCCGCCGGAGCCGATGCCGGCGGATTTCTTCGCCCCCCGGACCGGCTACTTGCGCATCGGGGCGGTCGTTCTGGCCTTGGTCTTCACGATCTACGCTTTCGAGCCGCTGGGCTTCTCCCTCACCATGTTCGGGGTCTGCGTGTTCCTCCTCTATGCCTTGGGGCGGCAGAACCACTTCGTCGCGCTGCTCGTGTCCTTAGTATGCAGCTTCGGGGCCTATCACGTCTTTGACCACTGGCTAAAGGTGCCGCTCCCGCGGGGCATACTCGGGTTCTAGGAGGGATTATGGTCGAGAGCTTTCAACTCCTCATGGGCGGCTTCGTCACCGCTATGCAACCCGTCAATCTCCTCTTTGCCTTCATCGGTTGCATCCTGGGAACGCTAATCGGCGTCCTCCCCGGCGTCGGTCCCGCGGCCGGAACTGCGATCCTGATCCCCGTGACTGTCGTCCTCGATCCCACTGGCGCCATCATCATGCTGTCCGCTATCTATTATGGGGCCATGTACGGTGGAACGATCACCTCGGTCCTCCTCAACGTGCCCGGCGAGGCCGCGAGCGTGGTGACCTGCATCGATGGATACCAGATGGCCAAGCAGGGCCGGGCGGGCTCGGCCTTAGCCATTGCCGCCATTGGCTCCTTCCTCGGCGGCACGGTGGCGACCATGGGACTAGTCCTGCTTGCCCTGCCGCTCACCCGGTTCGCACTCAAGTTCGGCCCACCGGAGTTCTTCGCCCTAATGGTGGTGGGCCTGTCCCTGGTGACCGGACTGGCCGGCAAGTCACTCGTGCGGGCCCTCTTGTCGGCGATGCTGGGGCTGCTCATCGCCCAGATCGGGATCGATCCGATTATGGGCGCACCCCGCTTCACATTCGGGCGGACGGAGCTGCTTGATGGCTTCGGCATCGTTCCGGTGGTCATGGGGCTCTTCGGCATCGGGGAGATCTTCCTGAACGTTGAGCTGAAGGCCGTGCAGGTCTTCGAGACGAGCATGCGGTCCCTTATCCCCACGCGCAAAGACATGAGTGATTCGACTTGGCCGATGATCCGAGGCACCTTCATCGGCTTCTTCCTGGGGCTGATTCCAGGCGTGGGCGCGGTCGTACCGACCTTCCTGGCCTACTCGGTCGAGAAGAAGCTATCCAAGACGCCGGAGCGGTTTGGCAGTGGCGCGATCGAGGGGGTCGCCTCACCGGAGACGGCCAACAACGCCTACGCTAACGCCGCCCTCATCCCTCTCTTTACGCTGGGGATCCCCGGCTCGCCGACTACGGCCATCCTGATGGGCGCCTTCATGATGAACGGGCTGATCCCTGGACCCATGCTGTTCAAGGAAAACGCCCAGTTTGTCTGGGCCGTCATCGCCAGCTTATACATCGGGAACGTGATCCTGTTGATCTTGAACCTCCCGTTAATCCGAATGTGGGTCGCGGTCTTGAAAGTCCCGTACTCGATTATGATGACCATCATCCTCGCCTTCTGCATCGTGGGCGTCTACAGCCTGAGTAGCAGCGTCTTCGATATCGGAGTGATGCTGGCGTTCGGTTTGGTCGGCTACTCATTCAAGAAACTCGACATTCCCACCGCCCCCCTGGTCCTCACCATGATCCTTGGCCCGCTTATGGAGCGGGGGCTGCGGCAGTCCCTGGAGATGTCGCGTGGGGACTTCTCGATCCTTTTCACCCGCCCCATCTCGGCGACGCTACTGGCCTTAGCCGCCATCGTGATCGTCATCTCCACCTTCCGCGCCGTCGCAGCCGTGCGAGGGGCCGATAGTCAGGTCTGATGGATACTTAAACAGGGTGCACCACTTCACACGGCCAATGCGAGGATGCGCCCAGATAGCATTTTGAGGGAGTGAATACTCATGCCGACAGCGTGCGTAAACGGGGTAGAACTCTACTGGGAAGCGACCGGCCACGGGGCACCGCTGGTCTGGGTCCACGAGTACGGCGGGGATATGCGCTCTTGGGAGCCGCAGGTCCGGTACTTCGCCCGACGTTATCGCGTGATCACGTACAATCAGCGCGGGTATCCCCCGTCCTCGGTCTCTCATGCCGCTGCGGACTACTCCCAAACCCTCTTAGTCGAGGATCTTCGTCAATTGCTGACGCACCTCGGGTTAGGCCCGGTGCACCTCGGCGGTTGCTCGATGGGGGCCAACGTCGCCCGGGACTTTGCCCTTGCCCATACGGCTATGATCCGGGGCCTGATTCTCATTGGAGCCGGCGCCGGCTCCATCAATCGGGAGGAGTCTCTCCAGACGTGGGCCGAGAACGCGACTGCGATCGAGCAAGAGGGTATCGCAGCCCGGATCCGAACCCTCGAGGGGGCGCCGACCCGCACATCCTTCAAGGAGAAGGACCCCCGGGGTTTCGCCGAGTGGCTGCGCCAGGCGGGGGAGCACGACGGCCAGGCGTGCGCCCATCTGGTGCGCGAGGTGATGGCCAAGCGCAAGACCATCTTCGAGTTGGAAGCCGAGTTGAAGGCCCTGAAGGTCCCGACCCTGATCATGGCTGGCGATCGGGACGCCCCGTGTGTTGAGCCATCGCTGCTGATGCGCGCCTGGATCCCGCACGCAGGGCTGGTCCTCTTCCCGGTCTGCGGCCACACGCCGAATCTTGAAGAGCCGGGGTTCTTCAATCTCCACGTTGCCGAGTTCCTTGCTGCGGTCGATAGCGGGAACTGGGCTGGCTGGTCCCGCTAATGCCCGCTTGTTCTCAGCGCACTTGTTCGCTCCTAATGTATTGAAAAGTCAATCGGGATTCCGTTGATAACGATTTGAAAGGTTGGATGTGATCATAAATTCCTGGTTGCTACACTACAGGAAGGCAGCTTGATCCCACAGGACCAGAAAATAAGCTGTCACGCATTTACACATTTCATCCCATATCCAGTAAGTTGCTCCGAAAATCCGACCGCCACCTTTGTATTTGCAGATCCGTTTTTTAACGGGGGAACATGGTGTATATTCTGAAGGGGGAAGTGGGCGGTAGGGTATGGGAAAATACTCACTCAGCAATGTCGCCTATGTTCTATCCAAGGTCAACTCCATGTTTATGTGTCTGATTTGCATACGATGATGTAAATCCCCATTTCTTGGAGTATAAAGAGACAATAAAGCGCCCCATTGTTGTCATAGGAAAGAGGGAGAAGACACTTGGACTGGAAGGAACTGATCGGATTTGTCGGTGGATTTCTAACGACTATGGGAATGGTCCCACAGGTATGGCGACTTTTCAAGCTCAAGAGCGCCCATGAAATAAGCTTGACCTTCAGTTTGTGTTTTAACATTGGTGTCGCCTTATGGCTGGTCTATGGAATTCTGCAGGGGTTGATGTCTGTCATCATTTGGAATGGCATAGCATTGGTTCTGGGCTGCGGAATGTTCTATGCCAAGATGAAGTGGGGCCGATAGGTCATAAAGTAACCCGTCTGGATAATTCGAGAATACCTATTGTTTGTGCAATTTGAGAAAACGATCTTTCGGTCTTGTGACCTTCCGGGTCACGGGGTGATCGCGTTGAGTTCCACCCGGCTTTTGGGCGTCTCGTTCTTCGCGGGCGGCTTGAAGATATCGTCTTTTTTCTGGAAGATCCGCTCGGCCGGAATCTTGCCCCGCTGGATCAGAAAGTTCATCACGGCGTCCATCCGCTCCCGCGCCAAATCTTCCAGCTCATCCTTTTCGACCTTGATATGGGCGAGGATCAGCTTGACCATTTCGGGATCCGGCAAACCGATCTCCCGGCCCAACGCGTTGCGGGGCTTGGGGAACTTTTCCTTGGCGTAAACCGCCTTCAGATAGGTGGGGTACTCCTCCGCGGAAAGCGGAGTCGTCTCCGTGCTTTCCGCCGCCGTGGTCTGCCGCTCCCGGGCCAGGGCAAGGATTTTTTCCCTCTTCAGCTTGCGGTTGAGCAGCTCGTTCCGGTAGCCTTCGGCGTCCTTCTCCCGGTCCACGTAGGCCGTCAGCGACATTTTGAGCGCCGGGCGTTCGTTGAGTCCCTTGACCAGAGATTCGAGCTTCTGCTCCTCCGACGGCTGCAGGATCTGGGTTCCCGGTGAGAATCCGACCACGCTGAGGTCGCTGCCTCCGCCGAAGAGGGATGACAGCAGAGAGAAGGGGGAGGTGACCGCCTTCACGAGCAGGTTCTTGAGGACCTGGAAGACGATGCGCCAGATGTTGAATTTGGGATCATCGATCTGTCCCATAACCGGGACATCCAGATGGATCTCGCCCCGGCGGTCTTTCAGGAGGGCGAGCCCGAGCTTGACGGGCAGGCTCGTGGCCTTGTCGCTTTTCACCGGGTCGCCGAAGGTGAACTGATCGACCCGGATCCGGTTTTCGGAGAGGAGTTTTTTGTTTTCGATGTGGTACTGCAGGTCGAGGAAAAGCTTGCCCTGTTTGAGGATGTATCCCAGATAGGTTTCGGCGTAGGGACTCATCGGCGACAGGTCGATGTCCGTGAACGAGAGCTTGAGGTCGACGAAGAGGTCCTCCCGCAGGGGGTTGATCTTGCCGGTGATCCGGAGCGGTGAATGGTTTTCCAGGTTGCCGCGCAGGTCGACGTCGGCCAGAAGGGAGGCCTCGGATGAAAGGCCGCTGATCCGTCCTCCCAGGTTGTAAAACGTCGTTTCGAAATGATTGGAAAGGTGTTTGTCGGTAAACGCGATGGTCCCGTCCAGAATCGTGACATCGCCGATGCGGACCGCCGGCGGCTCCTGCTTCCGGGGTGCGGCCGGGGCGTCGGGCGCCATCACCGACGTGACCGCACGGGGCTTCGCTTCCTGTACGGGGCCCGGACCCGGTTTCTCCGCCCCGCCGTCCGCCTCCTCTTTCCGGATCAGGTTCTGCAGGTTGAGCGTCCCGTTTTCCCGGACGATGATGCGCGAATAGACCTCATTGAGCGAGACCTGGCCGATCGCCAGGCGAAAGGGTTTGAGATCCCCGTCGATCCCGTCAAGCTGCAGCCGCTGCCACTTCAGCAGATCCTCCTCCTCGACGGCATCGACCGCGTGAAAGGCGCTGAGGCCCGCGTTTCCCTTAAAGCTCCCTGTCGGCGCGCCGTCTTCCAGGGCGACGTCCAGCGTCAGGGCCGCATCCAGCAGGCCGCCGAGGATCAGGAGGTTCAGGTTTCCGGGGTAATAGGCCTCAAAATCCCGAATCGGCAGGCGGCCGATGCGCAGATCGCCCCGGTAACGGAAAGGAGAAGGGGTTAGATCGCCGGCGGCTTGGAGGGGCGTTTCCTTCCCGAAGGTCGAAGCAAACCGGAACTTTGCCGGCCTCGGCGCGGGACCGCTCAGGTCTGCCAGGGAAAGCGTCGTGTCGCGCAGCGTGAAACGGGGCTTTTTCGGACGGGTCTGGTCGGTGACGGCGATGCTGAATCGGTCGATCTCGATTCGCTTCAGGCGGTAGTCGAGGGGTTTGGCGGCTTCCTGTTTTACCGGGGTGGGCTGCCGCGCAGGCGCCGCGGCGGTCATTCCCACCGGTTGGCCCTTCTCCTGCGGGACCAGCAGCGATTGGACGGAGAGCTGCCCGTCGGCCTCGCGGGAGAGGGAGATGTTTCCCTGGGAGAGCCGGAGCCGGTCAATCTCCAGACGGTTGGCTTTTTGGTTGAAGCTTGCGCCGGTCAATGTTAGACGCGCCAGATCCAGCCCCTCCTGGCTGCCGTACCGTGCCGAGAAGTCCTTGACGAAGAGGTTGCCCTTTTCGGCCGTCAGTCCGTTATTCCCGCTGAAGGCGACCTCGCCCGACAGGTCGACCATCCCCTTGAGCGGCGCCGTCAGATACGAGGCCAGATAAGGCCACCCCTTTTGCAGTTGGAGCCCTGTCAACCGGATGGAAGCCTTCACGGCCGGATCGGCGAGGGTGAAGCTGCCCTGGGAGGCCAGGCGGATCTCCCCGTCCACCTGCAGGGAGAGGTCGTATTGCCCGGTTTGCTCTGGGCGATTGGCGACGTTCTTCAGGGCCAGCGCGATCTTCTCCACGGAGGCCTTGAATCTGCCCCTGGGGAGATCGTCGCGGAAATGGACGCGGCCGTTTTGGAGCTCGAGGGAAGCGACGGAAAAGGATGGTTGCGCGGTCTTGTCAGGCGTTGCGCCTTTTTCTTCCGGCGTGGTCGTCCTTTCGGGGGCCTGGGGCTTGAGCAGGCTTGCGAACATCCATTCGCCGCGCCGGTCACGGCTCACGAACAGCTCCATTCCCGTAAGCGTGATCGCCTCGAAGTCATACACGCCCGCGAGGGGCTCCAGGCGGGAAGCCTTGACCTCCAGCAAGGGGAGTCTGAGCAGCGGCTGCCCCTTTCCCAGGTTCAGGTCGAGGGTGTCGAGCCGGGCGAGGCCTTTGACGCGGAGCTCCGGTTTGCTGCCGGCGGGTTGCCGGTAAAGGAGGTCCATATCGAGGGTCAGTTTCCCCGAGGCCAGATCGACCGGCGGGGCCTGCGGGACATAGGCCGCCAGTTCCGGCAGGCTGAGCTTCTGAAGGGCGATGCGGACGGAACTCTCCAGGTCCTTGCTGAAGGGTTTGAGCTTACCCGTGACGGAAAGGGGTGCACCGTTGACGATAGCGGAGATGCGGGGCGTCGTCTCCCCGTCCGCCTCGGCCGGGAGGCTGCTGAGCCGGGGGAGGGCGATTTCCAGGTTGCGTATGCTGTGTTTCCGGCCTCCGGCGACGACCAAGTCGTCGAGATCCAGCGAGCCGCCGGTCAGGCGGAAGCGATTCAGAACAAAGGGGAAGACTCCGGCCGATTTCGGCTTTTCCTCTTTTCCCCGGCGCTCCGCGATATCCGAGAAATTGAAGCGGTCCGCCCCCGCGCGGACGATCCGAAGCGAGGGGGATTCGATCGATACCTCGGAAAGCACCAGGGCGCGCCGGTAGAGCGACGCCGGGCTGACCGAAACGCGAAGGGCGGCGACGGACAGGAAGGGGCCCCCGCCATGTTCCTCAACGGCAAAGCCTTGCACGGAGGCCGTGAGGGTCAAGGGGTTCAGGGAGACCTTTTCGATGCGCACGTTGCGTCCCGTCGCCTCCCGGAGAACCTCGACGGCCTTGTTCCTGACCAAAATCGGCAGAACGGTGGCAGTGAAGAGGAGCAGAACGGCCAGGATTCCGACGGCAACCAGGGCGATTTTTTTCCACCGGGTCATGCGCACCTCAGAGAACCTCCTGAGCCTGATCAGGCGCGGCACCTGCACGCGGGCGAGCCTCTTTGGCGAGACTTACAGCCTGATGAGGTCTTCATGTTCCTCGTCGTGCGGATTGATGTGGATCATCACGTCCCCCACGTTGGGAAACCGCTCGAAGATGAGTTGTTTGACCTTGGAGGTGATGCCGTGGGACTCTTTGACGGTCATTTCGGGATCCATGTCCAGCTTCAGGTCCACGATCAGGTACTGCCCGGATCGCCGGCTGCGGATCTCGTGGACATGCTCGACGCCGGGCACTCCCGCCGCGATAGCGGTGACGGCGGTGATCAGCTCTTTGGGGGGTTGACCGTCCATCAGGTCGTTGGCTGCGTTGCGGAAGGTCTCCCAGCCGATGTGGAAGATGAAAAGGGCGGTAAGCCCCGCCGCCAGGTGGTCCATCAGCCCCGCTCCGAAGTATGCGCCGCCGACGCCGATCAGCGTTACAACCGAGGTGAGGGCATCCTTGCGGTGATCTTTGGCGATCGCCTCCACCGCCGGGCTCTCTAATTTTTTTGAGACATTCCGGGTGTAGCGGAAGAGCGTCTCCTTGATCACGATGGTGGCCAGGGCGGCAAGAACGGCGATCAGTTGCGGTTCCCCGTAGTCTTTATCCATGATGGTCACGATCGCCTTGTAGAGGATGCCGCCGCCGGTGGCGAAGATGATCAGCGAGACCAGGATGGCGGCGATGCTCTCCGCCTTGCCGTGCCCATAGGGATGATCGTCGTCCAAGGGTTTGCGCCCGATCTTCAGAGCGATCATGCTGGCGAGGATCGCGATAAAGTCGGCGGCGCTCTCCATCCCGTCGGCAAAGACCGCCTCGGAATGGCCGAAATGGCCGGCCAACAGCTTCATGACCATCAGGACCGCGTTGATCCAGAAGCCGATGGCGATCACTCTGTCGGCCATGCCGAATCGTTCGTATCGATTCATCGATCTTGACTTGGTCCGAAAATCCGGACCGCCTTCCGGCGCACAGGTCGGCATCTCGCTCCTACTCTCGATTTTTCCGCTCGTTGTCCATGGGACTGTACCAACAGTTGGCTCATTTGTAAAGCTGTCAGACATATCCAAGTTACATGATCAATGGTCGACTCTGCCGGCTGTGACCACGAGGTCCGGGCCGATCTCGACGGACAGGTAATGCCCCTTCTTGAAGCTTCCCGCGTTGGCCACGAGCGTGGTCTGGAAGTGCTCAATCCCTGCCGCCTCATGAATGTGACCGCACAGGCAGAGTGCGACCGGGTTCACCGTAAGAAACGCCTTCAGGCTGTGACTGCCTCCCCGGAGACCGAGGAAGGACTTGTCCCGGATGCCCCGGGGCGGGACATGGGAGATCAGTACGACTTGACAGGCCACCCGGACCTTTTCGTATCCTGTCCGGAGAGAGAGGCCGATCTCTTCCTCTGTGTATTCCGTTGCCGTATTCAGCGGCGTCGGCGAAGACCCGCCCAGACCGAAAAAACCGATCCCCTCCAGAATCCGGCCTTTTTCATGCAGGCTGTACCCTTTTTCCTCAAGTAGGTCATTGACCTCCAATCTGTCCCAGTTGCCGTGGACGGCGAGGATGCGGGTCGAATATTGTTCGATGCAGGCAATGATCTCGGCGGCCTCGGCCCGCGTCTTGCTGCGGGTGAGGTCCCCGGAGATGACGACCCAATCGGCCTCGCGGATGAGCGGTGCGGCCTCGTCGATGGGCTTCGTAGCCCCGTGGATGTCGCTGATGGTGAAAAGCTTCATGTCCCCTCCCGCCCGTCTCCTTTTCGTCTCGAGCGCTTTGTTCATGTCCGGAAAACTCGCGGAATTTTGATTATTTAGATTATTCAGTCGCGCCTGAACATAAAACGTCAGGGCGTCATTGTCAAGAGCGTCGTCCGGGGGGTCATCTCATCCCGTTGACAAACAGATGGACACTTCCCCTGATTATTATTGATTTAATCCGGGAAGTGTTCTCAGTTTTCATGTGTGCGTGCAGGGCCTGAAAACAGATGACGATTGCCATTGCTTGGTCGATGGGGCCGATCTCATTGCGCCGGAGGTTCGCGATCCTTCTTAAAGGCATGTTGGTTTTTCGTTTCACATGACAACGAGTTGGTGTATGATCCGCAAGAGAAGCGGGAAAAGGGTAGATCTGGAAACCATAGAAACAGAACGAATGCAACCGTCCATGAGTGCGAACCGGCCAATCGACCGGAAAGGGACGCGCAATGCCGTCTGACCGGTCGTTCAACAAAAAAATGCAATCGGCAGGCCTTCGTCCCCGTTGGCGCAATTCGTTGGGGACGATGCCGGGTTTGCGCCGGTGAGTGGTGTAAGAGGTTGTTCAGGAATGCTCTACCGTCTGTCTGCGGATCTGGTTCTGATTGTCCACCTCGCCTTTGTCCTCTTCGTCCTGCTGGGCGGTTTTCTTGTGCTGCGCCGGCCCGGGCTCATGCGGTTTCATCTGCCCGCCGTCGTTTGGGGGGCGCTGATTGAGTTCGTCGGTGTCTTCTGCCCACTCACACCTCTGGAGGTAGCGCTCCGAGAACTCGGGGGCGGGGCCGGCTACAAGGATGGCTTCATCGAACACTACATCACGGCAGTCCTCTACCCTTCCGGGCTTACCCGTGAGATCCAGATCGTGCTCGGTTCTGTGGTGCTCGTGATAAACGCCGCGATCTATGGTTATTTGCTGCTTCGGCAGAGGCGGTCCCGGTCCCGACAGCGTGCCTGATCAGTGCGCTTTTACGGCGGCTGGGTCACCAGGTAGTGTGTTCCCTGATGCCCGACTCTTCACGATTGAACCCGAAAGAAGTCAGCGGCTGACGGGTTATAAAACACCCTATCCGCCGTTTTCGCCCGTATCACGGATTTTTATGTCATCGCAATTGGTAATGAATTTGACGTCGGCGTAGCCGAACGTTTGCACCGGAAGGGGTTGGAAAGAAAGACGATAACATTACAAAGGAGGATTGGTCATGAGCTATGTGGAATCAATGTTTTCCCTCGCAGGGCGCGTTGCTGTCATCACGGGCGGCGCCGGAGTGCTCCCGAGCGTCATCGCTGCGGGGCTTGCCAAAGCGGGAGCTTCTGTTTGCGTCTGGGGACGCGGAACTGGTCATCCGATTCAGGCGGCCGTAACGGCGCTGCGAACGGATCTTGAAAAAGCGGTCGGTCCAGAGGTCTCCGGTGGGATACGGATTGAAGGAGTCACCGTGGATACAGGGGTCAGAGCATCCGTCGAGCGGGCGATCGCGGAAACCGAGAAGCTCCTCGGCGTCCCCGACCTTCTCGTGAATGGAGTCGGCGGCACTATGGGGAAATCTGCCTTCGTGGATGTAGACGAGGAAAAGTTCGCGGACATCCTCAAACTCAATCTGCTCGCGGGACTCGTTACGCCGACCCGCGTTTTCGCCCGATATTGGATCGCAAAGGGTGTCCAAGGCGATGTGATCAATATGACCTCCATGGCATCCTACAAGTGTCTTTCCGGCGTTTGGGCATACAACGCGGCCAAGGCGGGCGTGTTGAATTTGAACGAGGGACTCGCCAGGGAGCTTGCGCCCCACGGTATCCGGGTCAACGCAATCGCGCCGGGTTTTTTCCTCGGCTACCAGAACCGCGCCCTCCTCATCGACGAGGCGACGGGCGGGCTCACGGCACGCGGCAAGACGATCATCGGCAAGACGCCGTTCGGCCGTTTCGGGGAGAAGGAAGAATTGTGCGGGGCGATCCTTTTTCTCGCAAGCCGGGCCGCGTCGGGTTTTGTCACCGGCGTCTCCATTCCGGTGGACGGAGGCTATCTAACCGACAATATTTAAGGAATTCAGAATGAAGAAACCCGGCATCAATAGAGGGAAACTTCCCATCATTTTTTTGATTTAATCTCTCAGGGTAAATTCCCCACCGCTTGCGGCGAAAAAAGAAAATTATCCTGAAAAGATACCCCGCTGCTTGCGGCGGGGTAGTTCATTCTGGGCAGTGTCCCCGGTTTTCCCGGAAAGGAGGTAATCCTGATGGAAAAGACATCCGAATCGAATGGTCGGAAGATGCCGATCCTGCATCCCAACAACCCCGATTTCTGTGAGACCGGATGTCCGATCTGCGTGCCCGCGCGTAAAGGAAACAAGGTCGCGAAGTTCGTCCAGAAAATCGAGATGGCCATCACTTTCGGTGGTTGCTGGTGGGGCAGGGCGAGGAAACGCAAATATGGCGTAACTCCTGACCAAACGGTATCTTCGAAGTAGACCACCGCGATACACGGTGTGATATTGAAAAAGGGGGAGAAGGATGTTTGAAGGGCTGGCAAGTCCGGAACCGTGGATAGCATTGGGTACGTTAACCGCATGGGCCACAGCGCCCTCGTCTATCCCTACGAAGGGAGCCGGATCGCCGAGTTCACCTACGACAAGCTCAGGGGGTCAGCTTCGATTATTTTACGAATTCATCATATTTCATATTGACAAATATTTTATGATCAAAATATAATACCACGTCAGTTTTTTTCAATAACCGCATTCCGTATCGAAGTTTCTTCAAGCAACAGCATCTAATGTAAAAGAAATAACGTTCTTTAAGGAGGGGATTATGAAACGATTCGGCCTTGTTCTGTTGTCTTTGTCGTTTGTCCTGCTGTTCACCTGTAATGTGTATGCTCAGGAAGTGCTCAAATTCGGCATCCCCCTTCCGCTCACCGGGACCAATGCGAAATTCGGAGAGATAGAAAAGAAATCGTATGAAATCGCCTTGGAGGAGATCAATGCCAAGGGGGGGATCAAAGGGAAAAAGGTTGTGCTGGAGTTCGAGGATTCCCAAGGAAAACCTGAGATTTCCCGTTCCATCGTCGAGAGGCTCATTGACGTAAAGAAGCAGCCGGTCATTTTCGGCGAATACAGCTCTTCTTCCTCCAAGGCCGTTGCGGCCGTTGCCGAGGAGAGAAAAGTCCCCTACATGGTGGTTACCGGAGCCACAGACGATATCACCCAGCAAAATTACAAATACGTCTTCAGAATGAATCCCACCAACAATTATTATACGGTGGGGTTGATGTCCTTTTTGAAGGAAATTGTAAAACCAAAAACCATTGCCATCCTTTATGAAAGCTCTGATTTCGGCACCTCCGGCGCCGAAGATATGGTGGTGCAGGCCAAAAAATTCGGCATGGAAGTTCTGGTGAAGGAGCAATATGAAAAAGGCGCCGTAGACTTCAAGCCTATCCTGTCCAAAGTGAAAGCCGCGGCGCCTGACGTGATCTTTATGGTTTCCTACGTCATGGATGCAGCGCTCCTCATGAGACAGATCAAGGAACTCCGGATTGATGCGAAGCTTTACGCCGGCGGCGCCGCCGGTTTTGCCATTCCCGAATTCATCCAGAACGCGAAAGAGGCTTCCGAACTGGTGATCACCGCCACCCTTTGGAGTCCGCAGGTAAAGTATGCGGGCGCCGGCGCGTTTGCAGAGAAATACAAGAAACTGTATCAGGACTACCCCTCATACCACGGCGCGGAGGCCTATTCGGCGCTCTATATCATCAAAGATGTGCTCGATCGCGCAAAGTCGTGGAGCGCAGACGATATCCGTGATGCCTTTCGGAAAACCAACATGATGACCGCTTTTGGTCCGATAAAATTTGAAGACAAGGAAGGCTACACCAATCAGAACTTCATGGATACCCTCGTCATGCAGGTGATCAAGGGCAAGCATGCGACCATCTGGCCGCAGAAATATGCAAGCGAAAAATATGTATATCCCATACCGAGGTGGAGAGACAGAAAATAGCATTAGGGAGGATACATGGCCCAGCTCGAACTCTTCTTGCAGACCATTATATCCGGGTTCCTCTTGGGCGGTCTCTATGGTCTGATTGCTCTCGGGATGGCCCTCATCATGGGGGTGATGAGGGTCATCAACTTGGCCCACGGCGATTTCATGATGATCGCCATGTATATTTCGTACTGGCTCTTTACACTCCTGGGGATTGACCCTTATCTCTCCGTGTTTATTGCAGCCCCCGCACTTTTTCTGTTCGGGCTTGTCATTCAGAAGTACCTGATGACGCCCGTCATGAAAGTGGAATCCATCCTGCCCCATAACCAGGTTATCATGACCGTGGGACTGGCGATGGTATTCTCGAATCTGGCGACGGTATTTTTTACCGGAAATTACCGCTCCACTCCGGTCAGTTATGCATCAAGCGCCTGGTATCTGACCGACTATTGGAAAGGCGCCCCCATTGAATTATCCCTTTCCATGCCGTGGACCTTGTCGTTCATCATGGCGGTGCTGATCACCATTGCTTTATGGATTTTCCTCATGAAGACGGATATGGGTAAATCGATCCGGGCAACGGCGCAGGACCTGGATGCAGCGCTCTTGATGGGGGTGAATGTGGACTGGGTGAGGATGGTCACATTCGGTATCGGATTGGTCCTCGTGGCGGCGGCCGGGTGTGTGTTCCTCCCCATTTATTACCTGTACCCCTCACTGGGTAAACAGTTTACCAATGTGGGATTTGTGATTACGGTGATCGGCGGCATGGGTTCGACGCATGGAGCGGTCATCGGCGGGTTGATTCTCGGCTTATTTGAATCAATGACAGCGACGTACATCGGGATGGGATGGGCTCCCGCGGGGAGGTTCGGCATATTTGTGGCGGCCCTCGTATTTCTGCCGGGCGGGATTGCATCGCTCCTCAGAAAGAGGAGGTTGGAAGAATGAAAAAATTCCTGCCCCTCATCATTTTCGCCCTCCTGTTGGGATTGCCGTTCATCGGTCTGAGCACCTATATCATGCACATTCTGATCCTCGTGCTCATCTGGTCGGTCATCGGCATGGGCTGGAACCTCCTCGGGGGATATACCGGCCAGGTCTCTTTCGGCCATGCCGCATTCTTCGGCATGGGTGCATACACGTCGGGGATCCTATATCAGAATATGGGGATATCCGCGTGGTGGGGCCTTCCGGTCTGTGTCGTGGTCTTGTTGGCGCTCTCCCTGGTGATCGGATTCATCTGCCTCAGGCTGAGGGGGGCGTACTTCGCGCTTTCCACCCTTGCCCTCGGTGAAATTTGCCGGGTGGCTGCGGAAAACCTCGTTCATTTTACCCAGGGCAATATGGGAATCATGATCCGGGAAAGAACGTGGGTCGATAAAACGTGGTTTTTTTACATTATCCTTTTCATCGCCGTCGGATCCTATATCCTCATCAAAAAAGTAATGGAGTCGAAATTAGGATACTATTTTGTCGCCATCCGCGAGGATCAGGATGCGGCGGAGTCCCTCGGGATTGACACAACGTTCTATAAAACGATTTCTCTGTGTCTCAGCGGCGTTCTAACGGGCATTGCCGGCGCTTTCTATATGAATTACATGGGATACATTGATCCCAGTATTGCATTCCCACTCTATGACATTTCGATCGTCACGGTGATGGTGGTTATGGTGGGTGGCGCCGCGACGTATTGGGGTCCGATTATTGGGGCGGTGATCATGGTATTCCTCGCGGAAGAAATACGATCGCTGCCGTATATCGGCGCTGCTCATCAGACGATCTTCGGAATCATCCTGATTTTGATTATCATGTATCTGCCGAACGGCATTGTGGGTGATTTCCGCAAGTTACTGAAACCGTTCATGAAGAAACGGGGAGTGCAACATGAGTCTCATTGAGGTGAAAAACGTTTCGAAGCAATTTGGTGGACTTTCAGCTCTGAGGGATTTGTCCTTTGTCTTGAACAAGGGAGAAATCCTCGGCCTCATTGGACCGAACGGCTCCGGGAAAACAACCACGTTTAATGTGATCAACGGATTCTACGCACCCACCAGGGGGGATGTGTATCTGCGAACCAAAAAAGTGACCCATCTGAAACCCCATGTGTTGTGCAGACTCGGCGTTGCAAGAACCTTCCAGGTCGTACGGCCGCTGCAGAGAATGACGGTTTTCGACAATGTATTGGCTTCCGCCTTTATCCGCACAAAGACGAAGGCGGAAGCAGAGGCCCTGGTCATTGAAATGTTGAAATTTACCAATCTTTATGAGGATAGGGCGATTCTATCCAAAAGTTTGCCGCTCGGCAAAAGAAAACGGCTGGAAATCGCACGTGCGCTTGCCACGCAACCGGAAATCATTTTGCTCGATGAATCGTTTGCCGGACTCAACCCCACGGAGATTAACGAGCAGATTGAGATCGTCAATAAGATCAGGACGGAGCGGGGGATCACCATCCTGATCATCGAACATCACATGAAGGTCATCATGTCGATATCGGACCGAATTGTCGTTCTGAATTACGGCCAGAAAATCGCGGAAGGAACGCCCGGTGAGATAGGACGTAATCCCGTTGTGATCGAAGCCTACTTAGGAGAGGAAGTCTGTGCTTGAAATCAAAAACATCGACGTATTTTATGGTGATGTGCAGGTGATCTGGGATGTCTCGTTTGAAGTCAAAACGGGTGAAATCGTTGCACTGATCGGTGCGAACGGGGCGGGGAAAACGACTATTTTAAAAACGATATCGAGTATTTTACGACCGAAACGAGGCGAGATATTTTTCGAGGGCATACCCATTTACCGGATGGAACCCTATAAAATTATCGAGACGGGAATCATTCATGTGCCGGAGGCAAGAAGACTGTTTGCGGAGATGACCGTGGAAGAAAATCTCGACATGGGCGCTTTGAAGGGTGGAGCCAAAGCGGAGCGAAAAAAGACCAAAGAGATCGTATGCGATATTTTCCCGAGGCTCAGGGAGAGAAAAAGGCAGCTTGCCGGTACGTTAAGCGGCGGAGAGCAACAGATGCTCGCGATCGCACGGGGGCTCATGGGCAAGCCCAAGCTCCAGATGTTCGATGAGCCATCCCTCGGCCTTTCCCCGATCCTCGTGAAGGACATATTCAATGTCATCAAGCGAATCAAGGAGGAAGGTGTTACGGTGCTGATCGTCGAACAGAATGTCAAACAGACTCTCTGCATTGCGGACAGGGCGTATGTGCTGGAAAATGGAAAGATCGTTCTACAGGGCGCCGGCGAATCGTTATTGAATGATGAGCATGTGAAAACGGCCTATCTTGGCGTATAGGATATTAGCTTGAAGCTGTCGGCCATATCCGCAGGCTGCTGCGTTTGTCTTTTCTTTCCTGGCCCACTCTCTCCCATTCCATCACGCGAAAAACATCGTCCGATGGGGGGCGTCTTCCCGGTTCCCCCGCTTCACCTGTTCACGCTTCACCTGTTCTCCTTGACACAAAAGGGGCTTCTTTCTATACTCCCACCATTGCAAACCAGATTCCCTCCGCAAAAGAACCGGGCCGTCTTCTGTTGGCCGAATCGGCTTCCCACGGAGGTCATCCGTCGCAGCAGCAATGCTTTCCTTTCAGCGTTTATCTAAAAATGTCGGAGCGAACATTCTGCCCGATTTTCAACACGGGCGGGATAAATCGGGGAAAAGGGGGGATTTCGTGCTATGCAGAACAGCGAGAGCCAAAAGGCCGGAGGGCATCCCGTTCTTCGGGGCGCGTTGAGGGTACGGGATAAGGTCGTCACTGCGGCGGAGGCCGTCCAACTCATCCGGACGGGAGATGTTGTTGCCACTGGCGGGTTTGTAGGAGCGGTCTTCGCCGAGGAGATCGCCATTGCCATCGAGACGCACTTTCTGGAAACCGGACGTCCGCGGGATTTGACGCTGATGTATGCCGCCGGCCAGGGGGATGGGGCGGACCGGGGATTGAACCATCTGGCCCATGCGGGTCTGGTGAAGCGGGTCGTCGGCGGGTTTTGGGGCCTTGCCCCGAAACTGGGCAGGATGGCGGTGGAAAACCGGATCATCGCGTACAACCTTCCCCAGGGGGTAATCTCGCACATGTTCCGCGATATCGCGGCGCACAAGCCCCGGACGATCACCGCGGTCGGCCTGGGGACGTTCGTCGATCCGCGCCACGGCGGCGGGAAGGTCAACACGATCACGACCGAAGAGATGGTGGAACTCATCACGTTCGACGGAAAGGAGTACCTGGCTTACAAACACCTCCCCGTGAACGTCGCGATCCTCCGGGGAACGACCGCCGACACGGACGGGAACGTCTCTATGGAGAAGGAGGCCCTCACCGTCGAGAACCTCTCCATCGCGATGGCTGCCCGGAATTCGGGCGGATACGTGATCGTCCAAGTGGAGCGAGTCGCGGACCGGGGGACGCTGAACGCCCGGAGCGTGAAGATCCCAGGTATCCTGGTCGACTGCGTCGTCGTGGCCCGTCCCGAGAACCACTGGCAGACCTTCGCCCATCCTTACAACCCGGCCCTGAGCGGCGAGGTGAAAATACCGCTCCGCTCCATGCCGCCGATGGAGATGAGTGCGAAAAAGATCATCTCCCGGAGGGCCGCACTTGAACTTGCGGTCAACGACGTCGTGAACCTGGGCATCGGCATCCCGGAAGGGGTGGCAAACGTCGCGAATGAGGAGAAAATCCACAATTATTTCACGCTGACGGCGGAGCCCGGCGTGATCGGCGGCGTTCCGGCGGGCGGACTCAGCTTCGGCGCGGCGACGAACACCGACTGTATTATCGATCAGCCCTACCAGTTCGATTACTACGATGGCGGCGGTCTGGACGTGACCTGTCTCGGGATGGCAGAGGCCGACAGGGAAGGGAACGTCAACGTCAGCAAATTCGGGCCGCGGCTGGCCGGCTGCGGCGGGTTCATCAACATCAGCCAGGGAGCGAAGAAGTGTATCTTTGTGGGAACCTTCACGGCCGGCGGCCTTGAGGTTTCAATTCGCGACGGGAAGCTCGTCATCGAAAGGGAAGGACGCGTCCGGAAATTCGTCAACCGCGTCGAGCAGGTCACCTTCGGCGGCCGGTACTCTGCCGGACGGGGGCAGTACGTCCGCTATGTGACGGAGCGCTGCGTCTTCGCGCTGACCACGGAGGGGCTGGAGCTGATCGAGATCGCCCCCGGCATCGATCCGGAGAGGGACATTCTTGCCCTGATGGGTTTCCGACCCATCGTCCGCAATCCCCGGCCGATGGACGAACGGATCTTCCGGCCGGCGCCGATGAACCTCGCCGGCGAACTCCTCGCCGTCCCCCTCGAAGACCGGCTGACCTACACCCCGGAAGAGAATCTTTTCTTCGTCGATTTTCAGGGGCTCCAGGTCCGGTCGGTGGAACAGATCCGCAAGATCGACCGGCTCGTGCGAGAGGTCTTGGCGCCAGTGGGAAAGCGGGTCTACGCCATTGTCAATTACGACAACTTCGACATCCTGCCGGAGCTGATGGATGCTTATACCGGGATGGTGAAGGGGATAGTGGAGGATCTCTACATCGGCACGACGCACTATACGGCGAGCGCCTTCGCGCGGATGAAGATTGGGGAGGCGCTGGCGGAAAAGAAGATTATCCCCCGCATGTACGCGAGCCGGGAAGAGGCGGAAACGGCCCTTCGGCAGGGCGAAACGCTTTCCTCCGCACCGCTTTCCCCGCCCCCCGAAGCGGGGCATTGCGTTTCTCCGCCTGTGGGGAAGAGCCGGAGTGAGGGTTGAGCGGATGGAAAACGGCATTCTGCTCGTTCACCCGCCGGCGGCGAAGGCCTGCGAGGCGCCGGGAGGGGCGGCGAGGCTCTCGGGGGCGCTCCGGCGCCACGGCGTTGCCTGCCGCTTCTGGGACGCCAACCTGGAAGGACAACTGCGGCTGATGGAGGAGAGGCGTTCCGGGGCTGAGGCTTTCGACACCTGGACTCGGCGGGCTGCGAGGCATCTCGCGGAGAACCTTGCCGCCCTTCGCTCTCGCGATCTCTACGGCAATCCCGACCGTTACCGGCGGGCGGTGAGGGACGTGAACCGACTCCTGGCGACGGCGGCGCGGCCTTACGGCGTCCGCCTGAGCCTTGCCGATTACGAGGATGAAAGGCTCTCTCCCGTCCGGAGCGCCGATCTTCTTCAGGCCGCCGCCGGGCCGGAGAAGAATCCCTTTCATCACTGGTTTCGTGTGCGCCTTCCGGAGATTCTCAGCGAGACCGCCGTTTCGCACGTGGGCTTTTCGCTGAATTACCTGAGCCAGGTCCTGACGACCTTTGCCATGATCGGGTTTCTCCGGTGGGTGTTTCCGAAGGTCCGGATCGTACTCGGCGGCGGGCTCGTCACCTCCTGGATCCGGCAGCCGGACTGGAAGAACCCCTTCGCGGGCCTCGTGGACGAGATGATCGCCGGGCCGGGCGAAGTCCCGCTTCTTGCCCTCCTTGGGAAGGAACACGACAACGGTCCGGACCGGCCGAACCTTGAAGGCTTTCCGCTGGCCGATTATCTCTCGCCGGGGATGGTGCTCCCCTACAGCGCCTCCAGCGGCTGCTGGTGGCGGCGCTGCTCCTTCTGTCCGGAGCGGGCAGAGGGGAACCCCTACCGGCCCATTCCGCCCGCGCAGGTTACGGCGGACCTCCGCACCCTGATTGCGGAGACGGGACCGGCGCTGATCCACCTCCTCGACAATGCCCTCAGCCCTGCGCTCCTTGATTCCCTGGCCGCGGACCCGCCCGGGGCGCCCTGGTATGGCTTCGCCCGCGTCGCGCCCCGCCTCGCCGATCCCGGTTTCTGTATGCAATTGCGGGATTCCGGCTGCGTCATGCTGAAATTGGGGCTGGAGTCGGGCGATCCGGAGGTCCTCAACGCCCTCAACAAGGGGATCGACTTGAAAACGGCATCTGCATCACTCAAAAACCTGAAGGCGGCGGGGATCGCGACCTACGTCTATCTCCTTTTCGGAACGCCCGCGGAAACGCCTGCGGCGGCCCGGCGGACGCTTGCCTTCACAGCGGAGCATGCGGAAGAGATCGATTTTTTGAACCTCGCAATCTTCAACCTCCCCGCCTGGGGACCGGACGGGGAGCGCCTCGATACCGGGGAATTCTACGAGGGGGACTTGTCGCTCTACCGCCCATTCGCCCACCCGCAGGGCTGGAACCGGGGCGAGGTCCGGCGGTTTCTGGAGCGGGAATTCAAGAGGCACCCCGCCGTCGCGGCGATCCTCCGGCGCGATCCGCCCCTCTTCACCTCGAACCACGCACCGTTCTTCGCCCTGAAACCCTAACAGGCTGAAACGCCCATCTGCTTTTGTTTCCCTCATCCTTCGCCGTTCAACGTACCAGGAAGTGCGCCTCACGACTCAGGATTGGTTCCGCTTCGCTCCACGATTCTACGAATGCGGGGGCCTTGCATCTGGACATTTTTGAACAGCCTGCAAAAAGAGCCTTTTCAACAGGCTCCTAAGTCGCACCCGCGGTCTTTGTGTCAATCAATAAACTTCTTGACAATAGAACCATCGTTCTATATAAAAGAATTATGAAAGAAAAGCGCACCATCAAAACGGTTCAGAAAATCATTGCCGCCTTCTTTCGGGAAAACCGTCGCATGCCTTCCTTTGCCGAGATGGTTGGCATCCTGGACGTCAAATCAAAAAGCGTCGTCCATTTCTGGGTCAAGAAGCTTATTGAGGCAGGTATTATCGAAAAAGACAACAAGGGACATCTGACGTTTTCGAAACGATCCTTTGCTATTCCTCTGGTTGGTTCTGTGCAGGCAGGCTTTCCATCGCCGGAGGAAGAGGCTCTCTGTGACATCCTGTCTATGGACGAATATCTGATCACCAGGCCCGATTCATCTTTTCTTTTGCAGGTCCACGGTGATTCCATGATTGGTGAGGGGATCATGGAAGGAGACCTGGTTATTGTGGAAAAAGGGCGTGAACCCAAAAGCGGCAATGTTGTGATTGCTGAAGTAGACGGGGAATGGACGATGAAATACTTCCGAAAACAGGGGAATCAAATTACGCTGGAAGCTGCCAATGCCAAATATCCGGTAATCAGGCCCAAGCAGGAACTGAAGATAGGCGGCATTGTAACCGCCGTTGTCAGAAAATATCATCCATAGAGAAAGAATCGAGCATGTGAAGTAACTGAAGCTATGACCCATGAAGAACTTCTGATCCAACTTGAAGATCTCGCCGGCAGACTGAATATCCAAGTCCAGTATGAATCCCTGAAAAATGAAGATCCATCAACCTTTGGCGGTTTTTGCCGTGTCCGGGATCAACATATGATTATCATCCATTCCAAGGCAACCATCAGCAGAAAAATCGATATCTTTACAGAGGCATTACGACGCTTTGATATTGATGACCTTTATATGAGGCCAGCTCTGAGAGAGTATTTGAAGACGGACATTGATTCATAAGAGGGCATCAAGGTTAGCGCTTTTTTTTATTGTCGTAATGCTGGAAATGATCTGTGACAACAGGATGTTCAAGTTCATCAAGACTCATATTGGCAAGCTTCTCCATGGTCGAAATGTCCAGCATTAAATGCCTGATCTTGGTATCAAGCTGCGGAATTTGTTTCTTGAACATCATCCTTTTGGATATCTCCATAAAAGGGTTTTCAGAGAGCTGTTTTTTCATGTCGTCCCTAACCGCCGTTACCTCCTTCAACTTGTTCCTTAATAAGGTTTTTCTGTCCATTTCAGGGGGAACATCATCTTTGTCGGGTTGGACTTCAGCCGTGGCTGTTGTACTTGCGGGAACCGGGGTTTTGCGGTTGATCACCTGATAATTCCCTGCGTTCTTGGCCTCGGGCGCTGTCGTCTTAATGCAGACATCCACAACGAATGTACCCTTCTCCGTTGAAAAAGGAATGATGATGCTGGGGCTGTCATGAATAGGGTTGATCGTATGATTTTTTCCGTAAATCACGGTGGGTATGGCCGCGTAAACCGTCATCCCTTCCTTCTCCATATAGGTCCTGGCTACACCGGAGATCATGTTCGTAATTTCACCAACGGCATCAAAGATTTCCCGGTTGGCAGTCGTATAAGATTCGCCCAGCATGCGGTTTACAATATTGCATATGCAGGTCTCAGTGAAACTAATTGCCAGAGAGCCGGTGGCATCGCCTGTGATACCGATGATACCGGAGACATCACCGGCGGCAATGTTACTCTCTTTCAGATAAACCTTGCCCGGAAGGGGATCCATAAAAGCCATCTTCTTCAGGACCTCCAATGTCCCCTGTAAAAAAGGATTGATAAATTTTACATCCATCGGAATGGTTCACCTCATTTTTTTAAAGCAAGTAATAGCATATTCTTGTTCATTACGAAATATCTTAATCATGATCTTTCACTCCTTCAGGAACCACCTCCAGGAATTGTGGTTCGTCTTGTCCCCCTCGCTTCATAGTACGAGGTTGTGATGGGTCAGAACGACCACCGTCTTCTTCTGGTTCTTCTTCAGGGTTGCCTCGATCCACCGCATCTGACCGGGATCGATCGCTCCGCCGAAATCGTTGATACCGGCCTCTGGCACGAAGACCCGGGCGCGAGGAGTCGAGATTGACCAGGACAAGATTCTTGCCGACTTCGTGCGCGTAGTAGGTCATCCCCGGCGCCACGCCTCCCGATTTGCCGATGAATGTGCCGGCCACGGTGTACTTGGAAAGGGTGATCGGCTGATGCTTCAAGAGGGTTTACAAGTTACACCCGTGGCTCCTACTTGATGCCGGAGCGCATGAAGCTCTGGACAAACTGGCGTTGGAAGAGCAGGAAGGCGATCAGCAGCGGGGAAACGGCCAGAAGCGTGCCGGCCGAGATGACCGAAAAGTTGACCCCCGATTCCGGCGCCCCGAAGATGGAGAGGCCCACCGTGAGCGGCCGCGTCTCCGTGGAATTGGTGATGATCACGGGCCAGAGGAAGTTGTTCCAGTGATAGCTCACCGAGACCAGACCGTAGGCCACGTAGGTCGGCTTGGCCAGCGGGATGTAGACCTTCCAGAGCACCGACAGCCACCCCGCCCCCTCGACCCGGGCCGCCTCCACCAGTTCCTTGGGCACCTGTTTGAAGGCCTGCCGCAACAGAAAGATGCCGAAGGCCGAGGCCATGTAGGGCAGACCGATCCCCAGGATCGTGTCCACCAGCCCCAGGGAGCTTATGGTCTTGTAGTTCTGCACGATCAGAACGTCCGGCATGATCATGATCTGGACGAGCACCAGGAGGAAGGCGATCTCCTTGCCGGGGAATTCGAAACGGGCAAAGGCATACGCGGCCATGGTGCAGAGGATGAACTGCCCGATCAGGGTGATGCAGACCAGGACGAAGGTGTTGAAGAAATAGCGGGCGAACGGCGCGACCTTCCAAGCGTTGCGGAAGTTGTCCAGGGTCAGTGGCGCCGTCAGAACAAAGCGGCTGATGAAATCCATCGGATGGAAGGCCGCCCAGATGGCGTACAGCAACGGCGCCGCCCACAAAAAGGCCAACAGCCAGGCCGCCAGGACCTCCACCTTCTGCATCCAGTCGGAACCACGGTTGATCACTGGTAATGCACCCTCTTTTCCATGTACCGAAACTGCGTGATGGCCGCCAGGCACAGAATGACCAGCAGCACCACTGTCAGCGTCGAGGCGTAGGCCGTGTCCCAGAAGCCGAATGCCACCTCGTAGATGTAGTACAAAAGGAGCGACGAGGCGTTGTCCGGCCCGCCCTTGGTCAGGATGAAGATGTGATCGACGAGCTTGAAGGAGTTGATCGTGGCGTTGACCAGGACGAAGAGCATCGTCGGCATCAGAAGCGGCAGGGTCACCCGGCGGAAGAAATACCAGCGGCCGGCGCCCTCGATCAGGGCCGCCTCCTCCAGTTCGGGCGGAATGCCCTGCAGCGCGGCCAGGAAGAAGATCATGAAAAACCCTGCGTCTTTCCAGACGGCCAGGACCATCATGCACCCCAGGGCCGTCCTGGTGTCGCCCAGCCAACTGTGGCTCGGGATATTGAACAGTCCGCAGATCTGGTCCAGAAGCCCGATCTGGGGGGTATAAAAGAAGAGCCAGATGTTGGCCACGGCGATCATGGGAAGGATCGTCGGCGTGAAATAGGCCGCCCGGACGATGCCCCGGCCGGGGAGACGGCCATTGACGCAGACGGCCATGAAGATTGCGAGGCTCACGCTGATCGGGATCACCCCCAGGGCGTAGATGGCATTGTTCTGGAGGACCTGCCAGAAAACGGGATCCGCGATCATGGTGCTGTAGTTGTCCAGACCGATGAACTTCGAGGGACGACCCTCCCGGCCCGTGGAAAAGAAACTGGCGATGAACCCGCCCACGATCGGATAGTGGGTGAAGGCGACCATGAGGATCGCCGCCGGCAGCAGGAGGAGCCAAGCATATACCTGGCCGGCGATTTGGCGCTGCAGTTTCATAAAACCCCTGAAAGCGTAAAAAGGCCGCCGCGCCCTCAACGGCGCGACGGCCTGCCTTTTTTGGTTTAACGATAGGTCTTCAGGACCCGCTCGGCCTGTCCCTGGGCGCCCGTCAGGGCATCCTTGGCCGACTTGCCGCCGGTCAGGACACTCTGGATCGCGTCATCGAGGAACTTTTTGTTCCGGGCATTCTCGTGGGTGGCGAATTCGGCGATAGCATACTTGAACTGGTCGCGCGCCACGGCCGCCGCCGGGAATTCGGTGACATACTTCTTGAGCACATCGGTTTCATAGGCATCGGCACGGGTCGCCGTGTAGCCCGTGGCGATGGACCACTTGGCCGTCAGCTCCGGCTCGGTCATGAATTTGATCAACTTCAGGGCGGCCTTGCGCTCCTCGGCGGTCGCACTTTTAAAGATGTAGAAGTTGCCGCCGCCGGTGGGGGAGCCGAGGCGTTTGGAGGCGGGCAGCATGCTCACGCCGAAGTCGAACTTCGCGCCGTCACGAACCGCGGTGAGGTTCCCCGTCGTATGCCACATCATCGCCGTGGCGCCTTCGAGGAACTTCTGCCGCAGGGTGCCCCAGTCGATGGTCCCCTCGGGCATCACCTTGTGCTTGACGGCCAGATCGCGCCAGAACTGCATGGCATCGACGACCGCCGGTTTGTCAAAGTAAGTCCGGTTGCCGTCCAGGTTCATCAGAACCTCGCCGTTCTGGATGCAGAGCGCCTGGAACATCCAATAGGCGTAACCGGTGGAGGGAATGTGGAGACCCCAGCGGGTCACGTTGCCGGAGGCGTCCTTCTTGGTCAGCTTCTGGGCCACGGCCACCATGTCTTTCCAGGTTGTGGGCGGCTTATTCGGGTCGAGGCCGGCCTCCTTGAAGGCCTCCTTGTTGTGGTACATCACGATGGTGGAGCGCTGGAAGGGGATTCCCCAGATCTTGCCCTTGGCCTTGGAGTTTTCCATCAGGGCCGGATAGAAGGAGGCGAGCCATTTCTTGTCTTCCGCCGAGGTGGCAAACTCGTCGAAGGGAACGATGACGCCCTGGTCGATCAGCTCGAAGACGTCAATGGAGAACAGCACGC
The DNA here is from genome assembly GCA_026388345.1 of Deltaproteobacteria bacterium. Next base: position 41,080 of record JAPLJY010000144.1, read on the forward strand.
TCAACTGGACCGGCTGATTCGCCTTGAGCGCTGCCAGGGCCTTCACGCGGGTATCATCGTAGTTGCCGGCATAAACGGCCTTGACCTTGATGTCGGGGTTGGCCTTTTCAAAATCCGCAATCATGTCGTCGATGACCTTCGTGATCGGCCCGCCGACGGCCACCGGGTAATACATGTTGAGGTTGACGGCCGCCTGGGCCGCCGTAACGCCCGCAAGCAGGAACGCCAGGGCGAACAGGGAAAGGAACGCTTTGGACAAACCCTTTTTCATGTGATACCTCCTTAAGGTGATTTCCTTCTATCCCGGGTTACAAGGTCCTGCTGGTTGCGGTATGCTGCGATTCCCAACGCCGACCGGTTTCAGACTCGAAAAAATGGGTTTCGGCGGCCGGCCAGGTTACGTGGATCCGGTCTCCGGCCGCGAGGCGTACCTTGCCTTCCTGACGAACGATACATTCGGAACTGCCGATCTTACAGGTGATCAGGCTGTCCGCCCCCAGGTATTCAAAACCCACAACCTCGGCCAGAACGCCCGTGTCGGCCGGGTGCATCGTCTCGGGACGCACCCCCAGCGTCAACAACGGAAGGGAGCCGGCGGGGAATTCTGCCGCCAGGTGGGTCCGGAACCAGTCGGAGACATCGGCATCACGCAGGGAGAGCAGATTCATGGGCGGCGTGCCGATGAATCCGGCCGTGAAGCGAGTGGCAGGGCGGGCATAGAGCTCTTCGGGAGTCGCGATCTGCTCGACACGGCCGGCGTTGAGCAGGACGATCTTGTCGGCCATGGTCATTGCCTCGATCTGGTCGTGGGTGACGTAGACCATCGTGATGCCCAGGCGCTGCTGGAGGGAACGGATCTCGCGGCGCATCTCGTGGCGGAGTTTGGCGTCGAGGTTGGACAGGGGCTCGTCCATCAGGCAGACCGGTGCCTCGCTGACGATGGCCCGGCCCAGGGCGACGCGCTGCCGCTGTCCGCCGGAAAGCTCGGCCGGCTTGCGGTGCAGCAACTCTCCCAGTCCCAGGAGCTCCGCGACTCGGCCCATCCGGCGCTTGCGCTCCGCGGGATCCAGTCGTCGCACCTTCAGGCCGAAAACGATGTTTTCCTCGACGTTCAGATGGGGAAACAGGGCGTAGGACTGGAAAACCATGGAGATGTTGCGTTTGGCGGGCGGCAGTTGGGTCACATCCCGGCCGCCGATTTGGATGGCGCCCCCAGAGAGCGTCTCGAGACCGGCAATGAGACGGAGAATCGTGGATTTGCCGCATCCAGAAGGGCCAAGCATCACCAGCAGTTCACTCGCATCAGCGGTGCAGCTTACGCGATCCACCGCCTTAACCTTGCCCCAGGATTTGGAGATGTCATCCAGTTCAATCTGCATCCGACGTTTACCTATAATTTGGTTTTTTTCGGGCAGTACTAAAACAAATGAATGGCGGCTCGTTCGAAAGTGTTCTGTCCCTAACATTCACCCGCAAATTTGTCAAGGATGAACAGGGCTATTATTGATAAGAATTTCCTTTTTCACGGTGAGAGCATATGAAGAAGGAACATCGGTAGAAGGGGATCATTCTGGTTGCCGATATTACTTCCTGATTACCTATGATTCTATCAAAGGTGAAAAGACTGACCAGGGGCGCTGGCGCTTCAAGGATGAAAATGTCGCCGTCGTCGAAAAAGGGGAAGTCATAAAGAAGAATATTGATCCAACGGATATTTAAGGAGGTGTTTGACAATTAAAGCCCCCTGGCGAATCGGTTTCGCCAGGGGGCTTTTGAAGGAGACAGATCTTATAAGACGTGTTTTAAAATTTCAAGTGCAGGCAACTGGATCAAATCTCTTTTCGCCTTAGCCATGCCTCCTGATAAAGCCTGCCGATACACAGGATGATGGCCAGGAAAAACAACCCCAACATGAAAGTCGGCTCTGTGCCAAAGTACTGATCTATTCGGTATCCCATATGCAGGAACAGGAAGGAAGCAATGGCGATTACAAATCCCCAGGTGCTGATGACCATGATGTGCCGGTACTGATCATGAAAGGAGCCTGTTGTTTTTTTCAGTGTTGACATGATTCGTTCCTCCTTTCCCTTTTATATTGCTCAGTGTTACCGCTAAGTTTTTCTTCTGTTAGCCAACCAGATTCTTGATCTGATCGATAACGGGATTGGTGAAAAGAGCAATCAGCACGGTGTAGAGAGCAAAAGCTCCGGCGACCTCTCCCGTATAGATCTTCTCATACTTGTGCTTCAGGGAGACAATGAGCAGCCCGCCGACGATGAGGCACCCAAGCTGGAAGTATGGGAAGTTACCAACACCTGCCGCTGCATATTCTGCGAAAGCAAAAGTTCCCGTCAAAAGAACCACAACCATTGCCGCTATCATCGTTCCTAATGTCTTTTTCATGATTTGTGTCCCCCTTTGTGTTTACTTACTTTTTGTTTCCGTTTTGCTTACTATAATGAAAAATGCATGCCAAACTTTGCGTGAAAGATTCAAAGACAGCTTAAGTGCCTGTATAGACGTAATATAATTCAAGGAAGAACAGAACAGATGATCGATTTTTCAGGCCGGATGATGAGAGTTTCTTAATGAATCTTTAACATTGGTTGAAAGAAATGATTGAGAAGGGCTCTAAAATTGCTTGATTGATGGGTAGCAGAGACGGTCTGGGAAAACTGGACAGTGACATAAGTGGCAAAGCTGCTCTATAATGACGCGGAAAGGAGCAGTGGATATGACAAAACGTACGAGAAGGAATCACGGGGCGACATTCAAGGCCAAGGTAGCAGTGGAGGCG
>JAPLJY010000093.1 GCA_026388345.1 Deltaproteobacteria bacterium
CTTGACGATGTTTCAATCCACGCCCCCCGCTCGGGGGGCGACGTAATCGGACAGACCCATTTTCTCAAATCAACGAGTTTCAATCCACGCCCCCCGCGCGGGGGGCGACTACGACGGATATCGCAAAACATTTGATCGCCACAGTTTCAATCCACGCCCCCCGCGCGGGGGGCGACACCCTTAACGGATTCACCGGGATGAACCCGATTGTTTCAATCCACGCCCCCCGCGCGGGGGGCGACAAAAAATCTCAGCAACCCCGTTCCATGTGCAAGGTTTCAATCCACGCCCCCCGCGCGGGGGGCGACCGTACAACTTACAAATTACCAAAATAACATCAGAAAAGTACTGTATTCCGCGTACATGCCCTGAAAAGGTCAATCCGATATGCAATTGTCAAGGAGCATTGCTAAAAGTTACTTCAAACCAATCGGTTGCAAGTGCTGCGAAGCTCCCAGGAAAATCGTGTCAGCATGGGGTTCGCGGCAGCCTTTCAAATGATCAAAGGCCCCTCCTGATCGATCGATTTCTTCGCCCCGATGTGCTCGATGCGCCGCTTCCAGTTCGATCCGAGAAAGTAGAAGCGCAGACTGTCTTCCTTGGGATTGATCTCATCAATCAGTTTCTGGCGCAGAGCCGCCCACTGCGCCGGATCGACGATGCATTCAAAGACAGAGTACTGCACCCGCTGTCCGTAGTTCTGGCAGGCTTTGGCCACCCGGTGGAGACGCCTTTGGCCCGCAGGGACGGCCGTTGCCACATCATAGCTGACGAGAACAAGCATGCAAAGCCCTCACTTCCATATAAACGGCGGATATCCGTCAAGATCGCCCCGCAGATACCGCGCCATCAACAGGGCCTGCGTGTGGAACAGCAGGCCGATCGTGACCTTCTCGTCCAGAAACGGGTGCAGGATCTCCTCCTGCTTTCGCTCCTGATAGGCAACCAGGAGCGTCTTGCGGGTCTCGTCGGTCATCAGGACCGCACCGCAATCGGACTTCTGAAACCCCTTATCCTGGACCTGCCGGAGGTTGATCAGGGAGAGGGCCAGCCGATCCGCCAGGAAGGGCCGGAATTCCTCCATCAGATCGAGGGCGAGGCTGGGACGGCCGGGACGGTCCCGGTGGAGGAAGCCCACCGCCGGGTCGAGCCCCACCGTTTCCAGCGCCGAGCGGATGTCGTGGACCAGGAGCGTGTAGATGAAGGAGAGCAGGGCGTTGACGTTGTCCAAGGGAGGGCGGCGGTTCCGCTCCTGGAAGGAGAAGGTCTCCTTTTGCGCCACGATCAGGTGGTCGAAGACGCTGAAATAGATGTGGGCGGAATCCCCCTCGCAACCGCGAAGGGAGTCGAGAGGCTGGTCCTGATTCAGCAGATCGAGATGGTTGCTCAGGCGCTTCACGGCGAAGCCCACCTCGTCCGCGGCCATTTTGTCCGCGTGGTCGCGGAGCGCCCGCTGGAGGACCGTCCGGCTGTTGGCGATCTTCCCGGTCAGGACCGCCCGCGCGATGTCGGCGGAGGTTTGCGGATCGTCGGCCCGTCGGTACTGCTCCCGCCGGAGGAGGACGTTTCCCGAGACCGGCCCCTGCACCCGCGCCAGGAAGCGGCCGTGCTCAGTCAGGAAGCTGATGCCGACGCCATTCTCCGCGCAGAAGCCCATTAGGAATGGGCTGCACGAGATGTTGCCGAAACAGACGATGCCGCCGATCGTGTGGACGGGGAGCCGGAGGCGGATCTCCCGCTCCACCTTGACGACGATCGTCTCCCCCTCCTTGGCGAGGTAGGCGCCCTGCGTCGTGACGAAAAGGGTATTGAGATGCTTCTTCATGGCTCCCCCGGGACCAACGTCAGGTCATTTTTCGACTGTTGTCTGATTTCTTACCTATATTAGCGGTGATTACCCTAATTCTCTTTCAGAATCAGGTTCCGGTTCAGATTCGGTCTTGTTAACCTCACGCCGGACCCTATTGGATTCCTTCTTGGCATCCTTTTTCCGGCCCCAGTAAGCCCCCTGTCCCTTCTTCGGGCCGGCGTGTTCGGTTTTTTGGGCTTCATTGGCCATGTGCATGCCTCCTGGGTTTTACCGTTTCAGTCGTTTCCGACTTTCCGGTTCGGTCAGGTAATTCTCCGGTGAGACAACCCGCTTGCCGGTTTTCTTTTCCAGATCTTTTCGGGCCGTTCCGGCGACCTCACCACCTTTGCGAGCGGCAGTCTTGCTTTCATCGAAACCCTGCGCATCATCAACCCGTGTGATTTCCGTGGTTGCCGCTTCGCCGAGCATTGAGAAGATCTGTTCCAGGTCGGTCATGTGGTCCCGCAGATTTTCCCTTTTAAGCCCCTTCAACTGCTTGTGCTCGCCGGGCGTGACGCCGAAGGCGGCTTTGGCGATCTCCGCCGTAAGGATCGCATATTCCTGTTCCTGCTTCACGTCCCGCTTTTTCCACTCGTCCGTCAGCTCTTCCCGGATGGCAATGCCGCGCATCCGCTTTTCGATCCAGTCATCCGAATAGCCCTTGGCCTTGTAGAGAGCACGCGTCCGCTTCGTCCCCAGTTCCGGGTCTTCGATCTCTTGCACCCGCTCGTAGCCGACTTTGGCCAGCCATCGCTTGAAGGGCTCAGCCTTGGGGGAGGGGATGGACTGGATAATGCGAAAGACGCTTTCAGTGTTAGCGCAGTTTGCCTCTCTCATCTTTCCATCCGGCGCAACAATTTTAAGGGGGGTACAAATTGTACCCCAGTTGGAATTCAACTCCGGATCGCGCTGTCGCATTTTTTTTATATATTGTCTTGGATCAGCACTATCCGTGAGCACTTCCACCACATCGGAAACTGAAAACCACCACTCATTCTTGTGGATAATCTTTCTGATTCCCTTTCCTCTGAATACGGCGATATTCTTTTCCATCTTGCCACTCCTTTGTTTCTTTATGGCTCCTCCGAAATCCGTGACAAAGTGTCACGACTTCATCATGGCTCACCAAGAATCCGCGATAGGTAATTCTTCACCGAGCGCCGCTTCTGGATCGTCTTCGGCAGGCAGTCGGCCATCAGCGAACAGCTCTCGCATCGCTTTGCATAGATCGGCGGCGGCGTCCGGCCGGCAGCGATCAGGGCGTGCGCCCGACGGGCCGTCTCTTCGGTTTTCAGCCGCAGGGCCTCGTCGAAAACAACGTCGAGGCGATGCCGGGTCTGACCGTAAAAGAGCGCCCCCGCCGGGATCGCAACGGAGAGC
>JAPLJY010000264.1 GCA_026388345.1 Deltaproteobacteria bacterium
CGGCTTGATCGGTTTTCTCGACGACTACCGGAAGCTCGCCCGGCAGGACAGCCGGGGCGTGCCGGGAAAGGTCCGGCTGGCCGCGGAGATCGCGATCGCCCTGTTCGTCAGCGTCATCCTCTATATCAAACCGGGGTTCAATTCGAATGTGACGATCCCCTTTTTCAAGACGGTCCTGCCGAACCTGGGATGGGGCTACATCATGCTTACAACCTTCATCATCGTGGGCGCCGCAAACGCGGTCAATCTTACCGATGGCCTGGACGGCCTCGCGATAGGACCTGCGATCACCTGCTTTATGACCTACCTCATGTTCGCCTACTTTGCCGGCAACATCAAGATCGCCACGTACCTCCAGATCCCCTATGTAGCGGGGACGGGGGAACTGGCAATCTTCTGCGGCGCGGTCGTCGGCGCCGGGATCGGTTTCCTCTGGTACAACACCGATCCCGCCCAGGTCTTCATGGGGGACGTGGGCTCCCTCTCTCTCGGCGGCTCCCTGGGCGCCCTGGCCATCCTGACGAAACAGGAGATATTGCTCGCCATCGTCGGCGGGATCTTCGTCTTAGAGACCTTTTCGGTCATCTTTCAGGTCGGCTGGTTCAAGCTCTCCGGCGGGAAGAGGATTTTCCGGATGGCCCCGATCCACCACCATTTCGAACTCAAGGGGTGGCCGGAACCCAAGGTAATTGTCCGCTTCTGGATCATCTCTGTGCTGCTGGCGCTCGTCGCCATCAGCACATTGAAATTGAGGTAAAAGGATACGTGATGGACCTGAATGGGAAAAAAGCGGCGGTCCTCGGCGTCGGAAAGACGGGGCTCGCGACGGCCAGATTTCTGGCGGGCCGGGGGGTCCGGATTGCCGTCACCGACGCAAAGCCGGTATCGGCCTGGGGGGAGGCCCGGACCGCCCTGGAAAATCTTCAGACGGAATGGACCGTCGCCCCCTACGGGCCGGAGATCCTGACGGGCGTCGATTGGGTCATTCCCTCGCCGGGCATATATCCGGCGAACCCCATCCTCATCGAGGCCGTCCGGCGCGGGATCCCCGTGCTGAGCGAGCTTGAACTCGCCTCGCGGTTCCTCACGACCCCGATCGTCGCCATCACCGGCACGAACGGCAAAACGACGGTGACCTCCCTGACCGGCGAGATTCTCCGGGAGGCAGGGAAAAAGGTCTTCGTCGGCGGGAACATCGGCGCCCCTTTGATCGGTTACGCGGGCGGCCCGCAGGAGGCGGACTGGGCGGTCGTGGAGGTGAGCAGCTTCCAGCTCCAGTGGGTACAGACATTCCACCCCCGGATCGCCGTTCTGTTGAACGTGACCACCGACCATATCGACTACCACGGGAGCTTCGCCGCCTACCGGGAGGTCAAGGAGGGGCTCTTCGCCCGTCAGACCGCCCGGGACCTCGCAATCCTGAATGCCGACGAACCTGCCACGGCGGCCCTGCGCGGGCGTCTACGCGCCCGGACGGAGCTCTTCAGTTCCTCCGGCGCCGTCGACCGCGGGATGTTCCTCTCCGGGGAAAAACTCGTCCATCTCCTCCCTGCGGGGGAGAAAGAGGAATATCCCATCGCGATGATTCACCTTCCCGGGCGGCACAATTGTGAAAACGTGATGGCGGCGATCCTCGCGGCCCGGGCGTGCGGCTGCGAGCCCCCGGAGATCATCCGGGCCGTGGAGGGCTTCCGGGGGATCGCCCACCGGATCCAGTACGCCGGGGAGAAAAACGGCGTCCTCTTCTACGACGATTCCAAGGGAACGAACGTCGGCGCCGTGATGCGGGCGCTGGAGAGCTTCTCCCAACCGGTCGTCCTCCTCCTTGGGGGGCGGGACAAGGAGGGGGATTTTGAGACCCTTGCCCCCCTGATCCGCCGGGGGGTGAAGAGAATGGTGCTCTTCGGCGAGGCCAGGGAGAAGATCAGCGGCCTGCTCGGCGGCGTGGTCCAAACGACGCTGACCGCCACGCTCAAAGAAGCGGTGGAAACAGCATACAACTCCGCATCGTCGGGCGACATCGTCCTCCTCTCGCCGGGGTGCGCCAGTTTCGACGAATTCAAGGATTACAAGGAACGGGGCAACCGCTTTCAGGAATGGGTCGGGCAACTTTAGAAATGAAAAGCCTATCGAGAGAGAAAAAACCGGATCTGATCCTGCTGCTGGTCACGCTGCTCCTCGTAACCATCGGAACGGTGATGATCTACAGCTCCAGTTCCATCCTCGCCACGGAGAAGTTCCGTGACGGCCAGTTCTTTCTCAAGAAGCAGCTCTTCTTCCTCTGTCTCGGGCTGCTGATCATGGTCCTGATCACCAAAATCCCCTACTACAAACTCCGGAAGCTGGCCTGGCCCGGCATCGCGGTATCGGGAATCCTGCTGTGCGCGCTCTGGATCCCGCACCTGGGAATCCGCGCCGGAGGCGCCACCCGCTGGCTCAACTTCGGGGTCTTCTCCTTCCAGGTCTCGGAGATGGTCAAGGTCGCCCTGATCCTCTTTCTGGCCCATTTCCTGACCGAAAACGTCAAACA
>JAPLJY010000302.1 GCA_026388345.1 Deltaproteobacteria bacterium
ATGATCGACAGGACAACGGCGAGAAGGGTTCTCTTGTCCATTCATACCTCCAAAGAGTTTCTTAATGTTTCATTTCACCGGGTCATACCCGCCGGTGTGGAAAGGGTGACAGCGAAGAATCCGCCTCAAGCCCAGAAAAGCCCCCCGGAGAGGGCCGTAACGCCGGACGGCGATGATCGCATATTCGGAGCAGGTCGGGTAAAAACGGCAGCAGGGACCCAGGAAGGGAGAGATGCAGATCTGGTAAACGCGGACCAGCACCACGAAGAAATTTCCCAGTATCCGCATGAAAAGGTTTTCAGGCATCGGCTTTTTGGATCAGGCGGCTCTCCAGCTCTGTGCAGACGTCTCTGTACATCAGCGGCAATATTCCTCTTTTAGCGATGATCACGATGTCCTGAGAGGCCGGAAGCCTGGATTTGTTCAATCTGAAAAACTCACGCAAAAGGCGCTTGATCCTGTTCCGCTGTACGGCGTTTCCCGCTTTCTTGCTGACCGTCATGCCCAGCCTTCTGACTCCCGCCTGGTTCCGGCATGTGATGATCGTGAAATGCGCCGAGTAACTCCGTACCCCCTGCTGATAAATCCGCAAATAGTCCTGGCGTTTCCGAATACGCTCATCCCTGCCAAAGGTTTGGGATTCCATGTCGTACCGCCCCTTTCCCGGGGCCTCACCGACCTGCCCTTGGCCCGCCCGCGGGGTTACACCGCCAGTCTCTTCCTGCCCTTCGCCCGCCTTCGGCTGAGGACGTCACGGCCGCCTCGGGTGGCCATCCGGACGAGGAAACCATGGGTGCGCTTTCGCTTGGTGTTGCTGAACACTGTCAATGTCTTTTTCATAATCCAAACCCCGGTTGAAATTAATAAGTTTTCCCATAAACCATACTGGGAATCGTTTGTCAAGGCAAAATGCGGGAGAGGGGGTGATGCCGATTATTCTCCGGGAAATCGTCTTTACGCTGAAATCCGGAGGGGAGACCATGGCCTGCGGCTGAGGGGGAAAAGGGGGCTTCTATTTGACAACCTGGTTGGCATATGTAAGATGATTTTCAATTGCCAACCCCTGGGGCGCCTGTCAAAACGGTATATGGGAAACGTCGAGTATGATATTTAATCAGATTCTTCACCCTTGTAACCGGAAAGGAAAAACATGATTTTGAAATGGGCACTGAACACGATCTGCGGCGGTCCCGCGCCCCTTGTCACGGGAGCTGCAGGAAATTTCATCTCCTGTGCCCGAGAAAATACGGCTCATCCGGCACCCGTTGTGCTGCGGGCTCTCCAATGATCCGGAGGTGTTTACGTGCAAAATATCGATGTCCTCTGCGTCGGGGCCACCTCCTATGATTTCGTTTTCTGGGTGAATCATCACCCGGAACCCGATGAAAAGGCGGTTGCCGAATCATTTGTCCGATGTGGCGGTGGACCTGCCGCCAATGCCTCTGTCACGGTTTCGCGTATGGGGCTGAAATCGGCTTTTGCCGGTTATCTGGGATGGGATGTATTCGGCCGGCTTCACATGGAAGAGTTGCAATCGGCAGGTGTCAACACGGAACTTGTCGTTCGGGGCGAATACCCGACCCCGGTTTCCAGCGTCTGGGTGAAGCCTTCAGGGGAAAGATCCCTCGTCAATTATCGTTCCGCGGATTCTGTTCTTCATCCTGAAATATTTGATTTTACGAATATTCATCCGAAAGTGATTCTCTTCGATGGGCATGAACCCGGACTTTCCATCTCACTGCTGAAGGAAGCCCACGCCAAGGGGATCAAAACCGTTCTCGATGCCGGTTCATGGAACAAAGGCACCTCTCAACTATTCGACAAAGTCGGCCATCTGGTCTGCTCGGAGCAATTTGCTTATGAATTCACCGGGACATCTTCACCTGCGTTGGCGATGGAAAAATTGATCTCCCATAACGACTGTGTCGTGATCACTCTTGGTAAGGAAGGTCTGATCTGGAGGAATGCAGGCGGGGAGGGACGGATCCCTGCTTTTCAGGTTGCGGTTAAAGACAGCACCGGTGCCGGGGACGTTTTTCATGGGGCATTTGCCGGCTGTCTTGCGATGGGTAAGCGTTGGGATGATACATTAATCTATTCGAGTGCTGCGGCAGCCTTGAGCTGTACCCGGCTCGGGGCGCGGACCGGAATTCCGGAAGGCGCTGAAGTGGGAAGGTTTCTTGAAAAGCCTTGTTCGAATGACGACACAACAATAGGCAGTGGCGGGCGCTGAACGCGACCATCGCCGTTAAGGTCCGCGCAAAAGTGCCGGATTTGACCGGGAGCGCAACCCGCAAGCCCCGCCTTTTAGGCGGGGATAAGGGGCGCAATAAAAAACGGACAGCTTCCTTGCCGGGAATCCCCGCCCTGTGGCCGGGGAGCTTCACAATATCACCCAGGCGTGTTGCCAAAAACATAACTGATATTGGATGAACTGCCCCGGGAATACTCCGTCCTGCGGACAGGTCCGGGATGCTTACTTCTCTTCCGTCGCCTTCATCTGCCGGAACTTTTCCTGGATCTCCTTAACCTTCGCGGGATTTATCAGCAAATTGTACGCCGTGAGCGCCACGGCCTTGGCTGCCTGAATCGTGGCCGGCCACCCCGCCTCGGGCACGGTGTACTTGAGCATCTCGTCTGCGTGCAGCGCCACGCCCTTGGGCGCCACCTTGAACATAATGTTGACCGTGGGGTAGGCGTGGCCGATGTTGCCCAGGTCGGACGAGCCCATTGGCGTGCCCTTGACGATCTCCTCCTCCTTCACACCCGCAGCCTTGATGTTTTTGACAACCAAGGCAAGGTATTCCGGGACCATGATGGGCGAAAGCAGGGCCGTACGCGGCGGTTTGTATTCCATCGTTGCGCCTGCGGCCATGGCCGCCGCCTTGGCGCAGTTGATCAGCTTGGCGTAAGCGTCTTCCATGGTTGCCGTATCCAGGGCGCGGGCGGCAAATTCCGCCTCGGCCAGGGCCGGCACCACATTGACCGCCTCGCCGCCCTTCTTGATGATGCCGTGGATGCGCACGTCCTCGCGCAGATGCTGGCGCAGGGCGTTGATGCCGTTGAAGGTCTGAATGGCAGCGTCCAGGGCGTTAATGCCCTGTTCCGGTGCGGCCGCGGCATGGGCGGCCTTTCCCTTAAAGACGAATGTGGCCCGCTTCATGGCCAGAAGTGGCTTGTCCACACTCCAGACGTCGCCGGGATGAGTGATGAGAACCACGTCCGTGCCGTCGAAGTGCTTGCCCTCCAACAGGGCGATCTTGCCCCCGCCAAGGGAACCGCGCTCTTCGTCCGGAGTGCCGATGACCAGCAGGCGGCCCGGCGTGTCCTTCATGAGCTTGGCCAGGCCCGCCGCTGCCAGGAGCCCTGACGTGGAGATGAGATTGTGCCCGCAGGAATGGCCGTTGGGCAGGGCATCGTACTCTAGCATGATCGTGATTGTCGGTCCGGGACCTTTGCCGGCGAGTTCCGCGCGAAACGCCGTCCTGGCCACGCCGTCTTTGACGAGATCGTCGGGCACCTTCAGGTCGCCTTCGACCTTGAATCCGAGCTTGCGGAGTTCCTCCATCAGGAGCTGTGAACTCTTGAACTCCTGCTGTCCCAGCTCCTTGTAATCGAAGATTTTCTGTGAAACCGCCTTGCAGTTCCCCGCCTGCTCGTCGATTGCCGTAAGCAGTTGCTTTTCATCCGCCACGGCAGTGGCTGCCCACAGAAACGTCAGAATCACCGAAAACAGGACGATCCCCAGACCATTGAATCTTTTTTTGCGCATGGTTTCCCTCCCTTTTTTATGTGGCCGTCTTGCTGCCCACGCCCCTTTGGCCATCGGAATGTCACACCCATTCTAATCGATTTCACGAGGAATCGTGAAAATATCCGGATGCCGCATTGAATTGGCAATATATCACTTTTGACGGGAGAAGTATAAGAAGAACGGCCTTGGGTAGTGTCTTATTTTGCCCTCTCAAATTTTGAGAATCCGTAGGAGCCCTACTTCTTTTTCCCTGCCGCCGTTGGAAAGTCTTGTAGCATATCAATCGCCGCCTGAAACTGCTGGTCCTGTTTATCTTGTTTCTGAGCAATCCAATCCCGATATGTCTCGCTACGCATGATTGAGGTCGGTCGTCAATAGTGGACACCAAACCTTTCATGCTGCCAGTCGTTTTTCATAGAACCATCGTTCAAAAGCGGCAGGAGACAAGAACCTGAGTCTGGCCTGCCTTCTTTGCCGGTTATAGAAAATCTCGATGTA
>JAPLJY010000279.1 GCA_026388345.1 Deltaproteobacteria bacterium
CATGATTGTTTCAAACGCGGTCTCTTCGCGCAGGGTGAAATCGAGATCCTCGGAAAAACGGTAGTCGGGGATGTAGCATTTCTTGATCGCCGTGCCGCCTTTGAAGGCGAGAATATCCTTGAGCGGGGTCGCGGACATGCCAACGAGGAACCAGGAGAGGCAGTAATCCTTTTCCAGGACGGCCTCCGGGATGCGGCGTCCCCCTCCCCGGGCGAGACGGTTTGACAACAGAGACAGATCGCGTTGCGGGATCATTACGTCCTCACAGTCGAAAGAAGTTCATCGGGCGACACATTCAAGTGCAGCCTCCATTTGCGCAGGAATTTTCCCTCGGCCGGCAGAAGGGGGTCGAGCTTCACGTAGGTGTTTGTCAGCCGGTCGCGGAGTCGATTGCGGCTTTTGAGTGGACCGATTTCGTAAAGCTCCATGATATACCCCAGCCGGCGGATGACGGCCCCGACGTCCATTCTCAATGCATAATCAACCAGCTTGCCGTCGTTTAATTCCTGCTTCTTGATCCAGATCCCCTTGGCCAGTTCGGTGACGCCGCCGCAATATTCCGGCATCCGGAGGCCGTCCAGGACGGTCCGCTCCGGATCGCTGATCCTGATCTTCTCCTGTTTGGTGATCCAGTGGTCCGCCAGGCCGAAGAAATAATCCTTTCCGGAGGTGATGAACCGGAACTCGGCGCCCATGATCCGGATGGGGCGGTGTTTTTCCAATGTCGTTACGTGGACGACCAACTGGGGCTGGGTGACCATGCCGTGGATCTCCATCGCCGTGCCGTGGGAGATGTAGTAGTCTTTCCCACCTGCCAACTCGCGGGCCACGATGAGGGGGTTCCCCATGTACTCCATTTCTTTTCCCAGTTCGAAGGGGATGAGGATAAAAAGCCCTGGTTTCAGCCGTGTGGCCACGCCCCTGTTTACGAGTTTTCTGACCAGGCTGCGCGTGGACGGCTCTTCCAGACCAAGGATTCGCTGGACGTCTTCCAAGCGGAAAACCGGCTTGTTTTCTTCATGGAGTGATGTGACAAGCTGCGCTGCCTGGGGGCCGAGGGTCTTCATCTGGGTATTATGTTTCAGAGTCATATGGTGTCCTTTGAGGGCACAGAATGCACATAAATTATGATATTGTCAATCAGAATTATATTTCGCTCTCATTATGTGCCTTCATAGGGCACACTATGCAACCCGATTATAATCAGACTTGCAGCGGAAAATCCACAATGTGAAGAGAAGCGTAACAAGGGAAAGAAAATTTGGCTCCAACTGAATTGGTCAATTTCGGGACGACAACTTTTACCTCACATTCGCACCTTTCATTTCGTATTCAGTATATCCCTCAGATGATCACAATAGAACATTTGTATTTGAAGTCTGGATTATCCTTTCCTCGATGACGCGGATGATGCATGGTGCCTTCCAATTTCTCGTTGCATCGTAACGGCGAACCATCTATAAAACGCCATGGTCCATCCTTTGCGGCAGGAGGGTCAGATTTGCAAGCATTTTCAAGATTCTGCCTCCGGGGAACCGGGGGATGCGGATGGCCGCTGATCGGTTCCGGGCAGAGGACGCGGGAAGAAAGTCGGTGGGGAGAGTAGGCATGCCTGAGAAACAACTGTTTGACGACTGGCCGGAACGGTACGACCGCTGGTTCGAGACCCCGGTGGGGAAGGCCGTCCTGCAATATGAAAGCGGACTGATTATCGATATGCTCCGGCCGGGCCGGGGGGAGAGGATCCTCGACGCCGGAAGCGGCACAGGGATCTTCACCCGGGAATTCCTCGCCCGGGGGGCCAAGGTCGTCGGCCTCGACATCTCGCTCGCCATGCTCGTGTACGCGGCGGAGCAAGCCGCCCTCCGACAGGCTCCGGGCGACCAGTGTCCCATGCCGGTGCGCGCGGGGGAGAAGGCCTCGACCCGGCCCTTGCTGGGGGTGACGGCCGACATGGCGAGGCTTCCCTTTGCCGACGGGTCCTTCGACAAGACCGTCTCCGTGGCGGCCCTGGAGTTCGTTGCGGACGAAAAGCGGGCCGTCGCGGAGCTGTTCCGCGTGACGAGGCCCGGAGGGGTGGTCGTTGTGGCGACGCTCAACAGCCTGAGCCCCTGGGCCGCAAGACGGAGCGCGAATGCAAGGCGGGATCCGGAGTCGATCTTCAACCGGGTCTTTTTCCGGTCGCCCTTGCAACTCCTCGCCGCCGCGCCCGTTGCGGGCATTGTCCGGACGGCGGTCCATTTCGGCAAGGAGGACGATCCGGCAACGTTCGACCGGAGCGAACGGGAAGGAGAGGGGCGGGAGACCGGGGCCTTTGTCGCGGCCCGCTGGGAAAAGGGATGAAGGTTAATCTCGATAACGTGACCATCGTGCTGAAAGGGCCGAAATTTCCCGGGAATGTCGGTTCCGCGGCGCGCTGCGCGATGAATATGGGGATCGGAAAGATGATTGTCGTCGGGAACCGCGACCTGGATGACGAGGCTCTGCGGCAGATGGCAACCCACGTGGCGAAGGAGATTGTCGACGGGATCCGCCACTGCGACACCCTCGACGAGGCGCTCGTGGGTTTCTCCTGGATCGTCGGGACGACGGCGCGGCAGGGGTCGGGGCGGGGGCCGGTTGTCTCCCCCCGCCGGATGGCCGAGATCCTGGTAGGCCTCTCCCGGGAAAACGAGATCGCCCTCCTCTTCGGCCCGGAGGACACGGGGCTCACGAACGACGACCTCCGCTTCTGCCAGACCCTGGTCACGATCCCCACCGTGGGATTCAAGTCGCTGAACCTCTCCCATGCGGTGATGGTCGTCTGCTATGAGCTGCTCATGGTCGGCATGGAAAATGATACCAAATTCGCGCCGAAGCTCGCCAGTTCGAAGGAGTTGGAGGGGATGTACGCAAAGCTCAAGGAGACCCTGCTGGCGATCGGGTTCCTGCTGCCGGACAACCCCGACTACTGGATGATGCACCTTCGTCGCCTGTTTTCCCGGACGACCCTGCTGGCCCGGGAGGTCAAGATCCTCCGGGGGATCTGCCGGCAGATCGAGTGGTACGGGGACCACAAGGAGCGCAAATCTTCTTGACTTTCCGCCGTCGTGCTCGTAAGAAAACCCATTAGCATCGTGACGGGGTTTAAATGACATAAAATGGAGAAAAGGCCATGAAAACATTTTCTTTTACAGGCGCAAAAAAGATCGTGTTCGGAAACGGGAGTTTTGCCGGCCTGGCGGGGCACCTCGCGGAGCTGAAGGTGAGCCGGCCGCTCGTCGTCCTCGACGGGAACCTGGCCGGGGCCGGCTTCGGCAAGAAGGTCTCCGACCTCATGGAAAAGGCGAAGATCGGGTACGTGCTTTTCGACAAAACGGTGCCGGAGCCTCCGATTGAACTGGCCGACGAGGGGGCGAAGCTCGCCCGGAAGAAGAAGTGCGACGGCGTCGTCGGCATCGGCGGCGGGAGCGCGATGGACCTCGCCAAGGCGATCGCCATCCTTGCGGCGAACCCAGGAAAGGCGGAGGATTACCTCGGACTCAACAAAGTTCCCGGTCCGGGGCTCCCCACAATCATGGTCCCGACGACCGCCGGGACGGGGAGCGAGGTGACCTTCACGGCCGTCTTCATCCGGAAAAAGCTCAAGAAAAAGGAGGCGATGAACAGTCCGTACCTCTATCCGGAGCTGGCGCTGCTCGATCCGGAGCTGACGCTGACCCTTCCTCCCCATGCCACGGCGACCACGGGGATCGACGCCCTCTGCCACGCGATCGAATCCTACACCTCGATCATCGCCTCGCCGATGAGCGAAACGATGTCGCTGGAGGCGATCCGCCTCATCTCCGAAAACCTGCGGACGGCCGTCCACGACGGGACAAACATCGAGGCGCGCGAGGCGATGCTCCTGGGGAGCCTCTACGCCGGGCTCGGGCTTGCCAACGCGGGCGTGACGGCGGTCCACTCCCTCTCCTACCCGCTCGGCGGCAAATACGGGATCCCCCACGGCCTGGCCAACACGATCATACTCCCCCGCGTGATGGCCTTCAACCTCCCCGGCGCCCGGGAGAAGTTCGTCGATATCGCGGAGATCATGGGAGAGATCGTCGACGACCTGCCTCTCCGGGAGGCGGCCTACCTGGCGGTGGAGGCGGTGGAGTCCCTGATCGAGGACTGCGGCGTTTTCACGACGCTCGAGGAGCTGGA
Organism: Deltaproteobacteria bacterium; assembly: GCA_026388345.1. The sequence goes on from JAPLJY010000279.1 coordinate 4,186, forward strand.
GATTCCGGAAGCCGATTTCCCGGAGTTTGCGAAGGTGGCGATGACGGTCGCCAGACCCCTCGCCAACAACCCCTGCAAGATGACGCCGGAGGATATGGTCGAGATCTACCAGGAATGCTATTCATAGATTGAAAATGGGGGAAATGGGGACATGATGCTGCATCGTGTC
>JAPLJY010000246.1 GCA_026388345.1 Deltaproteobacteria bacterium
GTCGCCAGAAACCCGAGGGCTGTCTCCAGTTTGGTCGTTTCCGTCCCGCAGGCCCGGTTCATCGCCCGCTCCACATTGTCGATCCCCCCGATCTCCAGGACCGTACCGGCCGCCTCTGCGCCGTCTTTACCCACGGAGGTTCCGCGGACCGCTCGGGTGATCTTCACGAGTTCGGTATAGCCGCCCCGGAAGACCTCTGCCAGCGTCGAATTCCGGAACTTCTTCGCCTCGGGAAAAATCTCCGACAGTTTCGTACTTTTCATGTAAGCATTCAAGAAGAGCATGTTTTCTCTTCGAACTTTCCGGATGTTGAAATATTTCATCAGGATAATGGCCCAGGAGACGACGGAGAAGAGCAGAAGGAGCAGAAGGACCAGTTGCACGACAAATCCCGCGTGAATAACCATGTCGAAAAGACTGCCATGAAAATTTCCCCCCAGATTCATCGCGGCGACGGACGAAGCTTCGTTCACGTTCAATCTCCTTTTGTTAGCAAAGATGGGAAAGACGGCATTACATCTAAAGGAAAAGTCGGGACTTGTCAAGGACCGATGCACTGGCCCCCGCCGCACATGGGCGATACGGAGCAATCAAAGGGATTCGGGCGTAAAGGCGACCACCTCATCGATCCGGGCCTTGTCGGTGAGAAGCATGGCGAGACGGTCCACGCCGAGGGCAATCCCGGCGGAGGGGGACATTTGCGGGAGGGCGGCGAGAAAGCGTTCCGGCATGGGATAGAGGGGACTGCCGTTCCGCCGGCGGTCGTGGAAGGCCTCCTCGAAACGCCGCCGCTGCTCCTCGGCGTCGGTCAGCTCGGAAAAGGCGTTGGCCAGTTCCAGCCCGGCGCAATAGAGTTCGAATCGTTCGGCAATCCCCGGATCCCCTTCCTTTAACCGCGCCAGGGCGCCGAGTTCCGCCGGATACTCGTACAGAAAAACGGGGCTTTCCATGCCCAGATGAGGTTCAACCTCGCAGGCAAGGATCTCATCGAAACGATCCGTCCCCAGGGCCTCGGCGTCGGTCATCGTTGCGTACCGCCTGAAAGCCTCCCGGACGGTGATTCGCTCCCAGGGAATTCCCAGGCGGATCTTCCGTCCCTGCCGGGAAAAGATGCCGTTGATATCGAACTCGCGGGCAATAAGGGTGATCAGAGCCTCGCAGTCATCCATCAAGGTGCGGTAGTCCGTTCCTTCACGATACCACTCGAGCATCGTAAATTCCGGCAGGTGGCGGTCGCCCCTCTCCCCCGCCCGGAAACATTTGCAGATCTGGAAGATCCGCGGATAACCCGCCGCCAGGAGCCTCTTCATGCACAGCTCCGGGGAGGTTTGCAGGAACCACTCTCCCGAGGCGACGGCATCGATATGGGATTCCGGCGCCGGCGCCGGAATCCGGAGGGGGGTTTCAACTTCGAGGAAATCCTGATCCTGAAAGAACCGGCGGATGGTCCGGATCATCCGGGCGCGCCGCCGAAGGGCATCCTCTTTGGCGGTCAGCTTCCAGGAATCATCCACGGTCATTCCTTCTTGCTCTCGGAATCAATCGCATCCGTTTCAATAATGGGTCATCCCTTGACCCTGGTGAGATACTCGCCGCTGCGTGTATCGATCCGGATTTTTTCGCCTTCTTCGATGAAGGTGACCCTGGTGAGATACTCGCCGCTGCGTGTATCGATCCGGATTTTTTCGCCTTCTTCGATGAAGGGGGGAACCTGGACCTGATATCCCGTCTGGACGGTTACCGGTTTGGTGTTCCCCGACACGGAATCGCCCTTTGCCCACGGATCGGCCTTGGTCACGATCACGTCGATGAAATTGGGCAGACTGATCCCCAGCGGCCGGTCCTCGAACAGGAGGACCTCCGCCTCGATGTTGTCAAGGAGAAAATTCTTCGCCTCGCCGACCTGATCTTCACTGAGGAAAACCTGTTCGTAGCTCTCGTTGTCCATGAAGCAGTACTTCCCCTCTTCCTTATAAAGGTACTGCATCCTCTTTTCCTGCAGATCGGCCGCCTCAAAGACATCCACGGAACGGAACGTCCGCTCGAACTGGTTCCCGTTGACCATGTTCTTCAGCTTGCAGCGGTAGAGGGCCTGGCCCTTTCCCGGTTTGACGAAATTGAATTCCGTCACGATGTAGGGGTCGTTGTCGATCTTGATCCGCAGTCCTTTTCTCAGATCACTGGCTGTGTACATGGGATTTTATTCTCCTTATGGGATCTCTTTGTCCGGACACCGCTGCGCCTTCTTTTTCCTTCCCCGGACGGGCGGAGGGCCTGGCCTCGCACATCCTGCCGTATTTCTTAATCCATTTGTTTTATGTTGTCAAAAGAATGTTTGCCCCCTGTCCCATCCCCGGCAAAACGGAGAAAGGCTGGAGGGGAATCTTTCCCCGGCCGCCGGGGCAATCCAGCACGTAACGCGGGAGGCAGAGGCCGGAAATGTTGCGCCAGAGCCTCTCCATGATCTCCATGCCGGTCCAGATCTCTGCCCGGAAATGGTCCGTCCCCCGGACCGGATCGCACTGAAACAGATAGTAGGGACGGACCGAGATCCGCTCTAGGCCGTAAAGCAGGTCCCGCATCGATTTATAGTCGTCGTTCACCCCCCGAAGCAGGACCGACTGGTTTCCGACGGGGATCCCGGCCTCGAGAAGCATCTCGCACGCCCTGGCCGATTCTTCCGTAATCTCAATGGCATGATTGAACTGCGTATTGAACCAGAGCGGCCGGTGCCGCTTCAGCATCGCGCAGAGTCCCGGCGTGATCCGCATCGGCAGGGTGACCGGCGCGCGGCTCCCGATGCGGAGGACCTCCACGTGGGGGATCGCGCGGAGCGCCCCTAAAAACCAATCCAGGAGTCTCTCGGAGATCAGCAGGGGATCTCCGCCGGAGATGATCACCTCCCGGAGGGCAGGCGTCCGGGCGACGTAATCCACCATGGCCTGCAGCCTTTCCCGCATCCGCTCCGGCTTATCCGCGCGCCACATGCGCTTGCGATTGCAGTGCCGGCAGTAAACGGCGCAGGTTCCGGTGACGATCGCAAGACAGCGGTCGGGATATCGGTGGATCAGCCCCGGAACGGGCATGTCTCTCTCTTCGTCAAGCGGATCGGGGACCCCGCCCAGCGAGAAGGTGAGTTCCCGGGGGTCGGGAAAGCACTGCCGGCGCAGGGGGTCGTTTTCATCGGCGGGATTGAACAGCGACAGATAATAGGGTGTAATCGCGATGGGATAGGTCCGGAGCACGGGTCCGCACGCGGCGAGCGACGCGACGGGCCGGTTCAGTACCGAGGCCAGTTGCCTCAGCGATCGGACGCGGTTCCGGTACTGCCATTTCCAGTCATTCCACTCCGCGACGGGCGCCCCTCCTCCGGGTTCACCGCCGGTTTCTTTACCGCATCTCATCACGATCCACCATTTTTCACGGCTCTCTCCCATAAAATCTTTAGAGACCCCATTTCCAAACCATCCTCCGGCGTCGCCGGGAATCGTGGAGAATGGATGAACAAGGGGGCGGTTTCTATCACAATTTAAAGTGTCTGCAAAGGTAAATATCACGGATCTGCCGACGCAAGTTCCCTACCATTTGCCGCCGGCGCGGGCAAGAAATGATTTGCTTTGTCCCGGCAGATTTTATATCTTTTGACCGGATGGTATTCTGGTCCTTTCCGGCCGGTTCTCCGGGGAAAGGGGTTGATTCAACCTTGAAGGACCTGTCCGGATCATCTTCTGCATACCCTCCGTTTAAGGGGGGGCCAACCATGAGAAGGGAGACGACCAAATGAGTGCATTATCACGGGATGAATTAAAGACGTTGATGGGAAAACATCAGGGATTGTGCATTTCAATTTTCATGCCGACCTTCCGCACCGGCGCGGAGAGCCAGCAGAACCAGATCCGGTTCAAGAATCTCCTGCGCAGCGCGGAGGAAAAACTGCTGGCGCAAGGTATGCGTCCCCAGGAGATCAAGACCCTCCTGGAACCCGCGCAGGCGCTGCCGGGAAATGTTCTCTTCTGGCGGAGACAAAGCGATGGTCTGGCGCTCTTCCTCTGTGCGGATCTTTTCCGCTCCTTCTGCCTTCCGGAGGCCTTTGACGAGCTGATCACTGTTGCCGATTATTTTCACATCAAGCCTCTCCTGCCGCTCTTCGGCGGCGACAAACGTTTCTATGTCCTCGCCCTCAGCCAGAAGGAGATCCGGCTTCTCGAGGGGACGGGGCAGAACATCCAGGAAATCGAACTGGAATCGGTTCCCAAGAGCCTCGCCGAGGCGCTCCGGTACGATGAATCCGGGAAACAGGTCCGCTTCCGTGCCGGCACGGCGGGAGGCGGCGACCATTCGGCCATGGTTTCCGGACATGGCGCGGAGATCGACGATACCAAGGAGAATCTTCTGAAGTACTTCCGTCTGATCGACCGGGGCCTTCACGACCTGCTCCGCGACGAGCGGACACCCCTCATTCTCGCCGGCGTAGAATATCTCTTTCCCATTTATCGCGAGGCCAACACCTATCCGCGGCTGATCGAAGAGGGGATCCCGGGGAATCCCCAGGGAATCAGCGCGGAAGCGCTTCACCGGTCGGCCCTGAAGATCGTCAGCCCCTACTTTCAGAAGGCCGGGCATGACGCCATCGCCCAGTACCGGCAGTCCTCGGGAACCGGCCTGACCTCCGCCGATCTTGGGGAGATCGTCCCCGCCGCCGTCCATGGACGGGTCGGCACCCTCTTCGTCGCCTCGGGTCGCCGGCAGTGGGGAACCTTCCACGGGGAAAGCGGCGCCGTCGAGCGGCATGAGAAGATGGAAGCCGCGAGCGAAGATCTTCTGGAGATCGCGGCCATCCAGACTTTCCTGAATGGAGGAACGGTGTTTATCCTGCCGCCGGAGAAGATGCCGGACACGGGCGATCTGGCCGCCCTCTTCCGCTACTAAAAAACGGGTTTCCAGATCCCACCGGTTTGTGCGTTCATTTGACTTGAAAAGAATGGACATACGACCTCAAGCGGAAATTGTGAAAAATTTCGAACACAAATCGTGATATTAAGAATAATAATCGTGAAGAGCAGTTGATCAAAGTTCCATCCCGTATGAAAATTGGCGTGTATTGTGCGGAAACAATTTACAGCATTTATTGAGCGCGAAGGGGGCGGGTATGTGTCGCTCTGCCCGGAACTCGGTATCGCCAGCCAGGGCGATACAATCGAGGAAGCCCGCGAGAATCTTCGGGAAGCGCTTGAGCTATTTTTCGAATCGGCCTCGCCTGAGGAGATTCATACGCGCTTGCAAGAGGAAGTATATGTGACCCGAATGGAGGTTGCCGTTGGATAATCTCCGCATCCTCTCCGGGAAACAAGTTTGCGCCATCCTTGCGTACTATGGATTCCTGGAGGTGTGTCAGCGTGGTAGCCATATCGTGATGCAGAGGCAACTTCCCGATACGACGATAACCGTACCGGTCTCAAACCATACCGAACTGCGTATGGGTACACTCCAATCCATCATCCGCCAAGCTGGCGTACCAAGGAATGATTTTGAGTCATGAGCGTCCAAGGCGCCTCAATGGACGATACAAAACGTCGCGCCGCTGAGTTTGGTCTTTGACGGAAAGATAGGGCATGACATGCGACCGATGGCGACGGCCTGCACGAAGCACGGATGAGCCTTACGGAAAAGCCAAGCGGGCGTTGCGGGCCGGGATTGATGCGGGCCAGTTAATCTGGCCAATTTGAGGCTGCAATCAATCCGTTTGACAAAATAGGGAGTAATGATATGCTATACACAAATTCCCTTACGCTGCTTGCACACTCTGATCCTGTTTTTACTCCTGCGGATTCCTTCTTATAGATTTTGAATTCATGTAGAGGGCGATGAAACAGAGGCTCTTACAGAGCTGTTTCCATGTTAACCATCTACATTGTCAACAAATTTTTCACTAAAAGCGTAAAGGTCCGTGGAGACCTTTAAAATAGTATTTTAACTGATTCAGCCAATGAAAGGAGGAAACCGGTATGTCCGTATACAAAATCGTTGAAATCGTAGGGACAAGTCCAAAGTCGTGGGAAGACGCCACCCAGAAAGCCTTGGCGACTGCCGCAAAATCCCTCGAGGAGCTGAGGGTTGCGGAGGTCGTGAGGCAGGATGTTACCGTCGAAAAAGGAAAGATAACCGCCTTCAGAATAAGGTTAAATCTTTCATTCAAGTATCGTGAGTGAAGATGATTTATCGATTAAGGATGCCAGCAATACACAGAAGAGGGGGCAAAACACCCCTCTTCTGTTCTTACGAACATCTTCCTGAAGTCAAGCATCCGGTGATTTTGACGGGTATGCAACATTTCAATCGGCAATCAGCATCAGATGACGCACTTTCCATTTGACAGATCTAAGGTGAACGAGAAAGAAGTACGCATCAACCGAATGAAGCATAAAAACCCCGGATTTCTCCATGGGTCTTAATCGGTTTTGACTTCTTTGGCAGGGGTGAGGGCTCCCTTTTTTACCCGTCGGCCTATCCCGTGGAATTATTCATCTGATCCTGAAATTTAAGCAGCAAGGAAGCCGGAGTGGGGGACTCCTGGGGTTTACCAGCCCTTTTCTCTCTCCCACTAAATCTTCATGCAAAGGCACTGTTTTGTCCTCCTCGTGTATGAAAACCGATTCATATTTTTCCTTTTTTCACCTTATTCCCCAATATTTGTGGTAAAATTGTCACCTGGCAGGAATTATCGGGACCCCATGCAGCAGGGTTATTCGCCAAACAGTCCATTCCTGCAGGACAAACCCGGCGAGAAGAGGTGACATCCCGAACCGGTTTTTCCGCCATGCCTTTCTGGAGGGGTCATACCATTGAATAAGATGCTTCAAAAGTGGTTCGGCGGCTACAACCAGATCGTTGGAGATCTCTGGGGCGGATTTGCCGCCATGCTGGTGGCGCTGCCCGCGGCCATCGCCTACGGGATTGCCGTCTTTGCGGTGTTGGGACCACAATATGTCGCCTATGGTTCCATCGCCGGCATCATCGGCGCGATTTCACTCGGCATGATTGCCCCCCTCCTTGGCGGATCGCCGCGGCTGATTTCCGCACCTTGCGCCCCCGCCGCCGCCGTTATGGGTGCCCTGGCGGCGGAGATCATCAAGACAGGCAATGTCACACCCGCAAACGCCGTTGTTGTTCTGATGCTTGTGGGATTTCTGGCAGGGATGCTCGAACTCGTTTATGGGGCGCTGGGAGGTGGACGTTTTATCAAGTACATTCCCTATCCGGTCGTCTCCGGTTATCTCAGCGGTGTTGGTGCGCTGATTATCCTGAGTCAGTTCCCGAAACTTTTGGGTTTGCCCAAAGGGATCTCCGTTATGAGCGGGATGTTGATGCCTTCTCATTGGCAGGGGCCAGGGATACTGGTCGGTGTAATCACGATGGCCGGTGTGCTGGCGGCGCCGAGGCTGGTCAGGTCGGTTCCTGCCGTTATTCTTGGTCTTTCTGCAGGCTTACTCACTTATTTCGGGATTAGCTGTATCATCCCGGAGTTGAGAACGCTCGTCAACAATAAACTGGTCATCGGCCCCCTGTTTCAGGAAAACGGCTCCTTCACCACGATGCTCAAGGGTCAATGGAGCGCCTTTTCCGACGTGCGGCTGGCGGATATCGCTTCCCTTCTTATGCCGGCGGTGACGCTATCGGTGCTGCTCTCAATCGACACGCTGAAGACATGCGTGGTAATGGACACCATGACCCGCAGCCGTCACAATGCCAATCGCGAGCTGATGGGCCAGGGTTCTGCGAATATCGTGTCCGCCTTGCTCGGAGGTATGCCCGGGTCAGGCACAATGGGGCCGACCCTTGTGAACATTGGAAGCGGTGGGCAGACAAGACTTTCCGGTTTTCTGGAAGGGATCTTTGTGCTCATAGCCTTTCTCATGCTGGCCTGGTTCATTGCCTGGCTCCCCATCGCCGCCCTCGCCGGAATTCTGATGGTGGTCGCTTGGCGAATGATTGATTTTCGCAGTGTCCTCCTTCTGAGACAGAGGGCCACCGTACTCGATTTTTGCGTGATCGCACTAGTCGTGATCACTGCGGTTTACTTCAACCTCATTGCCGCCGCAGGTGTGGGGATGGGGTTGGCCATCCTGTTGTTCATCCGGGAGCAGATCCGGGGCTCGGTCATCCGGCGTAAAGTTTACGGAGATCAGATATCGTCCAAGCAATACCGGGTTCAGGAAGAAAAGGAGATGCTGCAGCAGTACGGGAACTTGATCACCGTTGCCGAACTGCAGAGCAGCCTGTTTTTCGGCACGACGGACCAGTTGTTTACCGAGATCGAACCGGACCTCAAGAGGAGCCGGTTTTTGATCCTCGACATGCGGCGTGTACAATCCGTCGATTTCACAGCTGTCCATATGTTGGAGCTGCTTGGAGACATTTTGAAGGAGCGAGAGGGTTATCTCATATTCAGCCATCTCTTGCCGACGCTCCCCACGGGACAGAACCTTGAGGCCTATTTCAATCAGCTTGGCCTCTTGAAACGCAACCGAAACGTAAAGATTTTTCTGACCCTGGATGAGGCGATACAATGGTCGGAGGATCAAATCCTGAATGAGCATCGCGGGGCTCAGGCAAGGAATGACCAACCGCTTGGGCTGGCTGAAATCGAATTGTTGCGGGAATTTGAGAATGTGAACGGCCTGCCTTTCATGAAGTCCTGCGTGGTCGATCTCTCTTTCAAGGCGGGTGAAACGCTTTTTCGCAGGGGGGATACCGGTGACGAGCTGTTCATCGTCCGCAGGGGCATCGTACGGATTGTTCTTCCACTGAAAAATAACCGCTATCACATTCTCGCCACCTTCGGCCGCGGTAACTTTTTTGGTGAGATCGCTTTTCTCGATCATGGTGCACGATCGGCAGACGCGGTTGCCGATACAGACACCGACGTTTTCGTCATCTCACGTGTTAGATTCGATGAGGTTTCTCGATCCAACCCCACCCTGGGTGTGATGCTTTTCGCCCGGCTGGCCCGAGGTCTTGCCATACGTCTCCGCTATACCGACGCTGAGCTTCGGGCGCTGAAAGAGGCGTGAGACAAAATTAACAGATTACGTATGGAGCCGGCGGGTGCGTTGACGTGTGGGCAACTTCCTGAAAGCAACAGATCGTCCTCACTACCTTAAAGCGCAGATGTGACTTGGTATCATTCATTATCTAACAATTCATTTAATCCGAAGCCGATACGGTGCGCCCTCTACATTGACGTTACTCTCTTTCAAATAGTAATATTCAGTTAATTTTTAAGTAGCATGTGCGGACTTGTAGGTGAAAGTGAGGTTGCCTGCGATCGGGTTTTGATCTCATCCTTTTTCACGAAAGTACGCATGAACCGGATGAACCGGTTTTTCAGATCCCGTCGTCCCCACCCGGGGCAGGGCTGGGGACACGATGCGGCATCATGTCCCCGACATCCGGCTTCTCCGCATCCCGGTCGCCCTGTTTCCGGCCCTTGTAGATGTACCGTTCGAACAGCCGGTGATAGGGCGTCCAGTCCGACTCCTCGTCGCGGGCCTCCCGGATGAACTCCTGGAAGGCGTTCACCTTGGCGTCGAGGTCGTCCATGTAATGGACGATCAGCGCCTCCAGGGTCTTGGGCCGCTTGGGCGAGCCGAATTCGAGAACGCCGTGATGGCTGAGGATCAGGTGGCGGAGTTCCATGGCCGTCTGCTCCGGGAAATCCGGGATCGCCGCGATCTTCGCGTCGACCATCTCCACGCCGATGACGATGTGGCCGACCAGGCGCCCCGGATCGCTGTACTCCACGATCCGATCAAAAGAGAATTCGTAGATTTTCCCGATGTCGTGGAGGATCCCGCCGGCGATCAGAAGGTCCCGGTTGACCCCCGCATAATGGCCGGCCGCCCGGTCCAGCAGCCGGACGACGGAAAGGGTGTGTTCCAGAAGACCGCCGATGTAGACGTGGTGAAACCCCTTGGCCGCCGGCGCCCTCCGGAACAGCCCGGCGATCTTTTCGTCCTGGAAAAATGCCTGGAGGAGTGCGGATAGACAGGGGGTCTTCACCTGTCCGCAATAGGCCAGAATCTCGGCGAACATCGCCGCGCGATCCCCTTTCGCCACCGGGAAGTAGTCCGCGAGTTCGACCTCGGCGTCCTCCACCTTCTTAAGCTCGATGATCGACAGTTGGATCGCGTTCTTGAAGCTGAGCGCCCGCGCCTGGATGCGGATCAGATCGCCCTTTTTGAACGCCTTGTCCCATGCCAGCGCGTTTTCCCAGACCTTCCCGTCCACCTCCCCCGTCCGGTCCTTCAGACGGATATTCAGGTAGGGAGACCCCTTCTGGGAATAGGCCAGATTCTTTTCCCCCGCGAGAAACACCTCGCTGACCCGGTCGCCCGTTCGGATATCCTTTACATAGATCGTTTTTTCCGTCACATCCGCACCCGCCCTTCTTTCTTTCAGGAGTAAATTTTCATTCGGCCCCGCCGGACCGAACCGATCAGCGTCATCCCTGCCCCCCGCGCCATCTCCACGGCCTGGGTCGTGGGAACCGACAGGGAGCAGACCAACGGCACACCCAGCCTCAGGATCTTGTGGACGATCTCCGAAGAGACGCGGCCCGTCCGAAGGATGACGGCGTCGCGGCAGTCCACCCCGTAGAGCAGCGCGTAGCCGCCCAGCATGTCGATGGCGTTGTGCCGCCCGATGTCCTCCCGGACGGCCAGGATCTCCCCGTTCCGGGCCAGGGCCGCAGCATGGGTCCCGCCGGTCTCTTCGTGGAGGCGGGCCTGTCCGAGAAAACGTTCCATGAGATCGAAGACCACATCCGGCGCAAGCGAACCCGCCGCCGACAGAGCCTCTGCCGAGGATTCCTCCGCCGGCCGGCCGAAACCGCGGGCGCCGCTCGATGCCAGCGTCCTGCCCGCCGCCGTCTCCGGACCCGGGATTTCCCGTCCCGCCGCCGTCCTTATCCTCACCTCCGTCCGGTCGGGAGAAACATCCACCGCATGAACGTCCTCGCGTGTCCTCAGGAAACCCTCGGAGCGGAGGAAACCTACGGCCAGCTCATCCACGTACAGCCCCGCACAGGCAATCGTGATCACCTTCCGGTCGTTGAGATACACCGCAAGCGGAATCTCGCGGATGAGACGCTCGTCCCGTTCGGAGAATCTGTGCCCGTCATAGACGGAAATCCGGAAACAATCGCCGTCCCCGGTTGATATCATTTTTCCGGCCTTTCCCGGAGGATCCGGTGATCGCCCGCCCGCATGGTCAGCTTGGTCATGTCAAAATACTCCATCAGCGGGATGATGAATTTCCGCGAGAGCCCGGTCAGTTCCTTGAAGCTCGCCGGCGTCGCCTGCACGTCACGGATGAGGAGCCGCCGGTAATCCTCGCGGAGCTTCGCCAGCGCATCCCGGTGGAAGTTCAGATCCTCACTGATCCGGACCAGGACCCCCTCGCGGGTCATCACCTGGATGAGGCTCGAAGTCTCCTTTTTCCGGTCGGAAAACCGCTCCAGGACCTCACGGACCGTCGGCGGCGCAAGCCCCCCATCCCGGTAGACAATGGAGAGTTCCTCCCGCAGTTCCTCCATCTCCCCCTGCAAATGGACGCGGTGCCCCGTCAGACGGATCATCTCCTTTTCGGCGATGATCTCTTCCCTCTTCTCGAGATCCCGCAGGGCCATTGTGAAGATCTTCTGCCCGACCCCGTCGCCCCTTTCCAGCGTGGTCCGCAGCTCCTCCCGGGAGAGCCCCTCCCTGAGCGGATTCCGTTCATGGTATTCCCGAAGCTCCCGGAGGATCTCCGCCTGGAAGGCCTCATAAACCGGATGGGAGAGAACCCGCATCTCGTCCCGATCGACGAGGACGGCCCTCTTGGCGGAAAACATCCCCTCCAGGCGCCGGCGCAGTTCCCGGCCGCGGATGCCTGTCCGGACGACCAGCAGGTTTTCGGTGATCCCCCCGATCCCGGCCCGCTTCAGAATGACGGTCATCCTCTCCTCATCCTCCCCGCCGGCAAGGCTCTCAAATTCCCCGAGGACTGCGGCCGATGACCGCTTGTGCTTCGCGGGCAGGGGGTCGACGATCAACCCGCCGCCGATCGTTGTCACCGGGGAACAACTGCGGATGACGAACCGATCTCCGGCCACGACGGCCAGGGGGGACTCCAATACCAGTTGGGCGCAGCACTCGTCCCCCGGCTCCAACTCATCCCGGTCGAGGAGAATCATCCGTGCCATGACCTCGCTCGTCCCCGTATGGAGCCGGACAAGGGTCCGGTTCTTCAGCTTCCGGACGGCGCCGCGCAGATGGCGGTAGACGCAATCAAGGCGCTGCGACGCCGTCAGAGAACCGGGGCCGGTCAGGATATGCCCCCGCTCGATCTCCTCCCGGTCCATCCCCTGAAGGTTGATGGCCGTCCTCTGCCCGGCCTCGGCCGTCTCGACGGTCCGGTTGTGGACCTGGATCCCCCGGACCCTGGCGCGGAGGCCGGCGGGAGAAATCTCCACCTCCTCGCCCGTCTCCACCTTTCCGGAGACCAGCGTCCCCGTGACGACGGTGCCGAACCCCTTGATCGTGAAGACCCGGTCCACAGGCAGGCGGAAGAGACCGACATCGGCGATCTCCTCCACCTCGTCCGCCGTCTTCCCGATGGTCAGGAGCAACTCGGGGAAACCGGCCCCGGTCAGGGAGGAGACCGGGACGACCGGCACATCTTCCAAAAAGGTCCCCCGGAGAAACATGCGGACATCCTCCCGGACCAGTTCCAGCCAATCTTCGTCGACCATGTCGATCTTGGTCAGCGCGACAAACCCCTTCCGGATTCCCAGGAGGGTGCAGATCTGGAGGTGTTCCCGCGTCTGCGGCATGACCCCCTCGTCGGCCGCAATGACCAGGACCACGAGATCGATGCCGGCCGCCCCGGCCACCATGTTCCGGACAAACCGCTCATGGCCGGGGACGTCGACGACCCCGAGGGTTCGACCATCGGGAAGGGTCAGGGAGGCGAACCCGAGTTCGATCGTGATCCCCCGCTCCTTTTCCTCCTTGAGGCGGTCGGTGTCCACGCCGGTGAGGCTTTTGATCAGCGCCGTCTTGCCGTGGTCCACATGACCGGCCGTGCCCATCACGAGATGCTTCATGGGTTTGAAAATAACAGACTCACCCGCTTTTCACAACAGCAAAGATGACGCCCTTTCCGGCCCTCATTGCGGCTGCATGCCCCGGCCGGAAAATGAATAGCATGGAATTTTCATGTCGGATGATTTATAAGAGATCTACTGTTGACGGGAGGAAGCATGAGGGTACTGGGGCTGGATTACGGCAGCCGGAGAATCGGCGTTGCGATCTGCGATGAGCTCGGGATGACGGCGCAGGGGGTCGACACCATCGTCCGGAAGAACCGCGATGCGGATCTCGCGGCAATCGCCTCATATGTCGAGCGATTCGACGTGGAAAAAATCGTCGTCGGTTATCCGTTGCGGCTGGACGGCAGCGAGGGGATCCAGTGCGAGAAGGTCAACCGGTTTGTCCGGCGGTTGCAGACCCGTTTTTGCATGCCCATCATCCGCCGGGACGAAACCCTCTCCACGAAAGAGGCGGAGGAGATCCTCCGGGAAACCGGCGTGCGCCGGGAAAAGAAAAGAGGGATCGTCGACCGCCTGGCCGCCTGCATCATCCTTCAGGGCTATCTCGATGCCCCGGCCCGTGAGGGGAAAACCGGACAAACGACCCCATGAACATCCATGCCTATTCAGAGATGATATCTCGAATGAAATGGTTTTACGGGCGGAAAAAGGTCCTTCTGCTCCTGCTGTTTCTGTTCCTGACCGGGGCGGCCTTCTACCGCTATGCGACAACCCCCGTCAATCCACTCGCCGCCGTTAGGACGGTCGACATCCCGAAGGGGGCCGGCTTCCTCGGGATTACGGAGATTCTCAACAACGGCGGCCTGGTTCAAAACCGTCCCTTTTTCTGGGCCCTGGCTCTCGTAAAGAAGGCAAACAGACACATCCGGGCGGGTGAATATGAACTCGCCGGCGCCATGTCGCCGACGGAGATCCTCGACAAGCTGGTCCGGGGGCAGATCAAGGACTATCCGGTGACGCTGCCCGAGGACATCACCGTGAGCGATGTGGCAAAGCGGCTTTCCGCCTTCAAGCTGATCAACGAGAAGGAATTCGCGACGCTGGCCACCGACCGGTCATTTCTGGCCTCCCTCGACATCGAGGCGGACAGCATCGAGGGATACCTCTACCCGAACACGTATCGGTTCGACCGGACCATGACGACCCGAGAGATCATCCGGATCCTCGTCGGGCAGTTCTGGAAGGAGATCACGCCGGAGATGCGGAAGCGCGCGGAGGAGATCGGCCTGACCCTCCCTCAATGGGTGACCCTCGCCTCGATCATCGGCAAGGAATCCGGAAACAACGCCGAGAAACCGCTGATCTCCGCCGTCTTTCACAACCGCCTGGAGATGGGCATGAAGCTGCAGAGCGACCCGACGGCCATCTACCACCTCGAACAAATCGGCAATCCCATCAAGACGGTCCGGAAGGAACACCTCCAAGCGGATACTCCACACAATACCTATAAGATAAAAGGCTTGCCACCCGGCCCCATCGCCAACCCCGGAATCGATTCCCTCCGCGCGGCCCTCTACCCCGTCAACGCCGATTACCTCTATTTCGTGGCGAAGAACGACGGGACGCATCACTTTTCCACGAACCTCGCCGCACACAATCAGGCCGTCTTAAAATATCAGATTAACAAGCAAAAAAAGTGAAAAAAAATCCTTGACAAAGGCGGAATCCTCCTCTATCTTGAGCCCAAAGTGGAGCGAAGTGGGTTATTGTGGAGGAAAAACATTCAATGTCCGTCTTCAGGGGTCAGTATTACCATACCATCGACGACAAGGGGAGGATCATTTTCCCCTCGCGGCTCCGTGAAGTCTTCGCCGAGAAATACGACAACCGTCTCGTCATCACGAACTGGGACGGCTATCTGATGGTCTTCCCCTACGATGAGTGGCGCGTCATCGAGGAGAAGGTCTCCCACCAGTCCCTCCTGCGAAAAGAAGTCCGCGCATTTCAGCGGTTTTTCATGTCCGGCGCCGTCGATTGCACGCTGGACGGCCAGGGTCGGATCCTGATCCCCCCCAATCTCAGGGAATTCGCAAAATTGGAGAAAGATATCGTCCTTGCCGGCATGAT
Source organism: Deltaproteobacteria bacterium (assembly GCA_026388345.1). The sequence continues at coordinate 15,218 of JAPLJY010000246.1, forward strand.
CAAGGTGATCGAGATCTGGAGCAAGGAAAGGTTCGAGGCCGAGATGAAGAAGAGCGGGGACAATCTGGACGGCTTCAGCGATTATATGGCGGACCTGGGGATATAGAAGGCCCCCGGGACGATGGCTTTTTCGATTTTTTATGAAGGCATCATGAAATGGACGTCTTCCACAAACCGGTCCTGGTCGCAGAGGTGATCGCTTCCCTGCAATGCCGGGCCGGGGCCGTCTATGTGGACGGCACATTGGGAGGCGGGGGACACGCCTTTGAAATCCTCAGGAACTCGGCGCCGGACGGCCGCCTGATCGGCATCGACGCCGACGGGGATGCGCTCCGGGAAGCGGAGAAACGTCTGGCGCCCTTTGGCGACCGGGCGATCCTGGTGAAGGGAAATTTCGCCGATATGGAAACCATTCTGCCCGGGATGAAGATCGAAAAGGTGGAGGGAATTCTCCTCGATCTGGGCGTTTCCTCCCATCAACTGGAAACGGCGGCGAGGGGCTTCAGCTTCACCCTCGACGCCCCCCTGGACATGCGGATGGACCGGGACCGGGGTCCGAGCGCGTATGATCTCGTCCATACCCTCTCCGGAGAAGAGTTAGAGGGGGTTATCCGGAAGTTCGGCGAGGATAGAATGGCGAGGAAAATCGCCCGGGCCATCGTGGTGAGGCGGACCCTCTCCCCCATTCGGACGACGGGCGATCTGGCCTCCGTGGTGGCCGGGGCATTGCCGAAGGCCAGGGGGCCCGCCCGAATCCATCCGGCGACCCGGACCTTCCAGGCCCTCAGGATCGCCGTGAACGACGAGCTCACCGGCCTGCAACGGGCGCTGGCCGGCGGGATGGGGCTTCTCAAACCCGGGGGACGCTTCTCGGTCATCTCTTTTCATTCGCTGGAAGACCGGATCGTCAAGAACGCCTTCCGCGCCGCAGAAAAAGGCTGCATCTGTCCCCCCGATCTTCCCGTCTGCGCCTGCGGCCGGAAGCCGACGATGAACGTGATCACACGGAGGCCGGTTGTCCCCGGCGAGACTGAAATCCGCGACAACCCGCGGGCCAGAAGCGCAAAACTCAGAACGGCGGAGAGGATCGGACCATGCAGGCCGTAGAGGTTCTCAAACAGAGGGTTCACCTGCAGGAGGATGCGTCCGGCCGGATCGGATATTCGACCTGGATCTTCATCGCCTCCGTGCTGATGGCGGTGGCGCTCCTCTATGTGTGGAGCCATATCCATATGACGGAGTTGGAGTACCAGATCGCCCGGGAGTTGAGCAGCGCGGAACAGATTAAGGACGAACGGACAAAACTGAAGGTCGAACTCGCCACGCTGAAATCACCCCGGAGGATCGAAACCATCGCCCGGGAGAAGCTGCAGATGACGTATCCGGAAAGGGCGCAGGTGATCATGCTGAAATGACCGCCGAATCGAGAAAATGGATGAAATTCAGAATTGCCACCCTGCTGGCCTTCTTCCTGGTGCTGTTCATCGCCCTCGCCTCGCGCGCCTTTCAACTGCAGATACTGTCCGGCAAGGAATTGAAGGCCCTTGCCCAAAAGCAGCATACCCAGACCCTCCTGCTGCAGCCGGAACGGGGGATTATCTTCGACCGGAACGGCGAAAAGATGGCCGCCACCATCATGGCCGATTCCGTCTGCGCCGATCCGTCCAAGATCGACAACCCCGGCGAAGTGGCCGGGCGCCTCGCCGCTATTCTCACGACGGACAAGACGGGGCTCCAGAAGAAACTGACCGGCGCGAAGAATTTCTGCTGGCTCGCCCGGAGAATCGCCCCCGAACAGGCCGCTCTCGTGCAGGAATTGGGCGTCGACGGGATCTTCATCGTCAAGGAGCCCATGCGTTACTATCCCAGCGGCGAGCTGGCCGGACATCTGATCGGCTTCGTCGGCATGGATGCAACCGGTCTGGAAGGGCTCGAACTGCGCTATGACCGCTACCTGAAGGGCGCCCCCGAAAAGTTGATCTGGACCAGGGACGCCAAGGGGAAGCGGCTCTACCCCCGCGTGGAGAGGCCCGAAACCGTCCAGAAGGAGAATTACAACCTCGTCCTGACCATCGACAACCGAATCCAGCACATGGTGGAATCCCACCTGAAGGCCGCCGTTAAGGACAAGGGGGCCAAGGGGGGATTCGCGATTGTCATGGATCCGCGCACGGGAGAAATTCTCGCCCTCGCCAACGAAATGGGATTCGATCCCAACCATTTCTCATCGGTCAGCCCCCAAACAGGAAAAAACAAGGCGATCACGGACTGTTTCGATCCGGGTTCCACCTTCAAGCCCTTTCTGGCGGCGGCCGCGCTGGAAGAGGGGGTCGTCAAGGAAACGGACATGTTCAACTGCGAAAACGGCAACTATGCGATCGCCGACCGCGTGGTCCACGAGGCGCAACGCAAGCGCCACGGCGTCCTTTCCTTCCACGACATCCTGAAGTATTCGAGCAACATCGGATCAGTCAAGGTGGCCGAAAAACTCGGCAAGGAAAAATTCTACCAGTACATCCGCAAATTCGGTTTCGGCGCCAAAACCGGCATCGATCTCCCGGGCGAGACGGCCGGGCTGCTTCGGCCGGTGGAAAACTGGACCCGGGTGGATGCGGCGACCATCGCCTTCGGGCAGGGGATTTCCGTCACCGCCATCCAGCTCATCACCGCCCTCTCCAGCGTCGCCAACCAGGGGGTCCTGATGAAGCCCTTCATCGTCCGCGGGCTCATGGACCGGAAGGGGAACATTGTCCAGGCCTATCATCCGACCGTGGCCCGCCGGGTCGTCTCCCCCGAGACGGCAAGGCGGCTGACAGCAATCCTGACCGACGTGGTCGGCATGGAAGACGGCACCGGAAAGCACGCCCGCATCGTGAACGTCGCCGTGGCCGGAAAGACCGGCACCTCGCAGAAATTTGATTTTGCGCGAAAGGCCTATTCTTCCGAACGGGTCAAGACCTCCTTCATGGGATTCTTCCCGTCCGAGGACCCGCAGATCGCGATCCTGGTCATCCTGGACGAACCGCAGAAGGACCGGTGGGGCGGCGTGGCCGCAGCCCCGGTCTTCAAGAACATCGGCGAACAGCTCCTGACATGTTTCCGGACGAACATCCGTGAAAACTCCGAGCCGGAAGAGGAAAAGCCCGTCAGCGGCGACATGAACGTGAGTCTCGCCTCCGCCCCGGCGCCGCTCGCGGACCGGACGGCAATGGAATCGGATAATACGGTCGTGCCGAACTTCCGGGGAATGACGATCCGCGAAGTCCTGAAGAAATCGAAAGAGAAGGGGATCGAGGTCCGTGTGATCGGAAGCGGCTGGGCGACCGCCCAGCATCCGGCGGCCGGAATACCCGCGCCGGAGAACCGCCTCTGCACCGTCACCTTCGGCATGGGTTCTTAAAGGTTTTCCAATGCGACTTCCGCTGCTGATGAAGGAAATCGAAATCCTCGGGATCGTAGGGGATCCGGACGGCGAAGTCCGTTCGGTCCGCTACAATTCGCGGCTGTGTGAAAAGGACGACCTCTTTGTGGCAATTCCCGGAATCCGGACGGACGGTCATCAGTTCATCGGCGACGCGCTGGCCCGCGGCGCCCGTTTCATCATCCACGAGCGGGATTTTGTCCCGCCCGCCGGCATCACGGCCATCCGCGTCCGCAATAGCCGGCAGGTTCTGGGCCGCCTCGGGGACAATTTCTTCGGTCACCCCTCCGCATCCCTCTGCCTGATCGCCGTGGTCGGAACAAATGGAAAGACCACGATCACCTACCTGCTGGAGGCGATCCTCAGGGCCGCGGGCCATTCCGTCGGCGTGCTGGGAACGGTCGACTACCGCTACGGCGAAAGGCGTTTCCCCGCCCCGAACACCACGCCCGAATCCTTTGAGATGCAGCGGATCCTCCGGGAGATGGCCGATCACGGGATCACGCATGTCGTTTCCGAGGTATCGTCGCACGCAATCGACCTTCACCGGGTCGATGACTGCGCATTCGACCTGGGTATCTTCACCAACCTCACCCAGGACCACCTCGACTACCACAAAACGATGGAGAACTACTTCCAGGCGAAAAGACGTTTCTTTTCCGAGATCCTCCCCGGCGGCGGGAAAAACTGTCCCCGGCGGATGGTCCTCAACGCCGACGATCCCTGGGGACAGCGGATCATACGGGAGGTCGCGGGCGGCCGCCTCACCTACGGCCTCGACAACCCCTGCGACGTGACCGCCGCGCCTTTTCGTCTCTCCCTCGGAGGGATTGAGGCGAACATCTGTCTTGAAGCCATTCAATTCGATATCGCCTCCCCGTTGATGGGAAAATTCAACCTCTACAACATCCTGGCCGCAGTCGCTGCCGCCTCGGCCATAGCGATCCCCCCGGAGGCCATCCGGAAAGGGATCGCCGGTCTGGCCCAGGTTCCGGGACGCCTGGAAAAGGTGAGCGCGGCGGGGCAACCCGCCGTTTTCGTCGATTACGCCCACACGGACGACGCGCTGCGACGGGTCCTCCAGAATCTCTCCGCCTTCCGGACGGGCCAGACAGAAAGGATCATTACCGTCTTCGGGTGCGGCGGGGATCGGGATCGCGGGAAAAGGCCGCTCATGGGCGAGGCCGCGACCGCCTTGAGCGATCTTACGATCGTAACCTCGGACAATCCGCGGACGGAGGATCCCCTCGATATCATCCGGGAGATCGAAACAGACATCCCTGCACCGAAATTCGTCGATATCGCGGAATTCGAACGACATCCGGGCCAAAGGGGCTACCTCGTCCTCCCGGACCGGAGAGAGGCGATCGCCGCGGCCATCGGTCTCGCCGGTACCGCGGACATCGTTCTCATCGCCGGGAAGGGCCACGAGGATTACCAGATCGTCGGCAGTCGGAGGTTCCCCTTCGATGACCGCGTGATTGCGCGGGAGGCGTTGAGGCTTTGGCAGACCGGGAGGGAAAGATCATGACGGATGCAGCCCCGATCCTTTCCGCCGGCGAGATCCTGAAGGCCACGGGAGGCGCCCCGCTCCGGGGCGGCTGCGGCTGGTCCTGCCGGGGCGTCTCCACGGACACGCGAACCCTGACCGCGGGAAACCTCTTCATCGCCCTTGCGGGTGAGAATTTTGACGGCCACGACTGCCTGGCGAAGGCCGCCCTTCAGGGAGCCGCCGGGCTTCTCATCCGGGCGGACGCTGCGGGGAAACTCGCCGCCGCGCCGGAAGACCTGCCGGCGATCGGCGTTCCGGATACCCTGCGGGCTCTGGGCGACATCGCCCACGACTGGCGGCGGCGGTTCCCCGTCCCGGTCATCGCAATCACGGGGAGCTCCGGAAAAACGACGACCAAGGAGATGGTCGCAGCGATTGCCGCGCGCACGCGGAACCTCCTCCGGACGGAAGGCAATCTGAACAACCGGATCGGCCTTCCCCTGACCCTTCTGCGACTGCACGGGAAACACGAACTCGCCATCGTCGAGATGGGGACGAACAGTCCGGGAGAGATCGCGACGCTCGCGGCCATCGCCGGACCGGACGTCGGCCTGATCACGAACATCGGTCCCGCCCACCTCGAAGGGCTGGGCTCCCTAAGGGCGATCCGGGAGGAAAAAGGATCCCTTTTTGAAATGATGGCGGGACGAGGCACGGCGATCCTCAACCACGACGATCCGGCCATCGCTCTCCTCGCCGGGCGCTGGCGGGGAAAACGCATCTCTTTTGGTCTCGGCCCGGGCGCCCAAGTCACCGCGGAGAGGATCGAACCGGTGGGACCCGCGGGGGTCCGTTTCCAACTTGTCATTGACGGGATCGGCATCCCGGTTTTCCTGTCCGCCCTCGGGGAACACAATGTGATGAATGCCCTCGCCGCCGCGGCCGCCGCGCGGGCGCTCGGTTTCGACCGCCATGAGATCGCGGCGGGCCTCGCCGCCTTTCGCCCGGTCCCGGGGAGGACCGAGATCCGGCGGCTCGGAAACGGCGCCTTCCTGATCATCGACGCCTACAATGCCAATCCCGCCTCGGTGCGGGAGGCCGTCAAGACCCTGCAGGGGTTGCGGGGAAGCGGCGATGCCATCGTGATCCTGGGCGACATGCTGGAACTGGGCGAACAATCGGAAGCGTTGCATAAGGAAATCGGGACACTTCTTGCGGATGCAAATATTCACGACCTCTTTCTCAGGGGATCCCTGACGGAGGCGGTGGCAGCCGGGGCGATCCGGCGGGGGTTTCCCGCGGAGCGGATCACGTTTTTTGAGGCCCCGGATGAGGTTGCCTCTTCTCTGCAGTCCCGGCTGAAAAAGGACGACTGGATCCTGATCAAGGGATCCCGAAAGATGAAAATGGAAGCGGTGGCGGAGAGGATCGTCGCGGCATTTGATCTGAAACCGCAAACGGCGTAGGGTTCGCCGCTTGAAAAAACACCGGATGCATCAGGAAGGTTTGAAAAAATGCTTTTTCATCTTTTATATCCGCTACATGACACATACTCATTTTTCAATGTCTTTCGGTACATCACCTTCCGGACGATCTATGCGGCGATCACCGCGCTCGTGATCTGCTTCGTCGTCGGCCCCTGGCTCATCCGCAGACTCCAGGAGCTCCGGATCGGCCAGACCATCCGGGAGGACGGACCGGACTCCCATCAGGCCAAGCAGGGGACGCCGACCATGGGCGGCATCCTGATCATCTTCGCCGTGACCATCTCTACGCTCCTCTGGGCCAACCTGACCATCGGCTGCATCTGGCTTGTCGTCATGGTCATGGTCGGTTTCGGCTTGATCGGTTTTCTCGACGACTACCGGAAGCTCGCCCGGCAGGACAGCCGGGGCGTGCCGGGAAAGGTCCGGCTGGCCGCGGAGATCGCGATCGC
>JAPLJY010000229.1 GCA_026388345.1 Deltaproteobacteria bacterium
CCAGTTCGTCCACGTTGACCGGCTTGTGGATGTAATCGAAGGCCCCGCTCTTCATGGCGTTGATCGTGGAATCCATGTCGTGATGGGCGGTGATCATGATGACCTTGACATTCTCGTCGTCCTCCCGCAGGTCTTCGAGAACGGTAAATCCGTCCACATCGGGAAGCCGGATGTCGAGGATGACCACGTCCGGCGAGATTTCGACGAATTTGTTCAGCCCTTCCGTCCCGGTCGCGGCCGTGACCACCTCGTAGCCCTCCTCGGTGAGATACAGTTCAAGCGTCTCGCAGATGGAACGGTCGTCATCGATCACGAGAATTTTCGATATCACTCCCCACCTCAGTTCGATTCATTGACCCGGACGCCCGCAGAGGAAACGGCCGAATCTTCCGGCTGCCCGGGGAATCGGATCCGCACCCGCGTCCCCTCTCCCTTTGTACTGAAGATATCCACGATTCCCTGGTGAAGGTCAACGATCTTTTTCACCTGGGTCAGGCCGAGCCCCGTCCCATACTTCTTCCGGGTAAAAAAAGGATTGAAGAGATGGGGCATGTCCTGCTCATCGATGCCGCAACCGTTGTCGGTGATTTCCACTTCCACCAGATGCGCGGCTTCATCAACCATCCCTACGGACACCGTCAGCAGGCCTCTGTCACCCATCGCGTCCACGGCGTTGAGGATAAGGTTTAAAAAGGCCTGCTCCAGCATGGCGGCATCGATTTGCAGAAGGGGAACGGCATCGGCGAAGCGGGTCTGCACTTGGATCTTTTTATCTGCAATTCCCTTCTCCCCCAGCGCCAGGGCGTGTCGGACTACCTTCCGGATATCGGCCGTTTCCTTACGCGGCGTGGCCGGTCTGGCAAAGATCAGGACGTCGTTGACGAGCTCTTCCAGGTGCTCGACCTCCCGCTGTGCGATCTCAAACCGCTTGAGGTCATTGCCCGCCGGATGCATCCGCTTCTCCAGGATCTGAAGGCTCATCTTGATCGATGAAAGGGGATTTCTCACCTCATGGGCGATCCCGGCCGAGAGCTGGCCCACGGCCGCCATCTTCTCACTCTCATAGAACCTCTCCTCGAGATTCTTGAGATCGGTGATGTCCCGCTGGACGATCACGTACCGGTCGCTCCCCCGGACCGGTCCGGTGGAGATGAGGAGCGTCCTTTTCGATCCGTCCCTTGCCTTGACCTCGATCTCATAGGGCGCAAAGATTCCTTTTTTGGCTTCCTCCCATCGTGCCTTCATGAAATCGCGGAGTTCCGGCGCGACGATCTCCAGAAAATGCTTCCCCGTCGCCTGCCGGGACATCATCCCGATCCCTTCCTTGACGTCCCGGCTCATGTAATGGATGGTTCCGTCGCTGCTCAGCACGAACAGCCGGTCGGGCATGCTGTCCACAATGGACTGAAGGTAATTGTAGAGGGATTCGATCTCCTCCCGGAGGTGAATGTTTTCCTGAAGCTTGTTCCGGAGGGTTTCGGCATATTCCCGAAGGTCTTTCGACATCTGTTCTTCTTTGGACACATCCTG
>JAPLJY010000357.1 GCA_026388345.1 Deltaproteobacteria bacterium
CCGGAGGGGCCAGACCGCTTTCCGCAGCAGGATCATCTCCCGCTTGAGGATCTGGATCGCCCGGAGGGTCTCCGGCGAGGGACCGCCCATCAGCGTTTCCTCGAGGGTTTCGATCTCCTCGCCGAAATGGTCCAGGATCGAAAAGTAGCCGTCCACGATCCCGTCGAGGAGTGCATGGGCGAGATCGTCCGCACCGCCCTTGCGAAGACGTCCCCGATCGTTGCGGAGCCTCTCTCGGACGGGGTCGAGGAGCTTTCCCTCCTTTTCCTGAAGGGAGATCAAATAGTTGGGGCCGAGGACGATGCTCACCTGCTCGGGGACGAGACGGCTGCCTTCGTCCTTATGGAAGCGTTTGAGAACGACGTAGAGATAATCGCCGTGGTCCTCCAACTTCGGCCGCTGGTCGGTGTTGAGGATGTCTTCGAGGATCAGGGGGTGGAGGCCGAAGACGGCCCCCATCTGCTCGAGCAGGCGTACGTCCTGGAGGCCGTCGATGTGGACCCAGGTGACGGCCTTGCGGTCCGGGGGCGGCATCAGCCCCTCCAGGGTATGGACCTCCTTTTCTTTGAAATGGGATTCGTCGTATTCGCAGAGGATGATCTTCGCCTTCTCCGCATGTTTCTCACCGATGTGGATCAGGGCGCCGGGTGGGAGGCCGGTCTTGGCGGATCTTTTCTTTGTGGCTGCAGGCATGTCCCTTTTCCTCCGGGATTGAACGGAACTTCCGAGATGGGGACGAACGGGTGCAAAAGCGACGCTAATGTAGCCCATCATTTCCGGAAAAACAATGAAAAAGTCGGCGAAGAAGAGGGCGGCGGATGCGATTTTCTCTTGACAAAAGTTTCGGAATTGCGGACGTAAATGCCAGATCCAAAATTCATTTATTCCGGAGGTTTCATGAGATACATCCTTGCGGCGACCGAAGACCGGGCCGCGACGGAGGTCATCCGCGCCGCCTTCCGCCGGCCCTTCCAGGTGGATGAGGCGGCCACCGTCCGGGACTGTCTTGAATCCCTGCGGAGGCGGCGGTATGAATTCACCTTCATCGATCTCGACCTCCTTGGCGGACTCGGAGAGGTCCGGGGCGATTCCGGCGCGTCCTTCCGGGCGATCCGGCAGGCCTTTCCCTCGGTTGAGATCATCGTCATGTCCCCGCCGGAGAGGGCGGGTGAGGCGGTCGAAGCGGTGAAGGCGGGCGCCGCCAATTACGTGACCTATCCCCTGAACGCCGACGAGATCCGGTATGTGACGGAGAGCCTTCACGAGGGTATCCGGGCGCAGTCGGAGCTCGACTACCTGCGGGACCGCTTCTGGCAGTCCGACTCCCTGGACGTCGTCCAGACCCGGAACCCCGTCATGCGGGCCGTCTTCGATCAGGTACGCCTCGTTGCGCCCACGAAGAGCACGGTCCTGTTGGCCGGGGAGACGGGGACGGGGAAGGGGGTTCTGGCGAAACTCATCCACCGTCACAGCAACCGCCGGGGGGTGCAGTTCATCGGCATCCACTGCGGCGCCATCCCCGACACCCTCCTC
>JAPLJY010000102.1 GCA_026388345.1 Deltaproteobacteria bacterium
TTAAACCACTTCACTGTACCTTCTGACATATTGTGCATCCTCCTTTCATAAAATTCTTTGCAAGTCGGATGAACACGATGGCAAAAACTACAGGAGTGTCAAAAACTTTTTTAATCACGTCGTCTAGCCTTGCACTTCAAAACGTCTATATCCAACTCTGCATCCCGCCGCCCCAACTGGAGCGAGGATGCGGTGCCCTTATAGGGGGATTCGGCCCGAATGTCAAGCTTTATTTTGCAGCGCGTTATTTGCTTCTTGAGACGCAACAGAAATAATGTTAGACAAAACAAGGTGTCGCTCCTGTAGCCATGGGTGCCGTATTCCGTATCCGGTCTGAAGTCCACGGCGGGTCTGCTGTGGCGGTAGGAATTGTTTTGCGTTTGTTCTCGTGGAATGATCGGCTGTCCGGATTTCGTTAATCCACTGATTTGAAGGAGGGAACCATGTGATGCCATTCGTAATTTCGGTCGGGAAAACGGGGCGGACGTGGTGGGGTTTGCCGCCATTGAGGATTACCGCTCTCCGCGGACACCGGATCCGCGCACGCTGCTTCCCGGGGTCCGATCGATGGTGGTCTTGGGATACCGGGAACTCGATGGAGGGCTCGAATCGGAGAACGAGCGAATCCGGATGATGTCGCGTCTTGCCATGATGAATCTGATGACCCGGAACAATTACCTGCTCGCGAAGTTCATCGAGGACCGGTTCCGGGCGAAGGCGTCGTCGATCGCCCCCTCCTATCCTCTGAACATGGCCGCTCCCGCCATGGGCGTAGTCGCCGACCTCTCACTGCGGCATGCGGCGGTCGCTGCGGGACTGGGTGTCTTCGGTCGCCACAACCTCGTCATCCACCCCCGTTACGGAACGCGGCTCATCTTCACCGCCTGCCTTACCGATCTGCCGCTTGAATCCGATCCCCCTGTCCGGGACGAGCTCTGCAACCGGTGCAATCTCTGCGTCGAGGCCTGCCCGGCAAAGGCGCTGGAGGAGGAGGGGAAGACGGATCCGATGAAATGCCTTCGGGTTTCGCAGCCCAACGGCATCGGCGGCGCGATCGCCTACGGCAAGAAGTTCATCGGGGCGGCGGCCGAGACGAAGAAGGAGCAGCTCATCAATCCACGGTTCCTCGAACTCTATCAGGCCTCCTTCATCGGTTTTGAGTACCACTGCTTCCGGTGCGTGGCCGTCTGCCCGGCCTGCCGGTAAGCGCCGTTGTCCGGTATCTCCGGAAAATGTAGGAAAGCGGGAAAAAGGGAGACCTTTGGGCCACCAGGGCAGCGGATCATGAACTATGATTTTCGCCGAAAATTCGGACAACTGTGAATGGGCAGGAGATAGCGGTTGTGGTAGCGACAGATACCGGCATCCCCTCGGCTGCACCCGTAGACGGAACTCAAGGCATTGATTCCCTTGAAGACCCCTTCCAGCGTGAGGGGGTCGTTGTCGAAGTGTTCACAGTCCCCGCACCGCACCCCTGATCGGTTTCCGGCGCCAAACAGCAACCCGCGCAACGTTTTCATAAGGCACCTGATCGCGGTCTTTTCATGCTTCCGTCCTGACTGAGATGAAAATCTTGTAGAAAATGGTGAGCAACAGCAATCCCAAGGCCCAGACACCGATTGTGATGGCGATTTCCGGTCCCGTGGGGGTATAGTCGGTGATGGCCAAAAGCGGGGAGGGCACGAATCCCGTGACCACGAGCCCCAGCCCCTTCTCGATCCAGAGTGACAGAAAGACGCCGCAGCAGGCCAAGGCGAGCAGAGGTTCCTTCTGCCGCGCCTGGGGGAGGATCAGCAGGACGAGGGAGACGCAGGCGGCCAACGCCGAGACGGTCATCCAGTTCGCGATCGTATGGTGTCCCTCCAGGCCCGTGAAGAGATACCGGAAATGGTCCATATGCCCCGGGATCTGGCCATAGAACGTCGTGAAGAGCTCCACCAGGACGAAAAAGATGCTTGTCGCCAGCGCGTAGGCCACGATCTTGGCCAGGGTCTGGATCGCTTTTCCCCCCGCGTCAAAACGGGTGAACCGCTTCAGGATCAGACAAAACAGGATCAGCAGTGCCGGGCCGGAGGCGAAGGCGGAGGCGAGAAACCGGGGCGCCATGATCGCCGTCAGCCAGAAGCCCCTTCCCGGGAGCCCCGCGTAGATGAAGGCCGTGACGGTGTGGATGCTGACGGCCCAGGGGATGGAAAGGATGATCAGGGGCTTGACCCAGGCCGGCGGCGGGACCCCCTTGCGGTCGCTCTCCAGGACCGTCCAGCCGGTGACGATGTTCAGGAGCAGATAGCCGTTCAGGACGATCATGTCCCAGAAGAGGACCGATGTCGGCGAGGGGTACAGCAAGACATTCATCACCCGGGCGGGCTGGCCCAGATCGACGAAGATGAAGGTGACGCACATGATCACGGCGGCCACGGCCAGGAACTCCCCCAGGATCGTGATCTTGCCGAAGGCCTTGAAGTCGTGCAGATAGTAGGGAAGGACGAGCATCACGGCCGAGGCCGCGATCCCGACCAGAAAGGTGAACTGGGCGATGTAGAGCCCCCAGGAGACGTCCCGGCTCATCCCGGTGATCCCCAGACCGTAATCGAGCTGCCGGAGGTAGAAGAAAAGACCGATTAACGTCAGGGCGAGCAGGAATGCCACCCAGATTCCGTATCCGCGACTTCCTTTCAGGGCTTTTTCGAGCACGGCGACCTCACAATCGATAATAGACCTGCGGTCCGGTACCCAGCTCCGGCCGGCGCCGGATCGAGAACCCGCTCTCCAGGACGCGCCGGATCTCCGATCCCTTCTCTTCAAGATCTCCGAAGGCCAGAGCCTTTTCCTTGCAGGCCATCACGCAGGCCGGGAGGATCCCCTGGGCGAGCCGCTCCTCGCAGAAGTTGCACTTCTCCACCACCCCTTTGGTCCGCGTCGGGAAATCCGGGTTCAGCCGGGGGATGAACGGCCGGGGATCGCGGTAGTTCATGCTTCTGGATCCATAGGGGCAGGCGGCCATGCAGAACCGGCAGCCGATGCAGCGGTGGTAGTCCATTATCACGATCCCGTCGGCCCTTTTGAAGGTGGCCTTCGTGGGGCAGACCCGCACGCAGGGCGGGTTTTCGCAGTGGTTGCAGAGGACCGGCAGGACAAGACCGCCTATCGCCTCCGGCAGACGGGGATGGGCCTCGGCGGGAAAGATATGTCCCACCTTCTCCAGGCCGATCCAGTGGATATCGTCCTTGGGGTTCCTGAAATCGGGCACGTTATGGGCGATGTGGCAGGCGTCGATGCAGTCCCGGCAACTCGGGCGGCATTTTGCGGCGTCGACCGCCATCGCCCAGCGCCTGGCCTTCAAGGCTGCAAGAGCCCCCGCCGCCGCAATAGCCGCCGGGGTTTCGGCGTTTGCAGCGGTAAGGGGCGCCCAAGGGGGCAGCAGCAGGCCGACGGCCGAGGCCCCCGCTATCTTCAGGAATTCCCTTCGGGTAGGCGCCATCAGCGGACCTCCTCGGGTATGATGTGGCAGCTCCAGCAGTTGGGCTTGGCCCCCGCATAGTCGTGGCAGCGATCGCAGAACTGCGTCTTGTTGCTGTGACATTCCAGACAGGTCCCCGTCAAACTGATTTGATAGACCTTCCCGTCGGCGGCCCGATAGGAACGGTTCGATTCCCGGACGGCGCTGTCCCGCCAAGCGGCCAGCAGCTTCATGTGGTTGGCCTTCATGTACGGCGCCGGCTCCACGCAGAGCCTCTCCTTGAGCCGCTCGATCGCGAGGGTATCGAGCCTCAGGTTCGGCGGGGGGACCGTCCTGCCCTTCCCGTACCAGAGGGGAAAGGTGGCCGCGATCAGGAAGACCACGATCCCAGCGATGATCTTTCCCCGGTCATAGAGTTTCATCGGCTGCCTTTCCTCCCAACGGCTGACCGCGCAGATCCGTCTCCCGTACCTTTTCCCCCTTCATGACCAGGGCATTGGCCAGCAGTTCGTGGACCCCCGAGACGGTGACCCCGGGCACCCAGTAGTCCATCAGCGTCGTCAGGGTCGCCCGGTCGATGGCGCAGACGCAGGCCAGACGGTTGACCCCGTGCTTTTCCTTCACCTGCCTAACGGCCATGGCCCGCGGCATTCCGCCCCGCATCCGCATCTCCAGGTTCTCGTCGTTGCCGAGCCCCGCTCCCGCTCCACAGCAGAGGGTCCTCTCCCGGATGGTGTCCTCGGCCATCTCGTGGAAGTGGTTGCAGACGTGGCGGAGGATGTAGCGGGGTTCCTCGAAAAGCCCCATGGCCCGGGAGGGGTTGCAGGAATCGTGGAACGTGACCCGCTGGGCGTCGTTCCGCGACGGGTCGAGCTTCAGCTTCTCGTTCCGGATCAGATCGGCGGTGAATTCGACGATATGGACCATCTTCGTCATGCGGGCGTTTTCGAACCTGGTCCCCGTGATCGGAGAGACAGGTTCCTCGAGAAAATCGGCCGGGCCGTTCATCGTGTCCATATACTGGTGCAGGACCCGCCACATGTGGCCGCACTCACCGCCGAGGATCCATTTGACCCCGAGGCGCTTGGCCTCCGCGTAGATCTTGGCGTTGAGGCGCTTGACCATCTCGTGGGAGGTGAACAGACCGAAGTTCCCCCCCTCGGAGGCGTAGGTGCTGAAGGTGTAGTTAAGGCCGATCTCGTGGAAGAGCATCAGATACCCCATGCAGGTGTAGGTCCCCGGGTCGGCGAAGTAGTCGCCGGAGGGGGTGACGAAGAGGACTTCCGCCCCCTTTTTGTTCATGGGGACCTCCACGCGCACGCCCGTGCGGTCCTCGATGTCGTCGGCCATGAATTCGAGCATGTCCTTGATCCCGCCGGGCTGGATGCCGAGGTGGTTTCCCGTCCGGAAGCAGTTCGCCGCCGGCTCGATGACCCAGTTGATGTTGCAGCCGACGAGGTTCAGGAGCTCCCGGCCCATTATCGTGATCTCCGCCTGGTCGATCCCGTAGGGGCAGTAGACGGAACAGCGGCGGCACTCCGTGCACTGGTAGAAGTAGTAGAACCACTCCTTGAGTACATCGACGGTCAGGTCCCGTGCACCCGAAAGCCTGCCGAAGCGTTTTCCCGATGTGGTGAAATAGCGGCGGTAGACCGAACGCAGGAGCTCTGCCCTGAGGACCGGCATGTTCTTGGGATCGCCGGAGCCGATGAAGAAATGGCACTTGTCCGCGCAGGCGCCGCACCGGACGCAGAGATCCATGAAGAGGCCAAACGATCGGTATTTCTCCAAGCGCTCCCGCATGCCCTCCAGGATGATCTCTTTCCAGTTTTCCGGCAGTTTCCAGTCCTCGTCGGAAGGCTGCCACGCCCGGGGATTGGGAAGGCCGAGCGCCGTCAGGCTCTTGGCGCCGCCGCTGTAGCTCCAGGTCCCGGGACGAAAGACGGTTGGGGTTTCCATCCACGGCGTTGCGGGCGGTTCATAACGGATCGCGATCAACTCGTCGGGCTTGGGGATCTTCGCAAAGGACATCGCTACTCCTTCTCCACGGGCAGGCCCGCCAGCTTCATCTTATCCCGGAACTCGTCCTCGTACTCCTCGTAGGTGTGGACCTTCACAGGGGCGTTCCAGGGGTTGATATGCCGGTGCATCCGGCTGTTGTTGGCAAGGTTCCGCGTGGGGCTTAAAAAGACCCCCCCCATGTGCATCAGCTTGCCCATCGGAAAGAAGACCATCAGGGTAAAGACGAAGCACAGGTGCATGTAGAAGAGCGTGCCGACCCCCTTCGGGACAAAGGGGGAAAAGGTGACCCATCCCAGGGCCAGGTTCTTCACCTGCAGCAGGTCGGCGGGAAAGAAGTGCCTCATGAGAAGGCCCGTGCCGACGATGCTCAGGATCAGCAACAGGGAGAAGTAATCGGTGAAAAGCGAAATGTAGCGAACCTGCGGGACGATCAGGCGGCGGAGGAACAGAAAGGTGATCCCCGCGAGGATCGCGGCGTCGCTCAGGTAGAGCGTCGGAATCCCAATCTCGAAGAAACCGTCCAGCGACGAGAGGGCGGTGATCCAGGGGGCGATCGGCTCGATAAAAAAACGCAGGTGGCGCAGCACGATGATTAGAAGCGACCAATGGAAGAGAAGCCCGAAAAACCAGAGTCCTTTGGCGCTGCCGTAGACGGGCCGTTTATGGCCGATGTCGACCTTCGTGTTCCGGAAGAGGGACCGAAACAGGAGAATCTCCAGGGCCATTCTCCCGATCACACCGGCCGTGGAGGAGGGGCTTTCCAGGCGGGCCCTCCGGATCCAGGGGAGCGAATTCTGCTGGCCGCAGGTAGTCGGGATCCGGAAGGGGACGGGGGTCCTCGCCCATTTTACGATGCGGTATGAAAACCCGGCCAGAAAGAAGCCAAAGGCCGCATAGGGGACGATGACCGTAAGCCCATAGGCCAGGGTTCCGCTGAGGGCGATCCCCAGGGCCAGCAGGGTCAGGATCAGGATTGCAATCAGGGCCACCAGAAGGTTCATGTCGGCTTTTCCGTCCGTCTCAAATTCTTGTCATGATGTCCATGAGGGATCATCGCCGAAACGGATCATCGGCTTTTTCATGTCGGTCATCGCATTGACGATCAATTCCACCAGACCGCCGTAATACAGACGGCTGCGCTCCTCCGCATGATAATAGCCGAAGATGTCCCGGATGGCGCCCTTGCAGTTCGAGCAGGGGGCGCAGACGTATTTCGGGACATCCCGGGGTTCGTCCTGGAAGGCGGCCAGAATCTGGAGGAACTTCTTGCGGCTGCTGACCAGATTGCGCCACTCGGCGAAATTGTAGCCCGACATGATGGCGAAACCCGAACCACCGCCGCAGCAGTAGTTCTCCACGCCGTGGGGTGTCATTTCCCGGAACCGCGGCGCGATCTTTCTGAGGATCCGCCTCTGGGGCTCCACGATCCCCATGGCCCGGACGATGTTGCAGGGATCGTGCAGGGTGACCGGGAAATCGTTCCTGCGGGGATCAAACTGCAATTTCCCGCTCAGCACGATGTCCTCCAGCGTGACCATAGCCGATTCCCGCGGAACATTGAGGTCTCCCGTAAGCAGTCGGTCGGCGATGACGGTCAGGGCTTTATGGGCATGGCCGCATTCGCCGATGACGATCTTCTTGACCTTCAGGCGCCGGGCGATGTCCGCGTGCTTGACGGCGACGCGGGAGAACTGGACGTCGTCGTACCACAGGCCGTAGTTGACGGCATCGTAGCCGGCCGCCTCCGAGGACAACGTCCAGGAAACATCGGCCGCCTGAAAAATGATGGCGAAGGCCCCGACATTCTCCGGCCAGGCGAGCATCTCGCCCGCATTGTGGAGCAGGAGGATATCCGCGCCCTCGACATCCCAGGGGATTTCGACCTTGTAACCGGTGACCTCCTCCATCTCCTCCTGGATGAGTTCCATACTGTTCTTGGCGGCCGGCGGGGTCATGCCGGTGGAAGAGCCGACCCGGAGATGCTGGACGGAGCCCTTATCGTGGATCTCCTTGGGGGCGATCCCCATCTCCTGGGAGAAGAGCTTGCGGATTTCGTGGTTGATCAGACCGTTGTCCACGCCGATCGGGCAGACCGTAGCGCAGCGCCGACAGAGCGTGCAGCGGTAGGACAACTCGGCAAGCCGCGCGATCGTCGTCCAGTTCAGATCGATATCGCCGGTCCATTTGGCAGTGATTTTCCCGCCCGGTTTGAGATATTTGTTGTAAATCCGGCGCAGGACCTCGGCACGGAACATGGGCCGGTGGATATCTTTTTTGCCGCTCATCTCATAGACAGGACAGGCGTTGGAACAGGTCTGGCATTTGGCGCAGTGTTCCATGGAAAGCAACAGGGGCTGCAGAAAGGTCCAGTTGTTTTCCTTTTCAAAAAGTTTTTTCAGTCCCGCAAGGAACCGGCGGACCAGTTCCTTTTCCTCTTCCCTGTTCGCAGGCTTGAGGATGCCGATGGCCACCGTGTCGTCCAGGGAGACTTCGATGTTCTTGATCTTGTCCGGCTTCAGGGGGGGGATCGTCGCCTGATTGAAATCCTCATAGGGAGGGGGCAGGGGCGGCAACTCGCCCGGCTCGATGTGGCACAGGCAGTCGGAGGGCCTGGCCAGGTCGGAGGGGTTCAGGGACCGGTTCATTTCACCTCCTTGGGTGTCGAAGAGGCGATGTCGAGCCAGGATTTTCGTCCGTCCGCCCCGACATGCTTTGCCCCCCAGGTCGGTCTCAAGTTCAGATTCTTCCGAACGGCGGCCTCGATTCGGCCGCCCCGCCGGTTCGGCGCGTCGTCCCATTTGACATCGTGGTAGAGGAAATACTTCATGAACATATGGGACATGTGGGTGAGCGGGATATAGGCGACCAGGAGCGACGCCGTCACAATAGCCACCCTCCCGGGGAGACTTTGCCCCGGAAGGTAAGGGGACACGGAATGCCCCCCCGTCAACAGGCCAAGCGTATAGGCCTTGGCGCCTTCCAGGGCGGGATCGCCGGACAGGCAACTGACGAGGGCGGAAAGGAAGAAGAGGAGGGTGAACAGAAGATTGAAATAGTCAACTGGGGAGGAATAGTTCCTCAGTTCCGGATCGGCCAGCCGTCTGTAGAGAAGCCCCAGGGAGCCGATAATGCCGAGGATCAGACCGCCCCATCCCAGCAAGACGATGAGGCCGTCCATGAGGGTCCGGAGGGCGGAGCCGGAGGCAAAGGCGGTCGATCCCCACAGGGTGAAACCGGCATGTTTCAACAGCAGCACAAAGGTCGCGATCGTCAGGTACAGGCCGAAATGGAAGGGAAAGGAGACCCACCAGAGGCCCCGGTTCTCCTTCCACAACGTCCGGATGAACAGGATCTCCGGCACCATGTAGAGCGCCTCGTTCAGCAGCGATTTTTTCTGCTTCTTTTCCCACCAGTCCACTTCTTCCATATAGGAGCCGCCATAGACGACCCTGGCGGCCGTTTCATGCTGGACGGGGTAGATCTCCCAGCGGACATGGACGGGCATGGTCATTTGCCGGTAAATCCGATAAACGGTTGCGATGACGAACACCGCGATGCACAGGTAAGACAAGATGTAGAATCCCATAGACGCTACACGCAACCCGTCGGTTTCGAGAGCCCCGCCAGTTTGCAGGCCCCTTTGGCGGGTCCCGTGGGAAAAAGCTCGTAGAGCTTCTTCATGTCCATCCCATTGTCTTTAAGAACCTTGCGGACCATGGGGGCGATCCCGAACTGCTGATAATAATTCCGCAGATAGCGGATCATCTTCCAGTGCTCTTCCGTCAATGTTCCTTCGATCCCTTCCTCGGATGCATAGGCCTGGGCGAACTCCTCACTCCACTTGTCCAGTTCCTGAAGGAATCCGTCTTCATCCACTTCGTAAGTCTTTCCCGCCAGTTCAATCGTGGGCATGCTGATAACCTCCGTATAAAATCTATTTCAAATTGGGTGTTGCCGATTCTCGTTATCCGTCATCAATGGGACCTGTTGATCGTCCCGCCTCTTCCTGTACCGTCGGGCCGCGCCGATCAGGGCCGGGGCCCATAGCGGCGTACCCAATGCATGGAGATGTGTAAAACCAGCCAAAACGTTGTTTCTGATCAGGCCGTCATGGCAGCCATCCATCCCCGTCCCGCGCTTTACCCGAAATGCCAGCCGGTGTTTGTCCGCCAAACTGGAGAGAACCCGGCAGTAATGGAATTCGTGACCGTTGAGCTCAGTCCCGACCGGGAAGAAGGGGTTTTCCCTTTCCACCTCCAGGACCGTATAACCGTGTCCCTGGGGGCGTTTTTCCAGACCGAAGGATATCGGCAGGACGCCCGCCATCGGGTAACTGGAATCGCCGACGCTCAGGGATTCTCCCAGATAGATAAAGCCTCCGCATTCGGCATAGACGGGCAGACCTGCTTCCGCGGCCTCACGCAGGGAACGGCGGAAGCTCTCGTTTTGAGAGAGGGGACCGGCCTGTGTTTCGGGGAAACCGCCGCCGATGTACAGGGCGTCCAGGGCAGGCAGTTTCTCGTCCTTTATGGCGCTGATTTCAATGATCCGGGCCCCGCCTTCGGCCAGCGCTTCGATGTTCTCATGGTAATAGAACTGAAAAGCCCTGTCCCGGATCACACCGATCCGGACCGGGTCGCCGACGTCAGCCCTCCCCGGGACGATGTCCAGGAACGCATCCGCCTCCCATGGCGGGGCGTTCTGCGCGATCCGGATAAGCCCCTCCAGATCCAGGTACTCCTCCGCAATCCCGCCCGCCCTCAGCAGGGCGTCCCGGACGAGCTCGTGTTCCTGGGGCGGAATCAAGCCGAGATGCCGCTCCGGAAAGGGAAAGTTCACCTCCCCCATCCTCGGCACGACGCCCAGAACGGGGAGATGGCAGATCTCCTCGACGGACTTCCGGGCGATGGCAGCGTGGCGGCTTCCCCCCACCCGGTTGAGGATCACGCCCCGGATATCCACTTCCGGATCAAGATTCTGGCAACCCAGGACCATCGCCGCCGCGGTCCGCGTGACCTTGTCACAGTCGACCACCAGGACCAACGGGGCGTGGAGCAGTTTCGCCAGCTCGGCCGTGCTGTGTTTCCCATCGGGCGTCATGCCGTCGTACATTCCCCGATTCCCCTCGATCAGCGAAACCGATCCCTCCTGCGCGCGGCGTGAGAAAGAGCTTACAACCTGTCTTTTGCCGATCAGGAAGGTATCCAGGTTGTAGCAGGGGCCCTCCACCGCCCGGGAGAGCCAGGCGGCGTCGATGTAGTCCGGCCCCTTTTTGAAGGGAACGACCCTGAACCCCCTTTTGCGAAGCGCTACGGCCAAGGCGACCGAAAGCGTGGTCTTTCCTGCACCGCCCCGAAGGGCGGCCAGGACCAGGCGGGGGCAAGGTCGATTCATGTGCCATTACCTGCTACGAACACTTCCCTTCTTCCTTCGGGAAGTATTCCGTCAACGTGATGTATGTCGTGCTGCCGCTCGACCAGTAACGGAGAAGCTCCTGGTCGATCAGTTCCTTCAGGATGTTCTGGACGGCGTGCCGGTCGTCTCCCGGAAACCATCGAGTGATATCACGGACATAGAACATCTTTTTGTCCCCACACGACTTTTCCTGGAACATCGACATTACACGCGCCTTCAAATCCTCGCTCATGATCACCTCCACTTGAACAGCGTCGATGAATGGAAGGTCTCCGTGGCCATATCGAAGTCATCGATGTGCTTGTCTGTAAACGGGATCTTCGTCAGGGTGAAGAACCTCTCCCACCCGACACGCTCGATCCATTCGCCGACCCGTTCGTGCTTCCGGGCGTGGCTGGCGTACACCTCGATGATGTTCTTGACGGCATCAACGACCTCCGGCCACCGCGGCGGGTTGTTCGGGAGGAAGGGGATCGCGAGCTTGGAAAACGAAGGGGCGCTGCGGGCGTTGGAGACCTTTCCCCCCACCCAGATGGAGATCCCGTCGTTGTCCGGATCGGCGATGGGCATGGCCGGGCAGACCGTGTAGCAGTTCCCGCAGTACATGCACTTCTCGTCGTTGACCGTGACGGTCTTGTTTTTCATGTCCCCGCGGATCGCGCCCGTGGGACAGGAGGCCACCGTGTTCGGAATCTCGCAGACGTTGGGAACCCGCGTGTTGTCCGGTTTGGGGACTGTCCGGTGGATGCCGAGGATTGCGATGTCGGAACAGTGAACGGCACCGCACATGTTCAGGCAGCAGGCCAGGGCGATCCGCACATGGGCGGGAAGCTTCATCGTGACAAAATATTCGTAAATCTCATCCATCAGGGCCTTCACGGGGCCGGAGGCGTCCGTCGCCGGCGTGTGGCAGTGCACCCAGCCCTGGGTGTGGACGATATTCGAGATGGCGTGTCCCGTTCCGCCGACGGGAAAGCCGCGTTTCTCCAGTTCCGCCAGCAGGGGGGCCACCTTCCCCTGGTCGGACACGAGAAATTCGACGTTGTGGCGGCTCGTGAAGCGCAGATAGCCGTCGCAGTATTTATCGGCGATCTCGCAGATCTCCCGGATGTGTTCCGTTGAGAGGAGGCGGGGCGATCCGGCGCGGACCGTGTAGAGCACCTCTCCCGACTCCGCCGTGTGGACCAGGACACCCGGCCGGGGAATTTCGTGATAACGCCATTTCCCGTAGTTCCGGGATATGACGGGAGGAAGCATCGTCTTGTAATCAGGGGGGCCGATATCCGTCTTTGCCATCTTACTTCACCTCCTTTTTAATGTCTTCGGGCCAGAAGAAGACATACGGGTTTGTCCGCGGGGCCTTGACCATCTGCGGCACCGCAGGCAGTCCCACCGCCCGCAGGAAAACCCTCATCCCAAGGCGCTTGATCAGCTCGCCAAGCCGCTCCCGGGATTTGCCGTTTTCATCCCACCAGTCCTGAATTCGGAGGATCAGGTCCTTGAGCTCCTCATAGGGCGGCTCTATCTTCATGAACGGGACGATCACCCATGACAGGAGGGCTCCCTGCAGGATCGGCGCCTTTCCGCCGACGAGGATCGTTGCGCCTTTCTCCTCGCCCTGCCGGAGGGCCTTCGACATCAGGTTGATGCAGTGCATGCAGCGGGTGCAGTCCTCATCGTAGATCTTGAGTTTCTTGCCGTCCCATTCCATACATTGGGTCGGACACAGGTCGCAGACCTCCTTTTGGATATCGAGGCCCGATGCGACATAGGCCGCGACTTCCCCCTGGTCGATGCGGATATTCCCCTTCCAGGTGCCGATGACGGAAAGATCCGAACGGGCGATGGAGGCGACGCAGTCGTTCGGGCAGGCCGAGATCTTGATCTTGAACTTGTAGGGGAACATCGGACGGTGGATCTTGTCCTGGAAACTCATGGTGATGTTGTAACAGGCATCGAGAGAGTCGATGCAGGCCCATTCACAGCGCCCAGGGCCCACGCAGGCGCTCGGGGTCCTGAGGGCGGAGCCCGAACCGCCGAGGTCGAATCCCGCCTCGGTCAGATCGTCGAAGCAGGGCTGGATGTGATCCGTCGTCGTTCCCAGGAGGATCACATCTCCCGTGGAGCCGTGCATGTTCGTCAGGCCGCTGCCGTGCTTGTCCCAGACATCGCAGAGGCGGCGAAGCACATCCGTCTTGTAGAACCAGCCCGTCGGATGATTGACCCGCATGGTGTGAAAGGCCTGGACGTTCGGAAAGAGCTCGGGGCGGTCCGAATAGCGTCCGATCACACCGGAACCGTAGCCCTTGACGCCGACGATGCCGCCGTGCTTCCAGTGCCCGATCTTCTCCTTATAGGATAGCTCCAGTTGCCCCAGGAGATCCTCCGCCATGGGGCTTTTCTCGGCAGCCTGCTTCATGTCCTTCACGAAGCTCGGCCATTTTCCCCCTTCCAGTTGATCCAGAAGGGGAGTCTGTCTTTTCGCCATAATTGACACCTCCTCTTTATCTCCGATTGTCCGTTCAATCGGCGTTGCAGGTAAACCTGTGGAGGAAAAGCACGCGCACGTGCTTTCCGATTTTTGTTGCCAGCCGCCCCGATGGCTAAGGTGAACTGCGTCGCCATCGGGCGGCGGGCGGGCGGTTAAGGGACCTTTAAACCTTCATCCAGTAATCCGCAAAGACGATTGCGGACAGGATAATGCCCAAGGGGACATTGATCAGGACGCCGATGGTGAAGGCCCAGAAGGGCTTCATCCCGAAGGTGAACATCTCCTTGAAACGGGTGGAAAGGCCGATGCACAGGAAGCAGAGGACGAAGGCCCAGGAACGGAGCTTCTTGATCGGTGCGATCACATCGGGATCCAAGACACTGCTTTCCCAGTTCGAGCTGGCGGAGAGCTGGCTGATCGCCGCGATCTGGCCCGGGTCGGTGACCTTTGCCTTGAGCGCCTTCAGGTCATTCCCCGAGAGGAGGCCCTTGAAGGTCAGGGTCTTTTTTACCGGATCAACGACCAGACGATCGGCGAACTCCGGCGGGACCTGGAACTGCGAGAAATCCGCCTTGTAATCCTTCCCCTTGAATTTCCCCTCCCATTTGGCCTTGCCCAGATAGTCCGCCGGGATCATCGTTCCGACAATGCTGACGATGATGGAGGCAGCCAGGAATCCGAGGACGAATTTGGGGAAACGCTCCCAGATGATCCCGGCCCCGACGGCGCTTTTCTTTTCCCCCTCGCCCTTTTCCCAGAACATGACCGAAACGAAGGCCAGGATGAGGCACCAGATCCCGATCCAGATGTCCCGGCCGATGACCTTCATCAGGGTGAAGGTTTGGATCGGCACATCGCCGAAACGGGTGGCCAGCTCCGCGGCCACGGCAAAACCGGCCGCATCGGCAAACTCCGATGAGCCGATGATGGCGCCCGCCACACCGGGGGAGATGGTGTTCGGAACGAGTTGCTTCATGGCGAAGGAGAGGACGAAGATCATGATAATGGCCCAGACCGTGACGATGGCGATGGTAATCGAGATGTGCTCTTTCTTGGCCTTCACCGCGCCGCCCACGGCAATGGCGGCGGAGACGCCGCAAATGGCGCCGCCGACGCCCAGGACCGCGCCGAACTGGGGTTCCAGTTTGAAGATCCTCGTCGCGGCCAGGTAAATCGCAAGCCATGTGCAGACGGAGATGATGGTGGCCTGCATCAGGGCGGCGGGACCTGCCTTGAGGATGAGGGTCACAGGCAGCGTCGCCCCCAGAAGGACGATACCGGTTTTGATGTAGTATTCCGTCCGCAGGGAGACCTTCATCCAATCGGGCATCTTCCAGATGTTGGAGATGATCAGGCCGATGATGAGGGCAAGAAGCGGGGCCTCGATGTTGAAGTCGATCATGAACTGCAGACCCGCGAGGTAAAAGATGATCAGCGAACCGACAAAAAGGATGATGAATCCGGGGATGAACTGGCTCAACTTGTGGCCCATGATCTTCATTGAGAAACTGAAGACCACGCCGAATACAATAAAGATGGTCAGATAACCGCCGAAATTTTTCGCCAGATCGGCCCAGACCTTTCCGAAATCACTCACCTTGCCGGGAAGGATGGCCCATCCTTTGATGGAGGCGCCGGACCACAGCGCAATAATGGATACAATGACGATACCGAGGCCAAGCCATACCGACCACCAATCTTCCGTCTTCCAGAGTTTCTGAAAACCGTTCTCTTTCATATGCCTCTCCTTCCTAAGACGATCCGTCTCATGGTTGCGGGTGCTGCACCCAGTCTGAAGATACCGACGTAACGCATTAAAAACTTGAAAGAACCTGGTAGAATCCCGGAGCGAAAAAAATCGTGGTTGATTCTACAACACAATCTGCAAAAAAAAAAGATTTATCAGAGGCTCTGCATTTTTCATTTGGAATAACGTGCCAAAATCGATATAGGTCATGCTGTGGTTTTCCCCCGATCCATATCACATCAGAGCGAGGCAACGAAAGATATGGCACCCTTGATCAACGGTCATTCCCATGGCGACGCCGAAACCCTTCCCAAAAGACCCTGCGCCCTGCTCTGGGACGATTCATTCCTCTGGGGAGTGATGGCCTGGCGGGCGCTCAAGGAGGCGGGACTGCCCTTTGACCTCCTCCGGGCGGAGGATATCCGGGAGGGAGGGCTTTACCGCTACCGGATGCTCTTTGTGCCGGGCGGCTGGGCGTCGAACAAGATCAGCACATTGGGAGAGAGGGGGAGGGAAGAGATCCGGCGTTTCGTCGCCGCCGGCGGCAGTTATCTGGGGATCTGCGGCGGGGCGGGAATGGCCACGGAAAACGGCCTCGATCTCTTGCCGATCCGGAGAAGGCCCTCTTCGGAAAGGGTTCCCAGCTTCAGCGGTCGTATCCGCCTTTACTGCACCGGGCATGTGATCTGGCAAGACGTTGAAACGCCCGTCTTCTGCGCCTGGTGGCCCTCGCAGTTCCGGATCGCGGATTCGAATGTCCATGTACTGGCCAGGTATGAAGATCCGCAAACGGACGCCTTCAGCTCGGATATCAATGTGGCGGACGGCGGAATCGTCGGCTGGTCCGATCTGGAGCAGCGCTACGGGATCCTTCTGGACCCGGCGCGTCTGTGCGGTGAGCCTGCGGCAATAGAGGGGCGGTTCGGTCGCGGGAGGGTGATTCTGTCGCTGGTCCATTTCGATACGCCCGGAGACCGGGACGGCGCCGTTGTTCTTAAAAACCTTTGGACCTATCTGTCTTCCAACGGTTCTGTTTGTCCTGAAACCGGCACAGGAAGCGCAGAGGGACGATCCGATCCGGATCTGCCGCAAGCGGAGGGACTCTCCGGCCTGGATCTCGCGCAAGAGGTTCTTGAATTGATCGGGGAAATCCAGGCGGCTGTTGCGGATCTGATCGACACCGGCGCGAGAAATTTTCTGTGGTATTGGCGGAATCCCCTGCTCCTTCATTGGCGCCGGGGCGTTCGGGGCCTGGAATACTCCACCTTGGCCGTGATGGTTGCGGAAATCAGAAAACGTCTCGATCATAACCGCTTCGGATATCCTGAAGTGCGGCCGGGACTTCCCGAATCCATAGACCCTGCCCGGCTACATCCGGATTTGATTGAGATCCGGCGGCAGATTGCCCCTTTTGTTGCTAAGGCACAGCGCCTTCTGGTCCGGGAGCGGTTTTACATGCAGAAGGCCCCGCTTTCCCCGCTTGTCTGCGATGACGAGGAAATCCGGCGCCTGAGACAGGAACTCTTCGGTTCAACAATGAGTCACGGGGGAGATTTTAAGCATCTCATCGATGCTGTCGATCGTCTGTTGTACAAGCTTATCCGATGGATATGATGATGCCCCATCCCGTTCCCCGAACCCCTCGCGGACCATCTTGCCGTTCCGACCGGATCTTGTTCCACACTGCCCGGGGGTTATGAGGAGGCCGGTTTCGCCTCCTCCAAGGTATAGCGAACATTCAGTGTCAGGTCGGGGCGCAGGGAGTTATAGACGGAGCAGTACTTATTCCGGGAAAGGGCTATGGCGCGATCGATCCGGCGGGAGTCCAGGTTCCTGCCGGCAAGGTGGAGGACCATCTCCACCTCCCTGAAGAACTGGGGCGGATCGGGATTCCGCTCCCCGGCGATGTCGATCCGGAAATGGTTGATATCCATCCGCATCTTCTTCAGGATGGACACGATATCGATGGCCATGCAGCCGCCCAGCAACATCAGCAGGGCCTCCGTCGGCTTGCAGCCCCATTGGGCCTCGGCATCGAATTCGAGCTCATAGCCATGCGGCGTCGTCCCCACGAAGACCAGGTCCCGGCGCCACGTCAGCGTCGCTTTCGTCGAGGGGGTGATCTTCGCCTTGTACCCGTGCAGTTCTTCCTTTAAGTCGTCCTTCTCATCTGCCGTCATGACCTTCCTCCACTGGATGATGCTGCATGGAATCCCCGGCAATCGGAAATCAGGCGGCCGCGAAGCTCTCCCCCGGCTTCAGCCCCGCCTCCGCGGCGAAGGCAGCGGCGTCCTGCTTGCCTGCGTCCGTCCTGACCTTTCCGATCCGGATCGCCCCGCCGCCGGCGGCCACGGCGAATCCGCCCTCGTCGGCCGCCAGGACCTCGCCGGGACGGGATTCCGGACGGTGAATGTCCGCAATCCCGGCCTCAAAGAAGCGGACCTTCTTCCCCCGATAAAACGAATAGGCCCCCGGCTGGGGGTCGCAGCCCCGGATGAGGTTGTGGACCTCCGCCGCGGGTTTCCCCCAGTCGATCCCGGCGACCTTGTCGTTGCAGAGCGGTTCGTAGGTGGCGAGGCTCTCGTCCTGAACCAGACGGGGCGCCCGCCCCGACTTGATCATATCGACGGACTCCGCGATCGCCTCGACGCCGAGGGGAAAGAGCCGGTTGAAGTAGAGGGAGCCGGTCGTATCTTCGGGCCCGATGGGGATCCGCTTCTGGAGGAGGACCGGTCCCGTGTCGATCCCCGCGTCGGTCCAGAAGATCGAAAGTCCCGTCTCCTGGTCCCCCATGATCAGCGCCAAGTTGATCGCGCTCCCGCCGCGGTGTTGGGGAAGAATGGACGGATGATAGCAGATCGCCCCCCGTGCCGGAACCGTGACGAAGGAAAACGGGATGATGTCGGTGACGAAGGCCATGATCAGCAGATCGGGATTCGTGGCCCGGAACGCCGCGAGGGTCTCCGGCGCCTTGTAGCTTTCCGGCTGATGGGCCGGGATCCCGCGGCCCTCGGCGACGGTCTTCAGGGGATCGGGCCTTCCCCCCGGTTTCCCCTGGGGGAGCCAGGCGGCGATGATCTCCTCCCCCCTGTCCGATAACGTTTCCAGGACCTTGGCGCCGAAGGCGGCCTGTCCCATGATGGCGATGCGCATGATCTTCTCCTTAGTCTGTCCGGTATGCCCGTATTCTGCCGGAGCGGCTTCTCCAATGAGGTGATGCCTATTTATCACGCCCCCGCCTCCTTTTCAAAGGCGAAAAAAAGGAAGGGAAATTTGTTCTTAATCAAGGTATAATGACAGACTCAATGTAGATAGAGAAACTGCATATGAACCCGGCAACGCATTTTCTGACTGGATGGCTGATCGCCAACGTAGATCACTTGGAGCGGAGAGACAGGGCGCTGGTCACCTTGGCGGGTGTCATCCCTGATGCCGACGGCCTGGGGATCCTTACCGGCATTGCCTCCCAGGACCAGGGGGCGGGCCTGTACCTCTACGGCCAATATCATCATGTCCTTGCCCACAATGTCTTTTTCGGCCTCATCCTTGCCGCCACGGGCTATGCCCTTTCGAAAAAGAAAGGACTCACCACCTTCCTTGTCCTTCTCAGTTTTCACATCCACCTGCTGGGAGATATCCTGAGCGGTCGCGGTCCGGACGGGACGATCTGGACTATCTCCTATCTGTTTCCTGTTTTGGCAGACGTCCAGTTCTCCTGGTCCGGCCAATGGGAACTGAACGCTTGGCCAAATGTCGTTATCACGGCCGCCGCCTTGCTGCTAACGCTTTCCCTGGCCTGGCGGCGGGGCTTCTCTCCTGTCAACATATTTTCCGTCAAGGCGGACGAGGCCGTTGTCGCTGCGTTACGGAGCCGGTTTCCCGGCCAGCGTGAATAGGAAGGAGAGGCTTCGAATTACCGCAGCCCCTTTCCCTAACTGATAGCAAATACTAATGTTAATACTGGACCTCCGGAGAATTTTGTTGAATACGGATTAACATGAGATGTCTTTACAACGTATTTTTACCATTGTGTATGGGATTCGGCTGCCTTCCTTGAAACCACACATAAGAAGTCTCAAAAAACATTCCACAATTTTTTATAATGATCTTGGTAATTGACCCTACTCTGGCACCTGTGATAAGGGTGCCATATGGATCTAACATGTTATTATGAATTTATATCCAACGAGAGCAAAGCCAGAAGATATCTGCTGGGAAAATGCTTCAAAAACCATCAACGGTTTTGCCCTCGCTGCAGCCAGAGAAAGCTCTATAAATTATGTGATGGAAGGTATAGATGCTCCCGTTGTGATTACACCTTCCATGACTTCTCAGGTCGCTGGATCAACCGTGGACGCCTGAGCTGTATTCAGTGGCTGTCCATCATCAAGCTCTTTGAATTGGAAGTATCCGTCCACAAGATGGCCAGGCAGATGACGATATCTTATAAGGCCGTCTATGGCGCCGTGAACACGATCCGAATGTCCATCCTGAGCCATGCCGAGGATGCGGATGCCTTGCTGGGAGGAGAAATCGAGTTGGATGAGGCCTACTTCGGCGGCCGCAGGAAAGGCAACCGGGGAAGAGGCGCTGCCGGCAAGGTCCCCGTCTTTGGCATTCTGGAAAGAGATGGCTTGGTCCATGTGAATGTCGTGCCTAATGTTACGGCGGAAACCCTTATGGGGCTTACCGTCAAGAAGGTCCGCAGGGGATCTGTGGTCTACACAGATAAATTCAGGAGCTATGATAGCCTGATGTTCTGCGGATACCGGCATCTGAAGGTGGACCTCGACAGGTATTTCTCTTCCGGCAAGGTTTACATCAACGGCATGGAGGGATTCTGGAGCTGGGCCAAGGAAAGATTCATCAAGCACCATGGCGTCTCCAAGGAGTACTTCCCTCTCTATTTGAAAGAGCTGGAGTTTCGTTATAATAACCGGAACTCTGATATTTTTGACCTGGTCGCCAACTATCTGTGCGATCTGGTGCCAGAACGGGGCTAATTACCATGATCTTTTATAACGATCACTGATACCTCATATTTTGTGGCCAATATTACATTGACACTCAAGAACGTTCTTCATATACTCTCACCGCAAATAAAGAATTTCTTATCAATTACCAAGTAGATGGAAATTAGGGGTAATGTTTGGTGACGCAAAAGAGAACCGGTTCGAGTTTCTCACTCATTAAGGATTTCACATGGAAAGGCGTAGTGAGAAAAAGGAGATTCTGGAAGTTGGTTCCAACTCGTTCAGTCTGAATCCTCTGTGTACCCGTCGACAGACCTTGAAATGGGGCGGGATATCGATCATAGGAATATCTACGCTCCAACCTGTTTTCGCCCAAGGGGCCATAAAGCCCTTGATCATTATGGAACAGGCCCAGGGGATCGTGGTGGCGGACCCAATGAAGTGTGTCGGATGCGGGCGTTGCGAATTGGCCTGTACTGAATTCAACGAGGGCAGGGCAAATCCGGCCATATCGAGGATCAAAGTGGGCCGGAACCTCAACTTCGGGCCCGAAGTGGTGTTGGACTGGCGGGAGGGACAGGGCAATTGGGGGGACGGGCTGGTTTTGCTGGACCTCTGCAAGCAGTGCCCGCACCCTGTGCCATGCGCCAACATCTGTCCGGAGAATGCCATCGTGGCGGCGCCTCCGGGCTATACGCGAACGGTCGACCTGGAAAAGTGCACGGGCTGCAAGATCTGCCTGGGAGCCTGTCCCTGGGAGATGATCTCCTTCGATCCGGATTCCCGCAAAGCGACCAAGTGCCACCTCTGCAACGGGAAACCCAAATGTGTGGAGGCCTGCCCTGCCGAATCCCTCAGTTATGTTTCCTGGCGTGACCTGACCCGCAAGTTCCCCCCTCGCCTGATGACAACGGCGGGGATTCCATCGGAGCGATCCGTGGGCTGCCAGGAGTGCCACCTCCCCGGTCAAGCGAAGAACGTCCGTCAGGGGATGGGAATGTTCCCGGGCTCGGCGAAAGGAGGCAGACCCTTCTCCGCACGGGAGTTCGGCTTCAAGTGGATCGATCTGGCCGGCGCGCTTTTGCTTCCCCTTGCGGTGGTTTCCGTGGTTGCCCATGCCGTGCTGCGGAAGGTGGTGAAACGATGAAAAGAACTTATCTCCATCCCCTGCCCCTGAGGATATGGCATTGGTTGAACGCTTTCCTGGTCGTTGTCCTCCTCATAACCGGCGCCCAGCTGCGAATACCGGGGATTGCCTCCCTGCGGCCCAACGATCCGGCTCTCATGGTCCACAAATACGCCGGCTGGGCGATGGCGGTTTCTTTTGTCATCTGGCTCGTTTATGGCTTGGTCAGTGATCATTTGAGACGGCACTATGTGATGAGGCGGCGGGACCTCAAAGGGGTCTTCAGCCAGGCAAGGTTCTATCTGTTCTCTATTTTCAAGGGGGAGGAGAACCCTTTCCTGCCGTCACCCGAGGAGATATTTAACCCTCTCCAGAAGCTTGCCTATGGAGCGATCATGGGCCTCTTGACCCCGGTCCTGGTGGTCACGGGCCTCCTCTACAGCGATATCCTTTTCTTCCGCAAATATATTCTGCTTTGGGACATCGTGGGGGTCCTGGATGCCATCCACGTGATCGGCGCCTATGTGTTTGCCCTCTACCTGGTGGTCCATGTATACATGGCAACCCTCGGGCGGACGGCTTTTTCCCACATCAAGGCAATGATTGTGGGCTATGAGGAAGAGCCCGGTGAACCTGAAGAGAAGGGCGTGTAAAAGGAAATGCCATGGCCAGATACGGAGGATGGTCCGGAAAGGTGCTTCGTGTTGATCTATCGACCGGGCGTACCTGGACCGAGGACACAGTCGAGAAGTACAAGGACTATTTGGGCGGCACGGGGATCGGATACAAGGTGATGTGGGACGAGGTCCCTGCGGGGACCAAGCCCAACGACCCTGAAAACCTAATTATCTTCGCGGTGGGACCCCTGGCGGGGACCGGCGCCCCCTGCAACGGCCGAACGGCCATCACCACCCTCTGGCCGACCTGTTGGCCAAAGCCCTTGGTGGCGAGCGGACATATGGGCGGGCAGTTTGCCGCCAAGCTGAAATATGCGGGGTACGATGCCCTTGTCATCCAGGGGAGGGCCGACCGCCCCGTCTGGTTGTCGATCGTCGATGAGCAGGTGGAGATTCAGGATGCCCGCCGGTTCTGGGGGGAAGGCATCCGCCGGACGACCTCTGCGATCACGCAAATGATGGGGTCCGAGTCGGTGGTGGCCGCCATCGGTCAGGCGGGCGAAAACCTGGTTCCCATGTCTGTGGTGATGAACTCCGTTTCCCACTCCGCCGGCGGAATCGGTTCGGTGATGGGGTCCAAGAACCTCAAAGCCATTGGGGTGCAGGGCACCGGCTGCGTCCGGATTGCCGGCAACAGAGAGGAGTGGGAAAAGCTGATCAAGTTCCACCTCTCCCTTCTCGGGGCCAACAACCAGCACGTCGTTCCCAGCGAGCCTCAGCCGTGGGCGGAGTTTCATGAGTCCGGAAGCCGTTGGAAGGGCGGGAGAGGGCGTTCCTGGGGAGCCGCACCTCGACCCATAGAAACAGGAACGTGCGAACCCCACAACCTGAACCGGATCGCCTACCGGACGAACAATGCCGCCTTCTTCATGGGCGATATCGCATGGCAGTACACCGTCCGGGGAAATGGCTGTACAAGCTGTCCCATCCGGTGCCACACGATGTTGAAGGTTCCTTCCGTGTCTGTGAAATATGGCATCCCGGATGTGGGGCAAAACACATGCGGCGGTCTCAATTTCGGCCGCTCCTTCTTCAAAGAATTTCCTGACGGCCCGAGGGGCATGACAAATGTGGAGGCTTCCATGGTCGGCATGCACCTGGCGGATGACCTTGGCCTATGGTGCAACTACAGCCAATTGCAGCGTGATTTCAAGAAACTCTACTATGAAGGGTTCATCAAGAAGAAACTGGAAGAAAAGGAATTCAAAAGCTACTCCTGGAGCAAATACGAAAAGGGAGACCCCGCTTTTCTCTTCGAGCTCTTGCCACGGATCGCCTCCAAGGATGGGGAACTGGGAACCGCTCTGGGCCTCGGGACGGGCTATCTCCTTGAACGCTGGGCAATACCGGAAGCGATCTGGGTGAAGGATAAAGAGCTTGCCTACTGGAAGATGGGCCATCCCAAGCACCACTCAACGGAGGACGCGGGCCAATGCGGGCTCCTCATCAACCTGCCGTACAACCGCGACGCCCAGTGTCACTCCCACAGCAATTTCGTCCGGAATGGCCTGCCGATTTCCGTGCAGAAGGGCCTGGCCGCCGAGATCTGGGGCTCGCCCGGCGCCGTCGATGCGGTAGGCGCCTACACCCCGATGAACCCATCCAAGGCCAAGATGGCCAAGTGGTCACTGCTCCGGAAGGAGCTCCATGATTCCCTCTCCCTCTGCAACTGGATGGGGCCCTGGGTGGCGTCACCGCTCAAAGAACGGGGTTACCGCGGCGATGACTCCATCGAGTCGATGCTTTACAGCCTTGCGACGGGGGATAAGAAAGACCGGCGGGAGCTGGACCAAGTAGCTGAACGCATCTTCGCGCTGCATCGGGCCCTGACGATCCGCGATATGAGAACGAAGGAGATGCGCACGATGCACGACACCATCCCCGAGTGGGTGTTCACCGATAAGTCGGGGAAGGCCCCCTTCACCAAGGGAACCACGCACATGGATCGGAACGATACCAAAGTCGCCCTGGAGATGTTTTACGACGAACTGGGCTGGGACAGAATCACCGGCGCCCCGACACGCCAAACCTACCAAAAACTCGGTCTGGCTCAGGTTGCTGCGGAGTTGGGCAAGAAAAATCTGCTGCCCTGACCAGATGGGTGATTTCCAAAGCCAGGCCATACTGAAGGCGAAAAACGTGCTTGAGACAAACAGGGCGAAGGAAGGAGAGGGCGCAGCTCGGGCCATAGCCGCCATGATCCGGCAGGAGAGTGAGGCGGGTCAGCTCATTTCGGGGTCCGAGATTATACGCAGGATGGTCGATCAACATCTTTTTGCCTTGCCTGTGGCAGAGCCGGGGGAAGAGGTCGGAAACATCCTCAAAAAAGGAGTTGAAGAGAGTGAGGATATCCATGAGCTTGCTCTCGATGACGGTTCCCGGCGCTATTACTCCTCACACTTTATCACTGCGACGTATGCAAGGATCCTGCTCCAAAAACAGGGCGATCCCCTGCGCCTCATCGCTGAGACCGTTCGGGAAAACTCTGCAACCTACCCCCGCCCCGTGCCTCTGGATATTTTCACCCAACCGCCCTACGACCTTACCCGCCAGGAGGTCCTGAACCATCTGGAACGGATGGCGGCAGAAGAGCAGTATCGGGATATCCTTCCGATCACAACGTCGGCATCCAGCGTGTTCCTCTATTCCACCCTTCACCTGGAGCCCGATTATGCTTCCATGCTCGCGGAGTGGCTCGATGTTGGCCGGTTCAACAATCCCTGAGGGCGTCATTTCATAAATTTGGCATCATATTGACCAAAGGGAAATATCGTCTAACTTTCAAACCACATCGGATTTCTATCTACTCGAAATGAATCTATATAAATCAAGCTCTCCGCGGCAAGCTGCGGGGGATTCTGTGAAGGACTTCGCTAAACTTCAAATACTAATGTTCAGGGCGGCTGATCTAGATAGGTCAATGAATGCGGAGTGAAAGGCGCAAATTGGAGGGGGAGATATTTCAGGTGATCGTGGGGCTCCGCTCCTTCCTGAACTGTTGATGTTTTGATTTTTCCCCTCAGCACAACATTTCAACTCATAATTGCTAAAAAACCGCTGCAATCTGGCCTAAAATGTAGTACGAGCAATTAAGGCAGGTCATCTCGCTGATCCGGGAAGCTATCGGGGAGGATCGGTATCCAGAGTGATTTTAGGGATTTTGTTATCAACGGGCGGGAGCAACAGGAGCCGGTATTTTGGCTTGGGCGGAAGCCGGCGAATAGGGATAACGACGACAATTATGAGATAATTAGCGGATTTTGCTTTGCTAAATCCGTTTATATCGATGGCGATGTATCTGACCTTGTTGATATGCATCTTGAATAGTGCCGCGTTTACGGGAAGTCACGTAGCGGTTTCACTTAAAGGGTTTTTGCAAGATAATTTTCATTGCAGGATATAATGATTATAAAAAAAGAGGAAATATGAGGCGAGCTAAAAAAGCAGCGATCGTATTTGTTATCCTGGCCTTGGTATCGCTGGGTGCACTCCGAGTTGCTCAGATAATCTCAGCCAAAAATGAGGAACCGACAAGAGGCAGGACGAGCCAGGTCCCCATGGTGGACGTTGCTTCCGTGAACCAAGGTCTGGTGGAGGAGAAACTTCTCCGGACCGGAGATATTGTCCCTGAAACTCAGGTGACGATTAGCTCCAAGGTCCAGGGACGGGTGGAGAAGATCAACGTCCGGGAGGGGGACCGGGTAAAAGCCGGGCAAGTATTAGTGGTTATGGACTCCCGGGAAGCAGAAGCCAGCGTAGCCCAGGCAAAGGCCAACGTGGAGGCGGCTGCTGCCCGCTTGAAGCAGGTGAAGGCAACCTCCGAAGAGGCTGTTCAGTCACAGATTCAACAGACGAAGGCCAACATGGACATGGTCGAGTCGGACCTTCGGCGTACCGAGGGATTGTACCAGGAGGAACTCCTGCCCAGGAAACAGCTTGACGAGGCCCGAACGAAATACAACGTAGCCAAAGCGGCTTACGACCTGGCCCTGAACAGCATCCGGCAGAAGACCTGGGAAAACGACATCGCCCTGGCCGAGGCGCAATTGGCACAGGCCAAAGCGAGCATGGACTTGAGCCAGGCACAGCTCGCGAACCTGAGTATCCTGTCGCCCATGAGTGGGACAGTGACCAGGCGTCACATCGACCCGGGCAAGTCGGTCAAGGACGCCGACTCCCCCATGCTGACCTTGATGGATCTTAGCGAAGTTAAGATGGTGGTGAACGTCATCGAACGAGAATTTGTGCGCCTGCGCGTCGGTCAGCCTGTGCAGGTGACGGTCACGGCCTTTCCCGGGAAGACCTTCCCCGCTCGCATCTCCGTCATCAATCCGGCTATTGATATGCAATCCCGCACGGCCGAAATTCAAATTTCCATCCCGAACCCGGGATATATCCTGAACCCCGGGATGTTCGGTGCGGCGGAGATTATCCTGCGGTCCAATCCGGCGGCGACGCTCGTTCCCATCCAGTCCCTGGTCACGATGGGAGATAAAGAGATCGTATACGTCATAAGCGGCAACAAGGCCTTCGCCCGCACCATCCGCAAGGGTCTGATCAAGGATACTTCC
This sequence comes from Deltaproteobacteria bacterium, assembly GCA_026388345.1. The sequence goes on from JAPLJY010000102.1 coordinate 26,483, forward strand.
GTGGAAATCATCGAGGGGGTAAGGGCCGGGGAGAAGGTTGTCACCGTCGGTCAGGATTCCTTGAAAGATGGGAGCATGGTGCGCCTGACAGCCGATTCGGAGAAAAAAGCGGCCGATTGAGGATTTAATGCATGAATTTAGCCAAATTCGCCCTGCGCAACCCCATTGCCATCCTCATGCTGGTTTTGGGGGTCATCCTTCTGGGAGTCATTTCTTTCATCAAGCTGCCGGTGGATATGTTCCCGGACATCACGTTCCCTTCGATTTCCGTTGGGACCTTCTATCCCGGAGCGAATCCCCAGGATATGGAAAAAATGGTGACCTATCCTGTGGAAAAAGCCGTTTCCACGGTGAACGGCGTGAAGTATGTCTCTTCGATTTCCCGCCAGGGGGCTTCCCTGGTGAGCATCTATTTCAACTGGGGAACGAATCTGGACAGCGCCCAGTCGGATGTTCTGCAGGCCGTCAATCTGATTCTCAGCGACCTCCCCAAGGGCATGCAGTATCCGATCATTCGCAAATTCGACGTATCCCAGATGGCGGTCATGAATCTTGCCCTGATGGGCGGAGGGCTCAGCGAAGGTCAGCTCTATGATCTGGCGTACAATATCGTAGAACCGGAACTCGAACATGTGACGAACGTCGCCTCCGCGGGCGTGACGGGAGGGAAAGTCCGGGAGATCTGTGTGCGTTTTGATCGGCAACGCCTCCAGGCTTTCAACCTGTCCTGCGAAACCGTGATTCAAGCCATCCAGCAGTCCAATCTGATCATCCCTTCGGGAAACATCAAAGCCGGGCCTTTCGACTACCGGGTGTTCACCGAAACCCAGTTCAGCCTGGTCAAGCCCATGGAAGATATTATTGTGACCAGCGGACGGAAACAACCCGTATACATCCGCGACATCGCCAAAGTAGAGGATGATTTCCAGGACCAGACGAATATCATCCGCATCAACGGTCAACCCGGCGTTTCCCTGTCCATCCAGAAAACCTCGGGCACCAACACCATTCAGGTGGTGGATGACGTCCGCAAGGCCTTGCCCGGCATTCAAAAGCTGCTTCCGCCGGGGGTGAAGATGGTGGAACTGTTCGACCAGTCCACCTATATCCGCAACTCCATCAAAAACCTGCAGCACGAAGCCCTCATGGGGGCGTTTCTGGCCGTTTTCGTCATTTTGATATTTCTCCGGAATGCGCGCAGCACGATGATCGTCTCCCTTGCGATCCCCATCTCCTTGGTCTGTGCGTTCATCCTCCTCTACTTGAACAAACTGACGCTGAACGTTTTTACCCTGGGAGGCCTGGCCCTGGGCATCGGGTGTCTGGTGGATTATGCCATCGTGGTGCTGGAAAATATCTACCGTCATCGCAGCGCCGGCGAGACCCCGGAGGATGCCGCCGTCCATGGCGCGGGCGAGGTTGGTCGGGCCGTCCTGGCTTCCGCCGTGACGACGATCATCGTCTTTCTGCCGATCGCGTTCATCTCGGGTATCGCCAGGCTCATTTTCACCCCTTTGGCGTTGACCGTGGCCTTCTCCCTGATCGCTTCCTACTTTGTCTCTCTCACCGTGATCCCCGTTCTTTCGCGCAAGTATCTGCACCCGGAGACCGAAGAGGCATTGCCTCCGGATCCCACGGCCCTGGACCGGCTGAAGTGGCGGTTCAAAGGGTGGTTCGACCAGATCGACACCCTGTACCAGAACACCCTGACTTGGACCCTTTCTCACCGCAAGACCGTCGTCCTGGCGGTAAGCGTCACTTTCCTGGCCAGCCTGCCGCTCTACCTCTTCATTGGAACGGAATTCTTCCCTTCCATGGATGAAAGCCAATTCCGCTATGTGGTGCAACTTCCCGTGGGGACGCGCCTGGAGGAGTCGATCCAAGCCGTAGCCAGGATGGAAAAGATCATCCGCGACACCATCGGCCCGGAAACCCAGGCGATCCAGGTCAATTTTGGGTTGCCCACGTCTTCGCGGTCGGCACTCTTTTCTCAAAATACCGGGCCCCATACGGGATGGGTCCGGACCCTGCTCGTCAATCCCGGAAAGAGAAATCTCAGTTCCGAAGCCCTGATGGACAAACTCCGCCCGATCATGATGCGGGAATTCCCCGGCGTGCGCATCTTCTTCAGCTCCGGGGGGATGGTTTCCCGGCTGATTTCCTTCGGGAATGAGAACCCCATCGACATCGAAATTCTCGGATATGACCTCGCGACATCGGGGAAGCTGGCCGCCGAGGTGGCTGCCCTGGCCCGTTCGACCCCGGGGGCAAGGGACGTGCGCATCAGCAGGGAGCAGGACTATCCCCAACAGAATATCGTTATCGACCGGGAGAGGGCCTCCCTCATGGGACTGAACGTGTCTCAGGTAGCCAAGGCCGTGCAAACGTTCATCAACGGGTACAAGGCGTCGGTCTTTTCAGACCCTCTGACTGGAAATCAGTACGATATCACCGTCCGGGCCCAGGAGAGCGACCGCAATTCCCTCAGCGACCTTAGCCAGATATTTGTGCCGAACTCCCAGGGCAGGCCCATCTCCATCGACAATATCGCCACCATCAGCCGGGGGGCGGGGCCCATCCAGATTGAGCGCAAGTACCAGCAACGGATCGTCCACGTAACGGCCAATACCTTTGGGCGGGATCTCGGGAGCGTGGCCGGGGAGATCCAGGGGAAACTGGATAAGATGCAGGTGGCTCCAAACTTCAAAATCAAGCTGACCGGGGCCGTAGAAAGCCAGCGGGAATCCTTCGTCGCTTTGTTTGGAGCCCTGATCCTGGCTGTTGTGCTGGTCTATATGGTCCTCGCTTCCCAGTTCAAGTCACTGATCGATCCATTCATCATCATGTTTTCCGTTCCCCTGGGAATGATCGGTGTCCTCTGGGCCCTCTTCCTGACCCAGACCAATCTCTCGGTGATTTCTTTCATGGGAGTGATCATGATGGCCGGTATCGTGGTCAGCAATGGGATCCTTCTGGTCGATTACACCAACCGTCTACGCGGACGGGGTCTGGGGCTCGAGGAAGCGGTAATCCTTGGCGGGCGGACGAGACTGAGGCCCATTCTTATGACTACACTTTGCACGATTCTGGGTCTCTTTCCTATGGCCATCGGACTGGGCGAAGGATCGGAATCGAACGCGCCCATGGCGATCGCGGTTATCGGCGGACTCTCCGTTTCTACTTGTTTAACCCTGTTATTCACCCCTACACTGTATGCGATCTTTGAAACTCGCTTTAAAAGGGAAATCTCTCCCGAAAATAAAGGACAGAAATGAAAAGGAACCATTTTCAGAGATCGTTTTACTGATATCTTTCGATTGTCACTTTCTATACGTAATCATTAACCGCTAATGAATCATCAATCTGATGAGTTGTAGATACCGTCAAGACCCGCAGGGTGTCAATTATCAGGAACATCATCATCTCGATAGCAAATACAACTCTACACATAGGCTGATCGGGTCGGAGCAACGAAAACTGGTCGAAACATGCACGTTTCTGAACGCGACT
>JAPLJY010000130.1 GCA_026388345.1 Deltaproteobacteria bacterium
ACCGGCAAGAACGCACATCTTTCCTTTTGCCGCCTCCAGGTTCTGCAGGTATGTCTCGCTCGAACTGTCCTTGATGCCGATGACGTTCGGATGATCCTTCACGAGATTGAGAAGATCGGCCTTGATCGTGACGGCTGCCGCGACCGAAGGGTTGTTGTAGAGCAGCACCGGGATCGGAGAAGCATCCGCCACATTGGTGATATACCCGGCAAGCACCTCCGGGATCATTTTTTTCGCGAAGAAATGGGGCATGAGAAGGCTCACCATATCGGCGCCTTCATCCGCCGCCCTCAGGGTCATATCGATGGTTTCTTTCGTGCTTTCGAAACCCATTCCCGCCATGACGAACTTGTCCTTCGCCCGATATTTTACGACCGTTCTCAAGACCGCAAAACGTTCCTCGACCGAAAGGGATTTGTATTCTCCATTGGTTCCGAGCACAAAGTATCCCGCCAAGCCGGTACGGTTCATCTTCTCCACATTATCGGCAAGACCGTAAAACAAAACCCTATCGTCCCTGAAGGGGGTAACCATCGGAGCAAGAACACCGGACAGCTCTCTTTTTTTTCCTGTCATGCAAGCCTCCTATTGATTCATGAATCGCACGAGTTCATCCACCACGACATCGATGAATGCATCGTCGTTGATGTGCAGATCGAGTTCATCATACGGTATCGATGAAGAAAGATGCGACTTCAGCACATGGATGAACGCCTCATTGGCCTCCGGATCCCAGTGCGCCCTCCCTTCATGGTCGGGATGTGAAAAACCGCGCAGTGGGATGAAAACGTGCGTCGGTCCGTTGGCCTTGTTGAGCCGCTCGGCCGTAATCACTGCTGTCTTCTCAAGATCTTCTCTGGATAGTCGTACCAGGGTAAGTTGCGAATTATGAACGATATATTTTCTTTTCAGCGTCTCTAACGAAAGCGTTTCAACAGGTCCCAGCACGCTGTAATTGATGCTTCCCGGCACAACGACCTGGGGAACGCCGAGCGCCCCCGCCGATTCGAGCCTGTAATCCGCAATCGAGGCATGAAGCCCCCCTCCCACGGAATCCCCCAATTCGTGGAGATTGAGATCCAGCACCCCCTTGAAAATTCCTTCGCGGATCATGTCTTCCATGGCGATCCCGCCCGTCCCGTTCTGATGAAACGCGACGGCGTCGTATCCTCTTTCAAAAAGGAGATTTTTTGCCCTCATCGCTCCCTGGGTAATGGTGCCGAGCATGGAAAGAGCCACCGGAACGCGGCCGGAGGACGGAGCACTCCCGTCCGCCCTCCCATTCCTGACCATCCCGCAGACCGCCGCCGCAGCATTGTCGAACACCCGCCGGGTCATGAAATTGATTCCCTGAATGTCCGCCACGGAGTGCATCAGGATGATGTCCTTCGTTCCCACGTAGGGTCCGAAGGTCGCCTTCCCGGAGGCGACGGTGGACACCATGAATTTCGGAACGCCGAACGGAAGCTCCCTCATCGCCGCGGTCCCGATATCGGTACCCTGTGCACCCCCTATGGAAATGATGCCCCGAAACTTTCCTTCGTCGAAAAACCTCTTCGCCAGAACACAGGCCCCTTTGCGCATAACGCCGATGCATCCCCCCTTGTCCCCGGAGGCGATCATCTCCTGGATCGACGATCCTCCTGCCTCCGCGACCTGATGGCGGTCCACGTCGCTAATGTTGCCGCTTTCCTCAAGAATCCCGGTGTCCAGCAACAGCACCCTGCATCCCAGGGATTCCATTTTCTCCTTGAGGTACAAAGCTTCCCCGCTCTTCGTGTCCAATGTTGCAATCAGAAGAACCGCGGGCAAGTTCGCTTGATCCGTTGCGCTCATCGACCGCTCCGATCATCCATACCATGATCCATCCGATATCATTTCCCCGACCGCTCCCCGTATCCATCCGAAAACCCGATCCCGAGGTTTGGCCGCTTTCTACCGATTTACTTCGCAAAATGATTGTTTCAAGACGACGATCTACCCTTCCGCAGGGACGGATGGGCATCGCCGGCTCTCTCGGCCAGCCCTTGGTATATTTTCATGACCGATGTGGCATCCTCCCGGTCCCAGCCATTGTAATGGGCTTTCAGCAGAAACTGCTGATACAATGCCCCTACGGGCAACACAACACCGCATTGCCTCGCCATTTCCAGGGAAAGTGCAAGATCCTTGTTCGCAACGAAGAGAGGGCCTTTCGCTGAGAATTCTCCTTGGAGCATATCCTTTCCCCGGGAGATGAGCAAATCGCTCGAGGCGGCCCCTGATGTCATTGCATCCAGCAAGACGTCGGGATCAAGACCCGCTTTGAGCCCCAGGACCAGACCCTCGATAGCCGCCGCCTGGTTAAGGTAAAGGGTATGGTTGATCACCAGCTTCAATGTCGCTCCCTCGCCGCTCTTCCCGGCATATACGGTTTTTTTGCCGATTTGATCGAGGATGGGCCGGATCCGATTGAAGACAGTTTTATCCCCTCCCGCCATGAAGACCATATTCCCCTCCCGGGCCTGCTGAGATGACCCGGAAATGGGAACATCCATCCACGCGATCCCCTTCTTCGCCAGCCTCTCTCCCAGAGCCTTGCTCTCCAGCGGAGGGGATGTGCTGGTATCCACGACAATCTGTCCCTTTTTCACCTCCTCCATAACGCCCCCCTCCCCTTCCATCGCCTGGAGCACTGCACTCCAGGATGGAAGCGACAAGAGGATGAGGTCCGCCCCTCGGGCCCCTTCCCGAGGAGAATGGACGGTCCTTAAACCCAGGGAAGTGAGACGGGTCATCTGTTTTGGGATGATGTCAAAACCTGACACCTGGTATCCCGCTCTCATCAGCAGGGTGGCGAGAGCCGACCCCATCAACCCGAGCCCGATGACCGAAACTTTCTCTATTTTCAAATTTTTCCTCCTTCCTTACGGCTCCGCGGGCATCCATCCGATGACGTATCGGCCCGGCTACTCCTCAAAACCGAATGCCTTTCCTTCAACGCCGTAGAGTCCGGTTGGTTTGATCAGGATGACAAAGAACATGACCAGAAAGGGTGCCAGATAAGACAGGGGAGCCCATATCGTCCCTCCTACGGAGATCACTTGTCCCAGGATGACGGCGGAGACGAGGGTGCCTTTAATGCTGCCCAGGCCTCCTAAGATCACGGTAACAAAGGCATAAAGCAACATATCAAAACCCATATAAGGGCCAACCATGCTGAGAGGCGCATTCAATGCGCCTCCCAGACCGGCGAGGCCGCTGGCCACCACAAAGGTGAAGGTAATGATCCGATAGATGTTGATTCCGAGGCCTTGAACCTTGTCCGGGTCTTCTATCCCGGCGCGCAGTGCCCTGCCGATAATCGTCCTGTTGAGCAGAAGCTGGATCAGGACATATACCAGGGCGGCGATGCCGATAATGATCAGCCGGTATAAGGGCATGCTCACGCCGAAAAGGTCAACCAGAATTTCTGTCGGGGAAGCGACGGGTTTTGGCGCCAATCCCCAGACATATTGGACAATTCCAATGCCGATGAGAAAAACGCTGAAGGTTACGACCATCGTGAACATCAATTCCTGGCCGTAAACCCGCCGGAGCAACAAACGCTCAACGAGAAAGCCCAGCAGAGCGGCAACCACGACTCCGCATACCAATCCCAGCCAGAAGCTTCCGGTAACGGTCAGGACGGTATAGGTAACATAGGCTCCGAAGGTGTAATAGATCATCTGCTCCATGTTGACGATCCGCATCAAGCCGAACCCGATCGAAATGCCCAGTGACACGAGAAAAAGGATTCCGCTCGTACTGACGCCAAACACCACGGCCCGCAACAGCATCTCCATATCCATGGCTATCTACTTTTCTCCCTCGTGATTCATCGGACCGGACATCTTCATGGCCCCGGATGATCCCCTGATTTCCCTTTTGCCTCCGAACTTCTGCCGGAACAGTAAATCGATACTCCCCCAGATTCCTCCCCGAAACTTAAACAGGACAATCAGCATGAGAACCCCGACAAAAAATTCCCAATGGGTGATATATTTGCTCACCACATCCCGGATGCCGACAAAGGCAAGAGAGCCAAAAAAAGGACCGTAGACCGTTCCGGCCCCCCCCAGCAAGGTTGCAACAAGAACCTCGGCAGACCGATGGGGGGTTCCAATGCTCGGATTGACAAAACCAAAATTGACCGCATAAAGGGCTCCGGCCAGCCCCGACAGCATCGAAGCGATTGTAAATCCTATCCATTTGACTTTAAAGGCACTGTACCCTATGAAACGCATCTTTCGTTCGTTTCCCCGGACCGCCCGGAAGGAAATGCCCAGTACCGATTGATCCATATGGCGAAAAAAAATGAGGACAAGGAGCAGGGCCATCATGACAAAAAAGAAGAAATCGGCCGGTTGTCTGATGTCCAGCAGGGGAAGGGCCGTCATTCGGCTGCGAAACCACAACCCGTCATCCCCCCGGGTGATGGGCAAAAGAAGGTTTTCAAAAATAAAGAGGCCGATGGCGCATATGGCTGCGTTGACCAGGGCAAAATAATCACCCCGGAGCCGCACAAAGAAAGGCCCCAGAACCAGTCCGACCAACAACCCGACGGCGATCCCGCAAAGGACGGACACGAACGGGTTGGTTCCAAGGTAGGCCAGATATATCGCCGCCGAATAAGCCCCGATTCCCAGATAAAAAGGCTGCCCAAAAGAGACCATCCCCAGATATCCGTAAAGGAGATTGCAACCCATGACATAGATTGAAAAAATCGAGATTTCGATGATGAAATTCATCTTGGCGGGAAAAATGATCCTTGCCGCAACAAGCGCAACGACCAGCAGCAAAGGTCCTGCGATTATTCTCACGCTCTGTTTCATTTCATCTCCTCATGATGGGCCATGCTATTACGCGAGGGCATGAAACCGTTTACACTCTTAAAACCGTTTCTCCGCCCGTTTGATCTGTTCCTGTTGAAGATTAGAGACAGGCCTCAAAGACAAGATTCTTGATATCCTGCCGGTTCGTTGTTTCGTTGATGATCTTTCCCTCTTTCATGCAATAGACCCTGTCTGCAATCTCCCCTGCCAACGGAAGGTTCTGTTCGATGATCCCCAGGGTTGTCTTTTGACTGATCTCCTTGAAGACATGGATGAGATCGGCCACGAAATGAGGCGCCAATCCTTCCGTGGGTTCATCCATGAGGACGAGCTCCGGTCTCCCCAGAAGGGCCCTTGCAATCAAGAGCATCTGTCGTTCCCCGCCGCTGAGATGTCCCGCTTTTCTTTCCATCAGGGTCTTCAACTTGGGAAAGTATTGCAACACCTCGTCCCAGTCATAATCCCCGGTGGCATAACTCCCGAGCTCCAGGTTCTCACGGACTTTCAGATCTGCAAAGACCATCTTGTCCTGAGGAATATACTTCACCCCCGCCCTCGCAACTTCGTACGGTTTCAATCCTCCGACATCATTGCCCTTAAAACAAACCGAACCGGTTTCTTTCTTGACAAAGCCCGTAATGGTTTTGAAGAGCGTTGTCTTCCCCGCACCATTTCTGCCGACCAGAACAACCACTTCACCGGAACGGATCTCCATCGACAGTTGGAATATCACCTTCAGTTTATTATAGGAGACATCCAAGTCGCGCACCTGGAGCAATATTGCATGATCAATTTTGCCCATCCCTGAAACCTCAACTTCAAACCGTGATGGCCACGCCTGTCCGCCGGATCGCCTTTCAGCACAACGGACGTCCATGCCCCGCTTCCGAAGACCCCGGAAACGACGACTCATACCTTCCAGTAAGCCCTCCGGACTTCAGGGTCTTCCAGGGTCTCTTTCGGCGGACCGCTGGCAATGATCCTTCCCTCGTGCATGACGGCAAGACGATCGACAATGTCCATGAGTTTCGAAATTTTATGTTCTACGATCAGGATCGTTTTCCGGTGGGTGTATTTTTTAAAAACCCTCAGCAATTCATCGATCTCGATGTCGCTGACCCCCGCAAAAGGTTCGTCCAGGAGCAGAACCTTCGGATTGGCGATAAAGGCCATCGCAATTTCAAGCCTCCTCTTGCTTCCGTGCGAGAGATTTCCCACTTTCTCACCGGCAAGATTCTCCAACTCGAACATCTCCAGCGTTTCATGGGTCTGGGACTGAATTTCCGGATGATCCAAGTTGGAGAAAAGCATCCCCATGGGAAGGGAAGAGCCCCTCATTTTTCTATAAAAAGCCAGTCCCATGTTCTCATGGACGTTTAAGTTATCAAAAACCCGTACCAGTTGAAAAGTTCGAATGATCCCTGCGGCCACTCTTTTTTCAGGGGAATGCTTCGTGATCTCAGCCCCCTCGAAATAAACGGCCCCTTCTTCAGGAATATAAAATCCGGTCAGGAGGTTGAGAAAGGTCGTTTTTCCCGCCCCGTTTGGGCCGATGATGCCAATCGTCTCGTTCCGGTCGATCGCAAAATCCACATGGTCCACCGCCAAAAAATCACCAAATCGTTTGGTTACTTTTTCCGTTCGGATGACATTCAAGTCAGAACAACCCATGGCTCACCTGGGGATGCTGCTTTCCCATTCTGCGCCTCTCCCGTCGCGGGCGAGGCGCAGAATGGGGAGTTTGAAATCCAACTAAAACCCCAACATCTTCAGCGGCGGAAGAGCGGCGTCTCCGCCAAAATAGCCCTCCACCTTAAAGAGGTCCCATTTTCCCTTCTTTTCTCTGGGTTCTTTTCCTTTGACCAAAAAGGCGGCATATTTGGAGACCATCTGATGGTCCTCTCTAAAATAAACCGGACCCTTGACGCAGGTCAGGTCCTTCGCCGACATGATCGCCTGACTGACTTTCTTCGCCTCAAATGATCCTGCCTTTTCCACCCCCTTGAACATCAATTCGCCAGCCACATAGGCGATGGTTCCATACGCATCGGGAGGTTCCCCCCATTTTTTCATATGGGCTTCCGTATACTCCTTTGCCCTTTTGGCGACGTCTTTGTCCTCAAATTTTTCGAGATCGTAGTAGTAGTAATTCAGGGCATAGAGTCCGGCAAGGGCATTTTCCGGAATCCCCGTTCCGACGACGTTGGTGATAAAGGCGCTGAACATGGTAGCGTCTTTGGAAAGCCCCAACTCGTAAGCCTGCTTGAAGGAAGCAATCGAATCGCCGGCAAAGAAATCGTTATAAAAAACATCAGGTTTCATGGACTTCGCCTTGTTAATGGCCGACGTATAATCCATTGTCCCCTGTGGGCTCTCCGACACGCCGATCACCTCTCCCCCGTAAACTTTCAGGGCTTCGGCCAATCCGTCCCGTATCGTCTTTCCCCAGGAGTCCGAGCGGGAAAGGCTGTAGATCTTCTTCTTTCCCATGTTCTTGCTCATGATGGCTCCCCCCAGATATCCGATACTCCACGGGGTAAAGGCGACTGAAAAGGTACAATCGGCCATGTTTCCTTTTTTGAAGGAATCTATGGCCGGAACGCAGCCAGGGAAGAAAGGTACGGGTGTAATTTTGCATTCCTCGTTGAAAGCAGCGGCCATCGGGTTCCAGGTCGTTCCGATAATCCCATTTGCCCCCTCGGCGATGAGTTCCCTGAACCGCCGAACCCCGACATCCAGTTTTGCCTCGTCATCCTTGATGATGACTTCAATCTTCACCTTCCCCCAAGGCATGTTCAGACCGCCCTTTGCATTTATCTGATCCACCAGGAGAAGGGTTCCCTTTTTCTGGGTCTCGGCAACTGCGGCAAACGTCCCGCTGAGGGAAGTGATGAATCCCAATTTGAATACTTTGGGTTGCTGGGCGGATGAAATGGTTGGATTGAGAATCATGCACACAGAAAGAATGACCAACAAACAGACAGATCTCTTCATAAAACCCCTCCTTTTCATGTGTTGTCCATCAATGGACTTGTCCTCGTTACTTGCCTTTTGCCATACCCTTTCTTCTTGCTTTATCATCCCACCCGGTTCGGGTCGAATGGCATAAATTTCCCCTGCTTGCCGATCTGGTTCCGGCGACAACGTCTTACCGGGCCATGCTTGCGCTGAGAGCTTTCTTTGGGGCGGCGCGATTATATGTAGATCGTTTTTGTGTGTCAAGGCAATCTCCATTGTGCGTTCATCGCCGGGCAGATTCGTCTGAAATCCCCTGTCCCTGCAGCGGGACGTCGAAGGAAAAAATCCGCTCTCACTGCATCTTCCCCTGCAGGGCCGCCCGGATGAAATGGCTGAAGAGCGGATGGGGGCTCGTCGGCCGCGATTTGAATTCCGGATGGAACTGGCAGCCCAGGAACCAGGGATGCCCCGCGATCTCGGTGATCTCGGCCAGACGCCCGTCTGGGGAGGCGCCGGTGATCCGGAGACCTTTCTCGACAAGCGCGTTCTTGAACTCATTGTTGAATTCGTAGCGATGGCGGTGCCTTTCGTCGATCTGCATCTCCCCGTAGGCCGCACAGGCGAAGGAGTCCTTCTCGATGACGCAGGGGTATGCTCCAAGACGCATCGACGCCCCCTTTTCGGTGATCTGCTTCTGTTCGGGAAGGAGGTCGATCACCGGGTAGGAGGTGCCCTCGTCGAACTCGGAGCTGTTCGCCCCGGCCAGACCGCAGACGTTCCTCGCATATTCCACGACGGCCATCTGCATCCCGAGGCAGATCCCAAAGAAGGGGACCTTCCGCATCCGGGCCCATTCGACGGCGGTGATCATCCCTTCGATCCCCCGGTTGCCGAACCCGCCGGGGACGAGAACGCCATCGGCGCCTTCCAGCAGGGTCCCGAGCCCCTCTTTCTCGATCTTCTCGGAATCGACGAAACGGAGGTTCACCCGGCAATCATTGGCGATCCCGCCGTGGTAGAGCGCCTCGTTGAGACTCTTGTAGGAATCGGTCAGGTTGACGTACTTCCCCACGATCGCGATCGTCACCTCGTGGGCGGGGTGGAGGAATTTGGCCACCACGTCCTCCCACGCCCCGAGGTGGGGCCGGCCCGTCCAGATGTTCAAAAGATCGACGATCTTCTGATCCACGCCCTCCCGGTGGAAAATCAGGGGAACCTCGTATATGCAGGCGACGTCCTTGGCCGTAAAGACGGCGGACACCTCCACGTTGCAGAAGAGGGAGATCTTCCCCTTGATCGCATCGGAGAGAAAGTTCTCCGTCCGGCAGAGGAGGATGTCCGGCTGGATGCCGATCTCCCGGAGGGCCTTGACGCTGTGCTGCGTCGGTTTCGTCTTCACCTCGCCCGCCGTCTTGATGAAGGGAACCCAGGTCAGGTGGATGAAGATGGCGTTCTCCCGCCCCACCTCGTTGCGGAACTGGCGGATCGCCTCCAGGAAGGGAAGGCTCTCGATGTCGCCCACGGTGCCGCCGATCTCGACGATCGCCACATCGAAGCCCTCGGCGGTCTTTTTGATGTAATCCTTGATCTCGTCCGTGATGTGGGGGATCACCTGGACGGTCTTGCCCAGGTAGTCTCCCCGCCGCTCCTTGGTAATCACCGAGAAGTAAACCTGTCCCGTCGTAAGATTGTTGCCTTTGCCCATCCGGGTGCCGGTGAACCGTTCGTAGTGGCCGAGGTCGAGGTCGGTCTCCGCCCCGTCGTCGGTCACGAAGACCTCGCCGTGCTGGAAGGGGCTCATCGTTCCCGGATCGACATTGATGTAGGGATCGAGCTTCTGGTTGGTCACCCGGAGGCCGCGGCATTCGAGAATGGCCGCGATGGACGCCGCCGCCAGCCCCTTACCGAGGGAGGAGAGAACCCCCCCCGTAACAAATATGAATTTCGTCTTCATGATTGCTCCTTGAAATACTGAAAATAACCTTTGCCGGCTTCGACAAGCTTAGCATGACAACAACAGCGAGTTTTGACATTTTACAAGGGTGTCATTTTCCCGCGGGCGCCGGTCGGCCGATATTCCGTCGGATCTGTCCGGCGATCACCTCCACCGGCTCCCCCAAAAGGACGCCAAGGGGAATTTCCCCAAGACAACGGTCGTCCCACATCAGGTTGTATTCCTGGATGAGATTCCGGATATCGCTTACCCGCCCGCCCAGAAGCTCCTTCCGTTCGCGGACGGAGAGCGCCTCGTTGAACGTCACATGGATCAGCAGCAGATGCCGGACCCGTTCCTCCTCCCCGAGAAGGGGAACGATCACGACATTGGCGCGGTCCGATTTTCCCTGACCCACGTAGATCTGCCCGGAGGCCACGATCCCCTTCTTGGTCCCCATCAGAAGTCCCGATTTTTCGGCCCGCGAATGCATCCCGAGGGAAACGCCGCCCCGATTCCGGATTTCGATCGTCGCGTCGTCCCCCGGTTTCCCCTCGGCATCCATGTGATTCACCGCATAGAGGGTGTAGCCGTTCACGGCGGTCACCGCCCTCTGGATACCGCGGAGGGCGAAGACATTGGTGCTGAGGAGGGACCTTGCGGTGAAGGAGAGCTCCGCAACGAGATCGAAGAGAACGCCGCCGGGCGGTGTTTCCTTCCGGCTGGTCCCCACCGTCACCGTCTTCGCCTGGTGGCGTATGGCGTCGATCGGCCGGGAAAGCTCATCTACGGCATGGCCGAGCGTGATGTCCAGGAGGTCGATCGGCGAGGCCGGCTCTCCGGCTCCGGGGAAATCATGCCGGAAGTCGTCGAGCGGCAGTTTCCCGGCCGCGTATTTCAACAGAAGGACCAGATCGGAGATCGTCCGCACGCCGGCCTCGGAAAAATCGTCCTGATTCTTTTTCCGCCGGAACCGATCCGTGAAATCGTTCACGAGGCGCCGCAGACGGCCGTCGGCAATGCACTCATAGACGGAGAGGTTCCGCTTCGCCTGTTCGACCATGATCAGATTGAGGCGGCTCTTGAACGCACGGAGGAAGAGGGCGTCGGCGTCGATGCCGCACGCGGCGTAATAGCCGAAGAGGTGGCCGGCCACCGTGTTCAGGATCACGGGAAGCGGCAGCGGCGCCCGCGGGATGCGGATCACCGCGTCGGCGACCGCATTGAAGCGTTCCTCCCCCTCATCGGCGAAGACGACCACGTCGGATTTGTGGGCCTTGAAGATCGCCACGTCCTTGACGATATCCCCCATGACGGTTTCCGGGCTCCCCGCGGCGCAAACAAGGATGAGAGGTTCGGCGGAAAGATCGATATGTTTTTTGTTCTCCGCCACATCGGCAGATATCGTCTTGTAGCAAAGCTCGCTCAGCTTGATCCGGACCTCATCGGCGGCCGCCTTGTTCGGGCCGCTTCCCACAACCGCCCAGTACCGCTTCCCTTTCGCAAGCCGTTCCACGGCGCCGCGAATCTCCTCCTTCCGCGCGAGGACCTTCCCCATCAGTTCCGGCGCCTGTTCGAGCAGGCGGAGTTCCTCCGCAATCCGTTCATCGGAGAGGGTCGAGAGGAGCCGGGCCAGATCAAGGGCAAGGATTTGTCCGGCCACGATCTGGGAGTAGAAGGCCTTGGTCGAGGCGACGGCCATCTCGATATCCCGGCCGTCGGACGTGTAAAAGACGCCGTCGGCCTTCGCCGTGATATCGGACTGGCGGCGATTGACGATCGCAATCACCTTGGCGCCCCGCTCCGCGGCCATCGCCACGGCGCGATTGGTGTCCGTCGTCGTTCCCGACTGGGTGATCGGGATGATCAGGGTATCGCTCAAGTCGTTCTCCAGGCAGAAGCCGCTGAGTTCGGAGGCGACCCGGGCCTCCACCCGGATCCCGCCTCCCTTGAGGCAGCGTTCCATCGCGTCGGCCACGGCGCTCCCGGCGACGGCCGCCGTCCCGTGACCGATCACGGCGATCCGCCGGATCTTTTGACCGCGGAGGGCCTCCCGGATTCCCTCCGGGACGATGTCCGGGCCGAGATTGAAGACAACCCGTTCCGCGCTCCCGTCCCGTTCGATCCGGTATTTGCCGCGAAGGGTCTTCCGGACGGACAGGACCGATTCGGTGATCTCCTTGAGGAAGTAGTGGGGGTAGTCGCCGCGGTCGATGTCCCGCGTCGTGATCTCCGCCCGCTTCACCGCGTCTTCGCCGAACGGAAGCGGCGTCCCGTCATAGAAGAGCCCCCGGATGCCGGCCGCCCCCCCGGGGGCATCCTGATCGAGGATAACGATCTGCCCCGTTGACTCCGGCTTCTCCGGACGGGCGGGCCTCTCGCCATCCATCTTGATGAAGAAGGGGGTTTCCTCCACCAGACCGTAGAGTTCCGAGGAAAAGAGATACCGGTCGGGGGTGATCCCGATGTAAATCGACTGGCCGCTCCCCTTCAGGGCCAGAAAAATCTTGCCCGGCTCGACATTGCTGGTCATGGCGATGGCGTGGGACCCTTCAAAATCGCCCACGGCGCGCCGGAAAGCCTCGATCAGATTCCGGCCCGCCAGCAGGTATTTTTCGATCCGGAGCGGGATGATCTTCGTATCCGTCGTCACCTCCGGCGCGATCGTCCCCCCCTCCGCCTCGAGGGCCTCCCGGAGCGTCTGGTAGTTGTCGATGTCGCCGTTCAGGACCACATGAATGGTCCAGGGACCAATCCCGTAGGCGGGATAATGCTTCCGACCCGCCTCGGCGGGAGCGTCTCCCGGGGAAGGCGTGAAATTCCCGATGGGATGGCAGTTTACCTCCGTGATCGACCCGACGGACGCCCAGCGGGTGTGGGTGAAGGCGGTTTCGAAGGCCACCGGGAGGCGTGCAAAGACATGGAACAGGCGGTCTTCGGTGATCCTCTTTCTCAGTTCCCGGACGTTCCGGCCCAGTTCCCCGATGATCTCGGCGGTCTTGTACGTAAAGGAGAAGGCTTGTTCCCCAGCCCCGGCGATTCCCCGTGCGGTGACCCGGGGACCGGTGATCGAGCCGTCGGCAAGATCCCCCGCCGCCATCCGCCGGTCCAGCTCCTCGCCGAGTCCGTTTTCCCGAAGATCGGTCATGATCCCGCCAAGGGTCCCGGCATCCGCCGCAACGAATGAGACCTCTATCCCCGCCGAATCCCGGCCCCGGACCTCCAGGCGGTCCAGACCGTTCAGAAGAAAGTTCATTTTCCGGTACGTCGGCAGGGCCTCCGGCGCCACGCCGGCCGAACTCTCCACCCCGGCCAGGCGGCAGATCCGCCCGATGTTGTCCAGGATATCCCGCTCCAGCCCCCAGACGAGATCCCGGAGCAGAACGAGGCCGCGGTTGACGGCCTCCAGATCGGCCGTCAAAATCCGCCCCCCCTGCTCCTCCAACAGCATCTCCTCGTCCGTGAGGAATGCCTTCATTTTTTCGGAAAGAAGGGTGAGACGGCGCACCTCTCCGTCATCATAGAAAATTTCCCCGAAGGTCTCCTCCCCCTTCATGCGGAAAAGTTCCCGCTCCATCGCCTCTTGAGTCGGGATCCCGCCCAGATATGCCGTCGAGGGAATTGCGCCGTGGAGAAACGCCGGCAGATTCTTTTCCGCCGCCCGGGCAAAAAGAATGGAAAAATCGCCGCGTGGGGTCTGCCCTGAAGGGTACGAGACGCGGTCTGCAATGTGGAGGGTCAGGATGCCGGCGAGGCCGCAGCAAAGGGTCGCGGGACGATGGGGAAAGAGGATCAGCGCCGGCGTCTCAACCCGTTGCGGGTCGCACCCGAAACGGATCTTGTATTCCGCCAGAAAACAGACGATCCCCCGGAAAAGCCTCAGCGCGACGCTTGCAACAGACACATGCCTCCCCTTCCCGCCTTCGCAAGAGGACAGATTTGAAATCTGTCCCCACTTACGGGGACACGATACGGCATCATGTCCCCATGCGCTGGGTTTCTGAACCAACGTCTCGCCCTGGCCTCACTCACAACAGGAGGGAACGCGGGCGAGCGCCCTCTCCGCGACGGCAGCGACCACCCGCTGGAGCCACTGCGTCCCGAGAGAAGCGCCATCCCCGTCCAGGGAACGGATCACCCGGATATAATCGCTCCCCTGCGCCTCCCGGATGGGAACCAGCTTCGCGAGGAATCCGTCCCGTTCCTCCCGACCCGCCGCGTCCTCCCGGCGATCCGTCAGGCCGGTCTCCAACTCCGGCCACCGTTCCCGGAATTCCCGCTGCTGACGAAGGATATTCCCGCGGATCTTCCCCGGCAGGAACCTTTCGCCGAGTTCCAGCGATTTTCCCATCTTTTCCGCCAGAGCCTTGAAACGCGCCAGCCGCTCCGCGATAGCCGCATCCAGGGTCTCCAGCGCCCCTTGATAGAGCGCCGCCCCCATCTCCGGATCGCCGGGGAAAGAAAAACGCACGTGGATGTACCATTGCCTCAATGCCAACAGATTCGCAAAATAGAGGATGTTGTTGGTCACCCGCCTGCGGATGTCGCCGTAGAGACCCGGATGAAATGCCTTCGCGGAGGCCGGTTGTACCTCTCTCCGGAGCAGTTTTCCCCCCTCAGGGCAATCCCCACGCCAGACGCTTCCCGCGGCGATCACCGTCCCGAAACCGATCCGGGCCGGCCCGACCAGTCCTCCCTGCCCCCCGAGAAAAATCGGGGGCTCCCTCAGCATCACGCCGCGGGGGACATCGCCCAAGAGCGATGCCGTCGCCTTGTCCTGGTTGGGGGTAAAGTTGAAATGGATGTAGGAACTCCCCACCTCGCTGTGGTCCTTGCGACTGGTCCCCCCGGCGAGAAACACGTCGCAGAAGTTGATCAGGCTGCCCAGGGTGACAAAGGGAAAGAGGATGGTCTGTTTCAGGCCGACGGTATGGCCTCCGTTCGCTTCCTCCTCGAGAAGGCACCCTTCCCGGACTTGGGCGCCGGATCCCATGATCGCCTGATCCAGGAGCACGGAAGACTTGAAAAAGCCCCCTTTGAGTTCCACCCCGCGGCCGAGCCGGCAATCCACAACGGCAACCGGCGCTTCACCACCCAGTTTCGCTCCCGACAAGATCAGGGTTTTTGCCCCGGAGATCCTCGTCCCCGCGTATAAAACAACCCCGCTCGTTGAAATGCGTTCCGGATCGACCTCTTCGCCAACATCGACGGAAAAGGGATCGGGCATCCGCACGCCCCTGGCCAAGAGTCTTTCCACCGGTTCCGGAAGTTTCATTTCCGACACTGTTTCTCCTTCACTGGGCCGTTCCTGTTCCGTCCGTCCGGCCTTTCTCATCACTCCGGATCGTGATTGATGCCCAGGGTTGCCATCTTCTTCTGAAAGGTGTTCCGATTGATTCCCAGATAGGCGGCGGCGCTCTTCACGTGATGAGACCGCCGGAGGGCGATCCGGACGAGACTCCTCTCAACCATCGCCATAACCTCTTCATAGATCCGGCTTTTATCCGTTTCCGCCTTGCACAGGATGGTGGCGATGTCTTCAAGTTTCTTTTCCAGAACCTCTTCCGCTACGGCGGCCGGGGTCGACCGCCTCTCCCGCGCCGCCGGATCAACGACGGATTGCCGCTTGTTCAGAGCCATAAATCAGCGGATTCCTTTCTTAACCCTTATGTAAAGCTGTTCCCGATTTGTCGCTTGAGTGCCTTATGCAAAGAGATCCCGGCCGTCACGCCAAAAAAGGGAGCATCTTGATCAGGATGATGCCGACCATGAACACGGCCGCGATCCACGCCATTACGATATGGGCGATCCCCGACGGGGAGCGCCCCGCCTGCTGACGGACCTCTTCTTCCACTTTTTTAAGATCGACATGAGCAATGATCTCTTCCGTCAGTTCGGAGAATCCCTCATAGGCGTTGGAAACGATAAAAAATCCCCTGACCGTCGTGAGCAGGATATAGACCTTCTTGTGGAGACTGAGACCTCCGACATGGGTGATCCCCTCCCAGGGAACCCTCTTTTCTCTCCACAGCCTCC
>JAPLJY010000212.1 GCA_026388345.1 Deltaproteobacteria bacterium
GTGATGGCCGTCGTGGAGAGCTGCTTCAAGGAACTCCGGAAGGATTGCGGCCGGATCTACATGACGCTCCAGATGGATTACCGCGAGGGGGCGGTGAACCGGATCGAGGGGAAGATCAAGTCGGTCGAAGCGAAACTTTGACCCCGGAACGTCGGCTGTCACAATTTTCCCCTGCGGCTTGTCTCAAGTCAGGGCCCCTCCGCAGGAGGAGCCGGCCCCGGCGGTGCAGGCGTAGCAGTGGGGGCCGGTGACGATGCGCCGTCCTTCCAGAGCCGCCGGGTCGAAATCGCGGATATGGCTGGGAGCGCCATGGTTGACGGCGAGTCTGAGGGCCAGGTTGAAGTCGCAGTCGTAGAGGGTCCCGTCCCACCCCACTTCCACCTGGCTCCGGCACATGAGGCAGGGCACGGTCGAGGGGTTGAACGAATTCCTGAGGAGGCGGAGGTACTCCTTCTCTTTTCCCTCCTTCCGCAGGCCGGCGCCGAAGCGCCCCACCGGCATGTTGGTGATGGTCAACAGGCGGGAGAAACGCAGGTTGAAGGCTCGGCCAAGTTCGCGCCGGTAGTCGGCCTCAAGAGCCGCCTGCTCCCCGGGAAGGAAGGCGCCGCCGGGGTTGTACACCAGGTCGAGCGTGAGCTCTCCGCCATCGCCGTAGCCGACGGCGTTGAGCCTCCGGATCGCCTCGATACTGGCACCGAACGTTCCCGCGCCGCGCTGGGCGCAAACATTCTCCGCGGTGTAACAGGGGAGCGAGGCCACCAGGCGCACGCGATGATCCCGGAAAAACTGCGGCAACTCCTCGTGTCCCGGAAGGAGGAGGGCGGTCAGATTGGTTCTCACCTGGACCGCGTGGCCGTCTTCCCGCAGTTCGCGGACGAACTCGCGCATCCGGGGATGGCACTCGGGGGCGCCGCCGGTGAGGTCAATCAGCCGGGGGCGGATTCGGGCGGCGGCGTTGCGAACGAGGTTCATCACCGGACGCCCCATGGACTCCGGGCGCTCGGGTGAACATTCGAGGTGGCAGTGGGCGCAGGCCTGGTTGCAGCGGAGCCCGAGATTGACCTGCAGAATGTCCAGACGGCAGGCGTGGAGCCCATTCCCTTCCGGAAAGGCCGTCTTCTCGAAATCGGTTGCGGACATTATATTCTTCTCTCCTGTATGGTCGATGAACCGATTCACGTTTTTTAATACGAAGAACGGCAGGTCATGTCAACCAAAAAGATTCTTGCCTTCCGATGCGGGATTGTGTAGATTTCCCGAAAATCATTCGGGATTGAGGGACCGCGGGAAGCCGGCCCGATGCCGGTTCCGGGCACCGGGGGAAAGAGCCCCCGGAAGGCGCGACACGATGGGAAACAACAAAGACAGCAACATCCCTTTCTTCGCCATCCTGGGGCTGGTGACGATCCTTTTCCTCTACCTTCTCCAACCCTTTTTCTTTCCGATTTTCTGGGCCGCCGTCATCGCCGGCATCTTCGGGCCCCTCTACAGCCGGATCAACGGGAAACTCAACCGCCCGAACCTGAGCACGGCGATCCTCTTTCTGATCATCGCGCTAATCATCCTGCTGCCCGCGGGGGTCGTGGGAACGCTTGTCTTCAACGAATCCGTTCAGATCTACGGAACGCTGAGCCCGGACGCGAAGTACATGGACCGGAACTTCCAGCACCTCATCAACACGGTCACAAATAATTCCATCGCCCATCTTTTCCACATCAACAAGGCGATGCTGATTGCCAAGACCACGGAGGTCGCGCAGGGGATCACGAACTACATCTTCGTCCACCTGACGGAACTCACCCAGAACACCCTCGGCCTGCTGGTCAAGTTCGCGATCATGCTCTACACCCTCTTTTTTTTCGTTCGCGACGGGGACCGGTTTCTCCGGATGGCAATGAGGGTCATTCCTCTCGGGATGGGGCGGGAGAAGTTCCTCTACGAGCGATTCATCGTGACGGCGCGTTCGACGCTGAAGGTGACGCTGATCATCGGCGGCATCCAGGGGGCGCTGGGGGGGATCGTCTTTTTCGTGACGGACGTTGAGGGGGCGCTGATCTGGGGGCTTCTGATGATCCTGATGGCCATCGTCCCGGTGGTCGGCTGCTCCATCATCTGGGCGCCCGCCGGCATTCTCATGCTGCTGACGGGTCACATCTGGGAAGGGGTCCTGATCCTTGCCGTCGGGATCTTCGTGATCAGCACGGTGGACAACCTGCTGCGCCCCATCCTGATCGGCAAGGACGTGGAGATGCACCCCCTGCTCATCTTCCTCTCGACGCTCGGGGGGATCATCCTCTTCGGTTTTTCCGGTTTCGTCATCGGTCCCGTCGTCACCTCCCTGCTCATTGCGCTCTGGGAGATGTACGAGGAATTCTACCGGAAGGAAAAAGTGTAATTACCAGACTGTCAGCAGGGTGTAAATCGCGGCGGAGATGAGCGCCGTGAGGGGAATCGTCAGGACCCAGGCCCAGACGATGGTCCC
>JAPLJY010000025.1 GCA_026388345.1 Deltaproteobacteria bacterium
ATCGAGGGTGTCGATCGCGACGCCGCAGCGGCCGCACTCGCCGCGCGCCTTCGGGGAGTCGCTGTCATAGCCCATGAGCGTCGGAAAATCGAAGGCGGTGCTGAGGCCCGTCTGCCCCTGCTTCAGAAGCATGTGCCAGCGAGTGTTGGTATCCTTCGCGCTTCCCATTCCGGCAAACATCCGGAAGGTCCAGTACCGGCCGCGGTAGCCGGTGGCCTGATTGCCGCGGAGGAAGGGAAACTCGCCGGGGGCACCGATGTCCCGGGCGAAATCCGTCCCCCGGATGTCTTCGGGGGTGTAGAGCCGTTTGATTTCAAGATCGGAAACGGTGGACCAGCGGGCCTTTGGATCGGGGATCTGCTCGACCGCGCTCCGGACCTCGTCTTCCCACTTTCCTGTGAGCTTAGCCGATTGCTTCAACGTATCATCTGAGAAATACGAATTCACCCGTCACCACCTTCCCTGCAGGATGTGTCCCAAGTTCAGCGACCGACCGGAATTCTGCACGATGAGGCCGGATCGCCGGGCGGTGCGATGCAGCGGAGTATTCCTATCTCAGTGCCGCGCCGCTTGTCAAGAAATATCCCCCTTTCCGCCTGAAGCGCCGGGCGAGTCATAAATTAAAAAAACTGTCTTGACAAGAGGGATTTACCTTGATAATTACAACACACGCGATGGTCTGCAATGATTCTTTCGCGGGTGCAGAGCGTTTATGGTTTGATAATGTATCGATATTAAAAGTATTTCATGCAAATCAGCAACGAAAGAGGAGGACGGAAAGATGAGATCATTTTTCAAATGCGTGGGAATTGTTGGTGTAGGCGTTCTTCTTTTGGGGGGTGGTAGCGCCCGGGGAGAAACTCTGCAGAACGAGATCAAATATCTGCTGCAGACCAATCCGGAAATTAAGGCGGCCTCCTATAACCGCCTGTCCAAGGACCAGGCGGTGATTCAGGCCAAGGAAGGGAGGATATTACCCAACCCTTGACGCCTCCCTTTCGACCGGGATAGACTACCAAATGCACACGATTGCATCGGATCCGACGATCAGCAGACCAAAAGCCACCATCTTGAGCCTCCGCCAGAATGTGTTCCAGTTCGGCGCAACCCAATCTGAGGTAAGAAGGCTGGAAGCCGGTGTCCAGTCTCAAGCTTATCTGTTGCAGGGAACATCAGAAAACACCGCCCTGCAAGCGTCCAGGGTATACTTGAATCTGCTTCGTAACATGGAGCTGTATGAGCTTGCTAAAGAAAATTTGCTCAACCATGAACGGATTGCCGACCAGATGAAGTTGCGGAGCACGTCGGGAGTAGACCGCAAAGCCGATCTCGACCAGGTTATGGGACGCCTGGCGTTGGCCCAGTCCAACGTGGTCGTAACCACTGCAAATATTGCTGACGGAAAGACAGATTACCAGGCTGTAATCGGCCGTCTTCCGGAAAACCTGGTCCAGACCCCTTCCATGGATTCAACCATTCCTGGATCAATGGGCGAAGCGGAGCAGTTGGCCGTGAAGAACTATCCGATTCTCAAGTCTGCTCGAGCCGACCTCGAGGCAAGGAAGGCGCAGTATGAGACGGCAAAGCGGGTCAATTATCCGAGACTTGACGTTGCGGTGGATTACAAGTGGCAAACGGACGTTGACTATCCGCATCGCCAGGAGGATGTGTTGGCAAATGCCGTGCTTTCGTTCAATATTTTTAATGGTTTGCGAAACAAGGCGCGGATAGCGGAAACATTGCATCTGGTCAGTGAAGCGAATGAAATACTCAATAATACTCAGCGTCAGGTCGTTCAGTCCGTTCGCCTTTCCTGGGAGGCCTATACGGCAGCGAAAGAAAGAGTGACGGCCCTTGAGGAATATGTCAAGTCAACCGGATTAACGAATGAGGCCTTTGCCGCGCAGTGGAATATCGGAAGACGCACCATGTTCGACGTCCTGGATACCCAAGCGGAATATATCACCGCCAAGTCCTCTCTCGTAAGCGCCAAATACGATAAAATGTACGCTGAATACAGAGTCTTAAGCGGTATGGGCAAGTTGATAGAAACCCTGGGCCTGCAATGGCCTGACGAAAGCCGCGTTGAGACTACGCTGACGGAGCTGTTCCCCTTGCCAAAGGGGGACGATTCGGCACCGGCTGCCCCGCAGGTGAGCGAACCCGTAGGCTTCATGAAGGCTGACAAAGATGGTTTCATTAAGACTGATAAAGATGGTTTCATCAAAGGCCCCCAACCACCGGCCGCTCCGCAGCAGGTGAGCGAACCCGTGAAGGCTGTACCGGCACCGGCTGCCCCGCGGGTGAGCGAACCCGTGAAGGCTGTACCGGCACAGGTGAGCGAACCCGTGAAGAGTGATGGTTTCATGAAGGCTGATAAAGATGGTTTCATGAAGGCTGATAAAGATGGTTTCATCAAAATCCAGTAATTAAATATAAAGAGACCGGAATAAAAGCGATCCTCCACAATCCGGACGGGAAATGTGGAGACAACCCATGGACAAACGGCAATACAGTCACTTTGAATAACCGGTGAAAAATGGTTCGCCGACGGCGAGGAGAAAAGATTTCTGAGCCGCGGCGAAGCCATTTTTTGCCGGTTTTATATATGAAAACACAGAAGAAACGATTCCGCACAAGCGCATCTGCCCAAAAACTGACCGTAATTTTGGCAAGTTTTCTTCCGGGATGACCAGGATTGTGTTGAAGGAGGTCAGAAAAATCGGAAGCATAAATCGTTCAAAATTTTGGCACCGCTCGACTCAA
>JAPLJY010000341.1 GCA_026388345.1 Deltaproteobacteria bacterium
GCGCCACCGCTCGGCGGCAGGGCGATGAGCCTTCAGTTTGGCGAAGAAGCGGTGGAGGAAATCTCCGATGAGGAGGTTCGCATGCTCCTCGTCTTCAAAGCAGGGGGGCGGTATTACGCCCTGTATGTCTTCAAGGATAAAACGGCACGGACAGGTGAAGAATTTCTTCAGTGAGCTGAAAGACCAGGTGCGCCGCCGAAGCTGCTCCCTCAGGTCATCGGTGTTCTCTATAGTGAGGCTGCCGGCCGGCACGTGGAACGGCGCCGGGGCCATCAGCCGCTTCACCGCTTTCTGGCCGAATTCGGCGGCAAGAAACGAGAAGTGGGACGACGGCGCCTCGCCGTTTGCCTGGTCATAGAGGGCCACGACGTGGCCTGTGCGCCCGAAGGAAAGAAGCTGCCGCAGGGCGAGATCGTCCGCCTCGTACTGCGTCCGGTAGATGCGCGGCAAATGGATCAGGTTCAGGTAGGGACCGCTGAAGGTCTTTCGCGGGAAGATGCCGCTGTTCATCGGCAGGATGACGGCGCGTCCATAGGGGATGCCGGTCGCGTCGCCCAGCCCCACCACTTGTATCGGTGCGCTGCGCTTGCCGCGCAGCCGCAGTTTCTTTACGGCGATGAGGTACTCGGCGATGGCCGGCCAGTCGTCGCCCATGAGAGGGCGGAGCCGATCCAGTTCGTCGCACAGCGTGATCGCCCCCTCGAATGCGGAACGGTCGGCCTCGTCGAGTTCATTCCACCGGGCGGTGAGCTCGGCGACGAGATCCCGCCGCATCGCCGCCAGCCCCTTCCCACTGCGGATCGCCTCTCGCAGACGGTGCGCAGCCGCGAAGTTGGTGAAGGGGAGCCACGGTGCAAAGTTGACCAGTCCGCCGAGCGGACGGAAAAGTAGTTCCCACAGATAAAATGAGAGTCTCTCGTCCAGGGGCACGATGAACAGCTGTTCCGAATCGCTCCGCGGCTGTCGTAAAAAGGCGTCGATCTCCCGGGCGAGGAGCGCCAGCAGCGCGGCCCGTTCGGCAAGCTCCGTGAAACCAAGCCCCTCACCCGTATTGCGCCTTTCGGCGATATCGATGCGCCGGACGAGGGACAAGGCCGTCTCGTAGTCGGGCGGCTCTGCCGGCATGTGGGGGCCGAAAAGCGGTGCGTCGACGAAGAGTCGATCGCGCGGGATACGGCTGAAAAAGCGCTGGTTCACCGGGGTCATGAGGGGCAGCCCTACGAAAAATTCACAATCGCCTGGAGTCAGGTCGGCGAACCGTGCCGCTTCGAATGACGGATAGAACAGCCCCTCGGCGGCAAGGCGGGCGCGGAATGCCTCCATCGTCGCAAAGAACCGATCTATCCGATCGAGTTGTTCGTGCCCGAGCCGGTCCAGAG
This sequence comes from Deltaproteobacteria bacterium, assembly GCA_026388345.1. The sequence goes on from JAPLJY010000341.1 coordinate 1,380, forward strand.
CGCGCAATTCCAGGATGCTCACGGAGAACTCGGCAATCGTGGTCAGGAACGAGAGCAGCCGCTGGGTGTCAGCCGGGGGCAGGGAGAGGCCCTCTTCACGGCACCGAAGGGCATGGAAGCGGAGAAAGGCATCATCCTCCGGTACGGCAATGCGGCCGGTCGCCTCGGCGATACGGCGGGTCCTGTATTCGTCGAAAGAAAGGATGGTCGGGAGGAGACCGCCGATCCGGGTATGGACGAGGTGATGCAAAAAGTCGCGGCCGCGGCCTGTCATCGAAATGGCCGTGAATCCGCTCATGTCTGGGTAATGGGCGTGCAGCCGCTCTATGAGGGCATCTACGGCCGGATGGAGGTCATCTAACAGAGGATTGGGATGGGCGATCTGATGGGTCATAGCGACAGATTCCTTCCCGGATTGTATCATGAAAAACTATATCGTCAGCTTCCCGTTGTCGGTATTGTGTTTCAAACCAT
>JAPLJY010000366.1 GCA_026388345.1 Deltaproteobacteria bacterium
CAGTCGCCTGACCTCCCGCATACTCATGACGATAATGTCCCTCCCGGCCATAATTACCCCCCTTCGTTAGGGAAAAATTACAGCCTTACATTAGGACATTTCTACTTTGGTGATTTAGGACATTCTCATTTTGGCGGGACAAGATTTTTTACGTGCGGCAGGGGGCAGGGGCGTCAGGCAGGCGGTGGTTGTCGCGCCCGCCTATGGTTTTGTTTGATAATGGGCAAGAACCTGCTTTGATGACCTGTACGGGACAGGGATGAAAAATCTTGACAGTGACTGGGGAAAAATATATAGCGCAAGCGGTTTCGGGTCTTTGAAAGCATCACTCTCCGTCTTTCCCGTCTTTCGTCTTCCGGTTGGGGAGGACGGAATGGCCCCGCCACAAGAATCATTCTCCGATCCATTTTTTCCATAGACTTCCCGTAAAGGGCGGACAATGGGTATGACTGGAAACGGTTCCGCCCCCGTGCCGGGAAAGGAGAAGGGTAAAAAGTGTCGCAATCGGATTTTTCGCTAACCCTTGAGAAAGGAGCACGTCGTCATGGATGTCAGCAGAAGAGGTTTCCTGAAGATCTCCGGCGCAGCGCTGGCAGCGAGCGGCATCGGCATCAGCCTCAAGCCGGTCTCGGCCTACGCGCAGCCGCTGAAGATCATGTATGCCAAGGAGACGACGACCATCTGTCCTTACTGCTCCGTGGGATGCAGCATCATCGTCTCCACGCGCAACGGAAAGGTCGTCAACACGGAGGGCGATCCGGACAGCCCCATCAACCGCGGATCCCTGTGCACGAAGGGCGGTTCGATCTACCAGATGGCGGTCAACAAAAACCGCCTCGGTAAACCCCTCTACCGGGCGCCCTACGCGACCGAGTGGAAGGAGGTCTCCTGGGAGTGGGCCCTCGACCACATCGCGGAAAACGTCAAGAAGAGCCGCGACAAAAGCTTCAAAGTTAAGAACACCAAGGGCGAGTTGGTCAACCGGACGGAGGGAATCGCCTCCGTAGGCTCGGCCGCCATGGACAACGAGGAGTGCTTCCTCTATCAAAAATTCCTGCGGGGGTTGGGTCTGGTGTATATCGAGCACCAGGCCCGGATCTGACACAGCGCAACCGTAGCGGCTCTGGCAGAGTCGTTTGGACGCGGCGCAATGACGAATCACTGGAACGATTTCCAGAACAGTGATGTGATCCTGATCATGGGGAGCAACCCGGCCTCGAACCACCCCATCTCCTTCAAGTGGATCACGAAGGCGATGGAGAAGGGGGCGAAGCTCATCTGCGTCGATCCCCGTTTCACGCAGTCGGCGGCGAAGGCCGATCTCTACGCCCCCCTCCGGTCGGGAACGGATATCGCCTTCCTCGGCGGGATGATCAAGTACATCCTCGACAACAACCTGATCCAGAAAGAATATGTCCTCAACTATACCAACGCCTCCTTCCTGGTCAACCCGGACCTGAAACTGCCCGGGGACAACAAGGGGGTCTTCTCGGGCTTGAAGGACGGCAAGTACGACAAGGCGACCTGGGCCTACCAGACCGACGCTGCCGGTGTGATCAAGAAAGACCCCTCCCTCCGGAACCCCAACTGCGTCTTCCAACTCCTCAGGAATCAGTACGCCCGGTACACGCCGGAGATCGTCTCCAAGATCACCGGGACGCCGAAGGACAAGCTCATGGAGGTCTACACGATCTATGCCTCCACGGCAAAGCCCGATCGGGCGGGAAACATTCTCTATGCGATGGGCTGGACCCAGCACACCGTGGGGGTCCAGAACATCCGGGCGATGAGCATCATCCAGCTCCTGCTGGGGAACATGGGGATCGCCGGCGGCGGCGTCCAGGCCCTCCGCGGGGAGTCCAACGTCCAGGGGTCGACCGATTACGGCCTCCTCTACCACATCCTGCCCGGCTATATTGCGACCCCGACGGCATCGCTTGCGACGCTCAAGGAGTACAACGAGAAGTACACGACCAAGACCAAGGAGGCAAACAGCCTCAACTGGATGAAGAACCTGCCGAAATATTCGGCAAGCTACCTTAGGTCGGTCTACGGGATGAACGCCACGCTGGATGAGGCTTACGGCTACCTGCCCAAGGGGGACGACGGGGCCAACTACTCCTGGCTCGTGCTGTTCGACGAGATGTACAAGGAAAAATTCACCGGTTTCTTCGCCTGGGGAATGAACCCGGCGTGCAGCGGGGCCCACTCCAACAAGGTGCGTCAGGCCCTGGGGAAGCTCGACTGGATGGTGAACGTCAACCTCTTCGACAACGAGACCGGCTCCTTCTGGCGCGGTCCCGGGATGGATCCGAAGAAGGTCAAGACCGAGGTCTTCATGCTTCCCTGTGCCTCCTCCGTGGAGAAGGAGGGGAGCATCACCAACAGCGGCCGGCTGATGCAGTGGCGCTATAAGGCCATCACCCCGGTGGGAGAGGCGATGCCCGACGCGGAGATCATGACGGAGCTCTACTACAAGGTCAGGGAACTCTACGAGAAGCACGGCGGCCCCCTCAAGGAGGCGCTCACGAAACTGACCTGGAATTACGGTCCCAAACAGGCGGACGGAACGATCCGTTTCGTCGATCCCCATGCGGTTGCGAAGGAGATCAACGGGTTCTTTGTGGAGGACGCGAAGGTCGAGGACCCCGCGAAGAAGGGCGAGTTTCGGGAGTTCAAAAAGGGCGATCCGGTGCCCGCTTTCGCCTGGCTCCAGGACGACGGCTCCACCTCGTCCGGATGCTGGGTTTACTGCGGCTCCTATGTCACGGCGAACATGGCGGCCCGCCGCGGGACGAAGGATCCCTCCGGCATCGGCCTCTATCCCGAATGGGCCTGGTCCTGGCCCGTCAACCGGAGGATCATCTACAACGGCGCCTCCGTGGACGCGACCGGAAAACCCTGGGACCCGAAGCATCCCGTGATCCTGTGGGACGGCGCCAAGTGGACCGGCGATATCCCGGACGGGGTGGGCAATCCCGGTTCGGGCCGTCCGCCCTTCATCATGAAACCGGACGGCGTCGGGAGCCTATTCGGGCCGGGGCTCGCCGACGGTCCTTTCCCGGAGCACTACGAACCCCTGGAGTGCCCGGTGGAGAAGAATCTGCTGTCGGCCCAGAAGAACAACCCGGTCGTCCGGCGGTTCGACAAGAAGGGGGTCGGTTCGGAGCTCGATGAGATCGCGAGCTGCGATCCCCGCTTCCCGTTCGTCTGCAGCACCTACCGGGTGAGCGAACACTGGCAGACCGGCGTGCTGACGCGGTGGTGTCCCTGGCTCGTCGAGATGCAGCCCGGGATGTTCGTGGAGATGAGCCTGGAACTGTCCAAGGAACGGAACATCGCGAACGGCGAGAAGGTGATCGTCAAATCGGCCCGCGGCGAGTTAGAGGCGACGGCTGTGGTCACCGCCCGTTTCAAGCCGTTCGACATCGACGGAACCATGATTCACGAGGTCGGCATTCCCTGGCATTTCGGCTGGATCACCTCCGCCGACCGGAAGTACGGCCCGAACGACAAGAAACC
>JAPLJY010000157.1 GCA_026388345.1 Deltaproteobacteria bacterium
CCAGGGGCGGCTGATGCGGGTCTACTCCAACGCCTTCGGGAAACACGGCCTCTTCGTCGGCCAGGTTCTCCTTACGATGAGCGACATCACCGACCGCAAGCGTTTTCTGAACATCCGCAACACCCTCTTCACCCTCATGGAGTGGTGGGTCATCACGATCATCAACGAAAACGACACGGTGGCCGTCGATGAGATCAAATTCGGCGACAACGACCACCTGGCCGCGATGGTGGCCAACATCGTCGAGGCGCACCTGGTCATCAACCTGACGAGCACGGAAGGTCTCTATGACCGGAACCCGACCGACTCCGTGAAGGCGAAACTCATCCCCCTGGTCGCGGAAATCACCCCGGAGATCGAGGCCGCCGCAACCGAAGAGGCAACCCCCGTCGGGATGGGCGGCATGAAGAGCAAGGTCCAGGCCGCGAAAAAGGTCACCGCCTCGGGCATCCCCTACATCATCGCCCCCGGACGGCATGCCGGCGTCCTCCAGGAAATCATGGACGGGAAGGAGATCGGAACCCTCTTCCTTCCGCCGGCGGAGCACCTGAACAGCCGGAAATACTGGATCGCCTTCACACTGCGTTCCCGGGGCCGCCTCTTCATCGACGACGGGGCAAAAGAGGCCCTCGTCCAGGACGGCAAGAGCCTGTTGCCCTCCGGCGTGACCCAGGTCGAGGGGGATTTTGCCCTCGGCGACCCGGTGACCTGCGTGGACGCGGCGGGAAATGCGATCGCCAAGGGGCTCACCAACTACAGCGCCGACGAGATCCGGAAGATCATGGGGCTCAAGAGCTCGCGCATCGAGCAGGTCCTGGGCTACAAGGACTACGATGAGGTGATCCACCGGGACAACCTGGCCGTGACGGCGTCGCAGGGAGGAAAGGCCAAGACCGGGGAATAAGCCGGCCCCCTTTTCCCCCGACGCTCCCCCAGCAATCGTTTTTTGGATTATTACCTGATAAGAAACCTCATATAAACGGCAGCAGGGACACTTCACCCAGTACACCTTGGAATCCGGGGGATGAATTTCGGGGAGACCTTGAACTCTCTGAAAAACGCCTTGGACGAGGCCCTCGCCCGAGCGGCCCAAGACGGTAGAGTTCTGGAGTGAAAATGATCGAAGCCATCGGTAAAGTATTAATGAATTCGTACATATAAGTCAGTTCAGTGCACTGAACTGACTTCCGGACAGGGGCGGTTCTGTCCAAATTGGACAGGCCCAAACCGGACCTGCTGGACGCCTTCCGGTATCCCGTCTTGTATGTCAATGAAAAGCTGGTTAAGAATTGCAGTAACCAGGGACTGCGCAGAGGGCCTCCCGTCGGCATCACGACCAGGGGTCCTTTTTCTCCAGGATATGAACAATAACCTTTTCCTGGAGGGGCCAGAACGTTTCAAAGCCGAAGACTTTTTTCAGGATGGATTGCGCACGATGCATGGGATCAAGCATTCCGCAGATCATCCAGGAATTCGGAGGCGGGAGCGACACCTGTTACGAGCAGATGATCCCGCGCCCGGGTGCAGGCGACGTAGAGGAGGTGGCGTTCCGTGTTGTAGACCTCCTCCAGGTCCGCGTCATCGGCCACCGTTTCGATTCGTTCCTGGAGGGGAATGACCTCATCATCACAGGCCATCACGGCAACCGCCCTGAATTCCAGACCCTTCGCCAAGTGCATGGTACCGATCGAGACATGGCCGCTGGTCGTTTCAATGTTCTCATCGAGTGTTTTGAACGGGAACCCGGCATCCCTGACGGCCGCGCATGCGCGATCCATTTCAGCCCCGGAACGGACGAAGACACCCATCTCATGGGGCATGACCCCCTCTTTGCCGAGATCCCGAAGCCATGCGTCTACCGTCCGGATTTCATCTTCCGGGCTGCCTAAAACCCGGATGGTCGGGGGCGGCCCGTTGAATACGGAAATCGTCCCCTCCCGTTTCTCCGCATTGCCGTCCACATCGGACAATTCGGGAGCCAGCAGGCGGTCGGCCTGCATCCGGATCTGGTGCGATGTCCGGTAGTTGATGTGCAGGGTCCGCGAGCGTCCCCGGATATCCACACCGACGGATTTCCAGGAGAAGGGCTGCTGGAAGATCCGCTGTCCCAGATCGCCGGCAAAGAAAAGACCGTTCGGCCTTCCCGCCCCCAGGGCGGCAAGAAACCGCAACTGGGAGATGCTGACGTCCTGCGCCTCATCGACGACGGTAAACTCGAAGGGCGGATGTTTTCGGCCGACAAGCTGAACGGCCAGCCGACTGAACAATCCGGCATAGGTGATCAGATCCCGGGCCTTCAACCGGGAACGGACACGATCGAAAATGGACCAGAGGACGACACGCTGCTGCTCCGGCAGGCGCGTTTTTCTCCCCAGCCGCCGGACATCCCGATAGGCCTCCCAGGAATCCAGTTGCCAGGCGTCAACGACCTCCTCCCATTCCGTCATCAGGAAACGGGCGCTGAATCCGCCAGCGAGCTCATTCCCCGCGGCTTGCCGCGGGGTAAGCGAGCAGAGACGACGGTAGTCGCTCCTCTCAAGGATCGAAGATTCCCCGCAGCCTGCTGCGGGGAGCTTCAATTTCGTGCCATCGGCCTTTCCTGCCGCCTCCACCAAGAGCTGACGGATCACGTCGCGGGATGCCATGTTGGGCCGGCCAAACTGCAATTCGTAGAGACGCCTGCCGATGTCATTGATGGCGTGAACTTCCAGGCGTTCGGCCAGACGCGGTTCGTTGTGGATCAAGCGCCTGATCTTGGTGCGCAAGGCATTGGCCAGGGTGTCGGAAAAGGTCGTGAGGAGCACCCGCGCATCGGGGTTGCACCGGGCCAGAAAAACGGCCCGGTGCAGGGCAACGATGGTTTTCCCCGTACCTGCCGATCCCGATACCCTTGTGGAACCGCTGTATTCCTTTTCCACCCACTGCCGCTGTTCCGGATGGAGAAAGATGGTCCATTTCTCCCAGGGATAGGCCAGGGCGCGTTCCAGTTCTTCGACATTATTCATCACTCGGAAACGTCGCTGGGCATCGGGGTGGTCGAAAGGTGATGGGGAAACACTGACCGGTGTATTCGCTTGCAAAGGTGACGGGCGAATACTGTACTGTATGGTTGCCCGCAATGGTTGCGTCGTGATCGGTATGCCACCAGTGGCCAACTGGAGGAGAGCTTCCGCCGCCTCAGCAGGCAGGTGATCCGTCAATGCCAGGAGGGCGTCTTCGTCGGCCTTCTGCACATCATCCAGCCACTCCGCTGGCACACCGTAACCGAGGAGCGCCTCCGCGGCAACATGGGCAAACAGCAGAGCTTTGGGTATGGCCGGTTCTTCTGCCTTCCTGTAAACGGGAATGACGATTTCTTCGACCCGCTCTCGGATCTCCACCAACTGCGCGGCCCCGGTCTGTGGGTGGGTTTCCAGTTTCCGCCGTTCGGCCCAATGATAGGCCGTGTCATGATGGCCGACATAACACAGAAGCAGGCTCTCTTCCGACCTGTGAACAATCAGCCGGAGATCGCTGCCGACCCGCACCGACCAGAAGTGCTTGTCCTTTGCCTTGTCCAGCTTGTGGAACTGCATGCTCGGACTGGCCGGATTCAGTTGCAGATCAAAGGCTGTGGTCTTGACGAGCTTCTGCTCTTCGCCGGTGAGTCTGGCGAGGCTGTCGGTGAACGTGTCGGCGATTCGGAAGTTCATAAGATACTATTATTAATTGGTTACACCCGTGACATGTAGTCGTGATATAAAATTCGGACCTAACGGATTTACAACAGATTCAATTAAACATTTTATAGAAACGGCTGGTTTAAGCATCGAGTAAATATAATTTACGTTATTCTGGTTTCCAAAGATTGAAAAGCTATAATCACCGGCCGGTATTGGCTGATCAGCTCTTATTCGCAGCTTCCCAATATTTTTGAATTTATTGAAATCAAATATTTCGCATTGAAGTTCAACTGGTTCATTTTGAAGTTTTGTTGGTAGATCAAACAATTTCCTATCATCAAACTTCACATCAGCTCTTAGAACTATTTCTGGATTTATTCCAGAACCAGCTGAAATATACTCTAGCTTCCCTGGCTCAAGCATATGGGCAAGATCTTGATAAGCCGGAAGAGCTTTTTCTGCTATTTGATAGATTGGCCCATTGAATTGATAGTGATTATCACCGATTTGAAACGACACTTGTTGGCTATTGCTGATTTCAACCCTAGGTTTGTCTTCTGTACTTTTTAAAGAACATATTAGCTTCAGAAAATTAAAAGTTTCTTTTGTATATTCCCATAGATTTTGAGGACCTAACGTGCTGATAAATGGCATCGCAAATTGGACACCGGAAATAACTATCTCAAATTTTGTAAGAAAAGAACCTCGCTCAAATTGCGAAGCTCTCAGAAAAAACGCTTCACGATCCTTGGCGCTAATTCTTTGCGATTCTGTCATGGTGAGATAAGTCTTATCGACAACGGATTGGAAATTGTCCCATGCCTTTATTACCAAATGGATTGGAACGCCTTCGCGAAAAACCGGTCCATCTAATTTGAACTCGAAGTTTTCCATATTATCCGACTCCCTTTGCCAACATAAGTTTCAGGACATACAAGCCCCGATTTCATAACTTCACCTTGAACACCTTCATCACCTCATCCCCTAAATGGTTGATCACCTTCACGGCGATGCGGCCGGAGGTGGGTTTGTCGAAGGGGCGGGAGGTGTCGCTGTTGAGGGTGGCCCAGGCCTCCTCGTTGATCTCGGCTTTGAGGGTGGTCTTCAGGGATTTGTAGGGATCGTTTGCCCCCAGAAAGTAGGCGTGGCGGACGAAGAAGCTCTCCTCGTTATAGTCCGTGTCGATGAACCAGCAGGCAATGCCTTCGGCGCCATCGCTACGCACCTCGCCGGTATTGGGGTGGAAGACATCCACACCGTTTACCTTTACCCGGATCTGGCCGTTTTCGGCGTCGAGGACGTCGATGTCCGGCTCGCCGAAGATGACGAACAGATTGCCCTTGCCCGTGTTCTTCAGGTCGTCGGCCATGTGGAGGTCGGCATTCATCCGGGCTTTGAGGACGGGGATACGGCCCAGTTTGTCGAACTCCGTAGAGTGGGCATCGTAGTTGAAGGCGTTGGCGATGAGGACATCGAAGTCGGCATCCCCCGCCTCGCGGGCAGCGGCCACCAGATCGGGACGGGAGACGGTGCCGAATTCGGGGCCGATGAAGATGGCGGCACGCTTTTCGATTTCACTCCCCCCCTCCCTGCCCTCTCCCGCGAGGGGAGAGGGTTTTGTAGCACCTTCGATATATCGGCCTTCGGCGCAGATCAGTTTTCCCGGCCAGGGTGTGAGGGATGTGAAGGCGATCCGGTCTTCCTTATGGGCCTGCTGGACGCCAGCAGTCTTAAGGTTCTCCAGAATCATCTGGGCAAAATCCTTTACCTCGCCGTAACCGTCTTTGGCTTCCTTAATGCCGTCGATCAGTTCGTTGTCTTCATCCACACCCAAGACACGATGGGGCGAAAGGCTCTCGACGGTGAAGGGACCGGCGACGCGGACCGTCTTTTTGTCGTCGTAGGGCTTGTCGTAGAGGTACTCAAACTCGGCCTTGGCAGTAATGGAGGCGTCGATCTCCTTCTGGCGAGATATGCGCTGCTGCCACCATTCGGCGTGGAGTTGCTTCGCCGTGGCGGGCCACTTGGCATCTGCCTCACGGGGGATTTCCCATTCTTCCCAATTCTTTTTCAGTGCTTCATTGAACTGTCGGCGCAGTGGTTCCAGACTCTCCTGGAACTTCTCCCAGATGACGTTGATCTCGGTGTTGTTGGCGATGGATTTGAGGGTGATATGGGGCACCCGTTCATAGACAAAGCCCTGACGGATGTTGCCGCGGGTCGGTGCATGGGATGGCTCGGTCCGGGTGGCTTCGCCCTCTTTTATCTGGCCGTCACGGCTGTCGGCGAGGAGGTAATATGGGTAGCGGGCGCCCATGATGCGGGCACGGGCCAGGGCAAGGGCGACGCGGGAGGTGTCGATGGTGATCCAGCGCCGGCCCCACTGCTCGGAGACATAGGTGGTCGTGCCGGACCCGCAGGTGGGATCAAGGACGAGGTCACCGGGGTCGGTAGCCATGAGGATACAGCGTTCCACTACTTTCGCATAAGTCTGAACCACATAGCTCTTTTGGGTAGCAAATGTGCTCTCTTTTGTATCATCCCACCAGTTTGTAAATCGGACGACGGGAAAATCTTCAGCGTAACGCACGTATGTAAGTGTTGAACTCACATCAAGAATACGTGAAGCTTTCATTAGATTTTTGAAGCCATTAACGTTTGTTTTCCAGAAAGTCCCTCTAGACGGGCGGAAATCGGCACCTTGGAAGTTTATGGCAAAGGCACTATTCTCTCCTCCACTCTGAGATACAAGTGGAGCAGTTATGAACCGCCGACCTTCTAATACCTCTTTTTCATCTCTTTTTTCGGCTACGGTAAGTCGCCTACGATTACCCTCGGCTTCTTCGATCCAAGTATATCCCTGGTCGAGCGCCTTTCTGCTGCGGAAATGGTATAGCTGTCGATACTTTATCCTGTCTTTATCTCTACAGTACCAAAGGAGATAATCGTTAACGGAATCTAACCCTGCTCCACTCTTTCCAACGGTTTTGATAAATGGTATCAGTGCGAGAGAATTTGATTCCCCAAATACCTCATCCATAACAGTCCGCACACGGTGAACGTTTTCTTCCCCGATCTGGACGAAGATCGAGCCACTTTCCGTCAGCAGATCCCGCGCCACGGTCAGGCGGTCGCGGAGATAGGTCAGGTAGGAGTGAATCCCGTCCCGCCAGGTGTCGCGGAAGGCCTTCACCTGCTCTGGCTCACGGGTGATGTGGTCGGTGTTGCCGTCCTTCACGTCGCGGCTCGTCGTGGACCACTGGAAGTTGGAGTTGAACTTGATGCCATAGGGCGGGTCGAGATAGATGCACTGGACCTTGCCCCGCAAGCCTTCACGTTCGGCGAGGGAGGCCATGACCTGGAGGCTGTCACCCAGGATCATGCGGTTCGTCCAGTTGGCGTCGTGCTGGTAAAATTCGGTCTTGGCGGCTTCGGTGGGGATGCCGTTGAAGTCGGCGAAGATGTCCGTCTGGAAACCGGTCTTTTGCGCCTCCGTTTTCTCGGATTGCCGCAGCAGATCGTCGATCAGGACCTTGGGCTTGATCTTCTCCTGGATGTAGAGGGGCGGGGCATGGACCACCAGGTCCGACCAATCCTGCTCGTCCTTGCCGCGCCAGACGAGCTGCGGGTCGAGGTCGCGGTTGCGGCCGGCTTTCTCCTTTTCCAGACCGGCGGCGCCGCGCTCATAGGCGACGCGGAGCGGCTGCTCCTCCTCTTTCCGCATGACCGACTGGTATTCGGCGGTGGGGATATGCTTGCGCCGGGCCTCATCGTGGGTGAGGGTTTCGACGGTCTTTTTGCTGTCCTTGTTGGCCATGTATTTATCCTTCACTCTTTTCGATGACTTTCCAATACCCGCCCTTATGCGTTTTCCCCGAACCTTTCCCCGAACTTTAGGAGGCCGTCGCTATTCATTTCATCCTTCCGTAATGAGGCTCGCTTTCGGCGATGCCTATATTCTTCTTTTGTTTTCCGCGCAGCAGTTCGATATGAATCGTTGCACCGAGGGCCTCTGCGACCCTTCTGAGCATGCTCAGGGAATGACCTTCGTAGGACGGCGATTCCAGCCGGCTGATCTACTGTTGAGTCGTACCCACCCGTTTGGCCAGCTCCTTCTGAGAAAGGCCGGATTCCTTTCTCAAGGCAGCCAACTCCAACGCGACATCCCAGGCTTCCCCGGCCTTTTTGAAGCGTTCAGCAAAAACCTCATCCTTGAGTTGTTCCTCAAGATATTGATCAAAATTTGTTTTTCTTTTCATCGCGGATACCGGTTTTATGGATCAATGGTGGCAGACCTGAAGCGTGAGGCGCTCCGTCGAACTGCACACTTTCAAAAGGCTGAGGAAATTCTTGAGCGTCGGGTTTCCTTTCGGACCGAGCATGCGGCGAAGGCTCTTCTCGTTGACCTGCAGTTCCCTGGCGATATCGGCAATGGATTCGGTTGCGTTTAGATAGTCGCGCAGCAGCGCCTTGCCCGTTTCCATATCATCCATCAAGAAGGCATTGGTTGCCTCAACGATCAATTCACTTCTGAAGGCCGGGTCCGACTTGACCCGCGCCATGACCGTCTCCCTAAAATCCCTTGTCAGTGGCATTTTTCTGATCTCCCTCTACGATTTCTTCTTTCTTGTTCTATAGTCCGTCCAGCGTTTCCTAGCCGTTTCGATATCCTGTGACTGGCGCCTCTTTGTGCCGCCCGCAACCAGAATGACCAACTCCTCGCCATCCATGCCGAAATAGACACGGTAGCCGGGACCGTAATCTATTTTTCTTTCATAAACACCGCCCCCGACACTTTCTACGTTCGATTTATTTCCCATCCCCATTCGTATCAGGGCGGTTGTGACCTTGGCGGCCGCACGGCTGTCGAGCCTGTCAAACCAGTTCCGGAAAGGACTTGCGCCATTTACTGCCAGATACTCGACAATTTTCATGTGCTCCTCTTGGCGGTCGCAAGGTAACACAAATGTTACCATATGTAAAGTTCTTTCGCTTTTTAAGGCGCTTCCCCGACACTGTTACAAAGCGAATACGTGCCCGCAACTTGCCCTCTGACTTGTCCTGTAACTTGCCCTGCGCCAGAGTTCCGGACGCTTCATGTTGACCCTTTCCCTATCCCTTCACCCTTCGCCACACCCTCGATCATTTTGTTGAATTCGGCTTCGACCTTGGCCTCGAAATCGGCCTCGATCTGGTAGACCTCGGTGAATTCGGCAAAGGCCCACCGGCCGTACTGCTTGAGGTTGTTCACCCCCGGCACCCAGTAGTTCTCCATGGTGGCCTTCTTTTCCTTGGCATCCTCGCGCCGGTAGCCCTTGATTTCGACAATAAGGTGGAGCGGGTCGTTTTCCCCGCGGCTGTCGTCCACCAGCACGATAAAGTCGGGGATGTATCGCCGCGTCTCGGAGCCATAGCGGTAGGGCACCTCCAGGCCGAGGTTGTGGTTTTTCACGTAGGCCCGGACCCGGGGGTGCGACTCGGCCACGCGGCAGAACTCAGCCTCCCAGTCGCTGTCGAGGATCACCCAGTTGACATGGCAGCGCCGGGCGTCCGTTTCCCAGCGGTCGGTTTTCGACGTGGTGAAATTCACGTGGAGGGTGGAGCCGGTGGGGTTGTAAGGGTCGAGCATCGCCTTGATGGGGCGCTCGTCGGCCAGGGCGCGGGTGATGCCGTCGGTAATGCGCTTGCAGGCCATGTCGGCCAGTTCCTGGTACATGAGCTGGGCCGGATAGGTGCCGCCCTTGCAACGCAAATGGTGGTCGAGCCACTCCTTGGTGATGCGCTTGAGCTGACCGAACAGGTACAGCTTGGGTTCTTCGCCCGGATCGCGCCAATGGGCGTAGAGGAGCCGCCTGGTGAGGTGAAACAGGAGTGTTGACTGGCGAAGGTCTCCCGTATGGACCAGATTCAGGTCCACGCCCTCGCCGATGATGCCCTGGTTCTTGGTGATCGTCGGCCCGACAAGGTCCGGGGTCAACTCCATGGTGGAATCTTCGTTGAACTTGGCGGTCAGCCGCTCTTCCGGCAGTTCGACCCGGTAGCCGGAGACTCGGGGGAAACGGATTTCCAGGGCGTCGCGCTCGGGGCGGACCGCCTTGACCCGGATTGTCTCCCGGGGCGGCTGCGGCGGGGCAATGACCGGCTTGGCCGTAAAGTCGAAAGGAATGCCCAGGATGTCCGCATATTCCACATTGAACAGGCCCTCTTCGTTGAGGTCGTAGGACTGACGGCGCAGGGCGCGGCCGATGACCTGTTCGCAGAGAAGCTGTGTGCCGAAGGCCCGCACACCCAGGACATGGGTGACGGTTCTGGCGTCCCACCCCTCCGTAAGCATGGAGACCGAGACGACGCAGCGGATGGAGTCGCCCAGGCTCCCCGGCTTGCCGACGGTGTTCATGACCTCCCGGAGGATGTCCTGATCGGTCAGGTTTTCGGCCTGGCGGCGGTCGCCCGTGCGCTCGACGATCTCCCGGCGAAAACGGTCCAGCTCATCGGAGGCCATGGTGCGGAAATTGTCGTCCAGGGCCTCCCCCGATTCGAGCTGTTCGCTGTCGATCAGCAGGGTGCTGGGCCGCGGGATGGGATTGTCGTACTCGTCGAAGTTGCGAAACAATTCGAATCGCCCGTTGATGACCGTGCTGGAACCGTCGTCGTTTTCCCGATGAAAGCCGGAGATGAAGTCGTACACCAGTTTGGAGGTGGAGGTGTTGTTGCAGACGACGATAAAGCACGGCGGAATGCGGATGCCGGAGGCTTCCCAGAGATCGTACGTCTTCTTGTAATGGCCGTAGAGGGCCTCCAGGGCCGTCTGCAGCTCCGCGGGAAGGCTCAGGGGATCGAGGTTCTTCGCCTTTCCCCTGCCCTTCTTCGGCATCTTCGATCCGATGTGCTTCCACAGTTCCCGGAACCGGGGCATCTCCCCGCCGGGGATATTGTCGGCCACGGGCACGCGGGGGAGTTTGACAATGCCGCATTCGATGGCATCCATGAGCGAAAAATCGCACATCGTCCAGGGGAACAGCGTCCCTTCCGCATAGCCGGACCCGCTCAGGAAAAACGGTGTGGCGGACAGGTCGATCACATGGGGCACGCCGAGTTTCCGGTTCACCGTTTCCAGACCGGTGATCCAGAGGCGGGCGGCTTCATTGTTCCTTTCCGCCTCTTTCCGGTCATCGCCCTTCAGGTCGCTCTCGTCATCCTCATCCGGCTTCTCCCGGTAACAGTGGTGCGCCTCGTCATTGATCACCAGGATGTTCTTCATGCCCATCAGGTCGGGCATCACCCGCTGGAGCATCTGCCCATCCGTCTCCAGGGTGTTCAGGGCTTCACCCCGGCCCTGGAGCAGGGACCGCCCGCCTTTGGACAGCTCCAGCCGCTCGCGGAGCTTGAAGGCATGGTAATTCGTGACGACGATCTTGGCCCGTTCGAGGTCCCCCAGCATATCCTCCGGGATCAGCTCCCGGCTCTGGTAATAGCTGTCCGGGTCGTTGGGCTGGAGCACGCGCAGGCGGTCGCGGATGGTGAGTCCGGGGGTGACGACAAGGAATCCCCGTGTAAATCTTCTGCTCTGGGGTCTTCTGACCGCATTGATCGTCTGCCAGGCGATCAGCATGGCCATGACGGTCGTCTTGCCGGTACCGGTGGCGAGCTTCAGGGCCAGCCGAAGGAGTTCCGGATTGGCATCGTGATTGGCATTGGCCAGATGATCCAGGAATATCTTCCCGGTCTTCCCGATGACCGGGGCCACCTCGGTCAGCCAGATGACGGTTTCCGCCGCCTCCACCTGGCAGAAGAAGGGCCGCACGTTGTTGAACTTGTGATGGCGCCAATGCTGGAGCAGGCGGGCCGTTTCAGGTGTGACGCGCCAGTCGTTCGGGTTGGGCAGACCCCGCCATTCGTCCACATGGCGGCGGAGTTCATTGATTGTCGATGTCGTATCGTATTGCTGCCGGGCCGTCGAGAGCCCTTTGCCTTCATCGAAGACGATGTCCGCCTGGGCCGCCGCGGAACCTTTGCGCTTCCTCGGCTTCGGAATGGGGGTGATGAACTCCGCGCGGCGGCGTTTTTCGATGATCTGCTGCGTCGGCTGGCCCTGGCCGTCCAGTTCCCAGTGCCGCCTCGGATACTCATAAGGTGAATTCAGGATGGGGCGTTCAAAGAATCGATTATCCATGGTTCGTTCTGTCTCCTGATGAAACCATGACATGGTTCAGGTGTAACTGGCCGAATGGACGTCCCGTCATACATCAATGGGAAAGAACAAGCAAGATATCATGTCAATATTGATGTGAAATATTTTGTGATAGGCGGGGCATCTGAAAAACTGGATGAGGGGGATTGCATCCCCGTCCACGGGACGGGGTATTCTGCGGAAAGGTTTTATAAAATGATGGGCGGAAAACGGGAATCGTCTTCCGCCCATGTTTACAGCTTCAACTGATCATCCGGCTATTTGCCGGACAGGTACCCGTGGATCGCCTTGGCGGCCAGCCTGCCGGCGCCCATCGCCAAGATGACGGTCGCCGAACCCGTGACGATGTCGCCGCCCGCATAGACCCCCTCGCGGCTCGTCAGGCCGGAGGCGTCCTTCACCACGATGTAACCCCATTTGTTCGTCTCCAGCCCCGGCGTCGTCGCGGGGACGATCGGGTTGGCCATCGTTCCGACGGCAACCACCACCGTGTCGACCGGGATCACGAACTCCGAACCCTTCACGGGCACCGGCCGGCGCCTCCCCGAGTCATCGGGTTCGCCCAGCTCCATTTGCTTGCAGCGCATGCCCGTCACCCAGCCGTTCTTGTCGCCGATATACTCCACCGGATTGGTCAGGAGTTTGAACTGCACTCCCTCTTCCTTCGCGTGATGGACCTCTTCGATCCGGGCCGGCATCTCGACCTCCGTCCGGCGATAGACGATGAAGGCGTTATCCGCCCCCAGACGAAGGGCGGTCCGGACCGAATCCATCGCCACATTCCCGCCGCCGATCACGGCGACATTCTTCCCCCGCACAATGGGGGTGTCGTATTCCGGGAAAAGGTAGGCCTTCATGAGGTTGGAACGGGTGAGATACTCGTTGGCCGAATAGATGCCGCTCAGGTTCTCGCCGGGGATGTTCATGAAAACCGGCGCACCGGCGCCGACCCCGAGATAAACCGCGTCGAACCCCTCGGCGAAGAGCTCATCTACGGTCTTGAGCCGCCCGATGACGGCGTTCGTGTCGATCTTAACGCCCAATTTGGTCAGATAGTCGACCTCGGCATCCACGATCGCCTTCGGCAGACGGAACTCCGGGATCCCGTAGACGAGAACGCCGCCCGCCTTGTGCAGCGCCTCGAAGATCGTGACGTCATAACCGATCCTGACCAAGTCGCCCGCGATCGTGAGCCCGGAGGGACCGGCGCCGACCACCGCAACCTTTTTCCCGTTGGGTGTCGCCGGCGCGGGGATCGAGATCTTTCCCGCCTGCCGCTCGGTATCGGCGGCAAACCGCTCCAGGCGGCCGACGGCCACGGGCTCGCCCTTCTTTCCGAGGATGCAGAGCTTCTCGCACTGGTCCTCCTGCGGGCAGACGCGGCCGCAGACGGCGGGAAGGGCGTTCGTCTCCTTGAGCTTGAGCGCCGCCTCGATGAACTTCCCTTCGGCGATCAGCGCGATGAATCCCGGGATATCGACATCGACCGGGCAGCCGGCGATGCAGCCGGGTTTCTTGCACTGGATGCAGCGCTTCGCCTCGGCAATCGCGGTCTTCTCGGTATAGCCCGTGGGCACTTCGTTAAAATTTGTAACCCGGACCTGGGGTTCCTGTTCGGGCATCTTATGACGGGGAACCTTTTCCTTCTTCGGTTTCAGTTCATTATTTTCCATGGCATTGGCACCTGTAGGCTTCCATCGATTGTTTTTCCTGGGTCTGGTACATCCGCAGACGGTTTGCCAGAAGCTCGAAATCGACCTGATGGCCGTCGAATTCAGGGCCGTCCACGCAGGTGAATTTCGTCTTGCCCCCAACCGACACGCGGCAAGCGCCGCACATCCCGGTGGCATCGACCATGATCGAATTGAGCGAGACGATCGTCGGTATCCCGTGCGGCTTTGTGACGTTGCACAGGACGCGCATCATCGGCACGGGACCGATGGCATAGACGCGGTCGATCTTTTCTTTTGCGTCGATCAGGTTCTGGAGGACGACGCTTACGAAACCGTGGAAGCCGTAGCTCCCGTCGTCCGTGGCCACGATCAGGCGGTCGCTCACCTTCTTCATCTCCTCCTCGAGGATGAGCAGCGGTTTATTTCGCGCGCCAATGATCGAGGTGACGTTGTTCCCCGCCTTCTTGAGCGCCGCCGCAAGCGGATAAACGACGCCTACACCCACGCCGCCGCCGATGCAGACGACATGTCCGAAGTTTTCGATCTCCGTCGGGTTGCCAAGGGGCCCCTGGAGATCGGTCAGCGCCTCGCCGGCCTTCATGGCGGCAAGGGCCGCCGTACTCTTCCCCACCACCTGGAAGATGATCGTAAGCGTCCCGGCCTTTTCATCCGAATCGACGATGGTCAGCGGGATCCTCTCCCCCTTTTCATCCATCTTCAGGATGACGAACTGGCCGGCGCGCCTTTTCCGGGCGATGTCCGGGGCCGCGAGGACCATCCGGACAACATTTTCCGACAAATCCTGTTTTTCAATAATTGGGTTCACTGATTTCCTCTCCTGTCCAGTATTGCGCCTGAGATCCGCCCTGCATGGCCGCTCGAGGCCCGGCGTTTCCGATAAAAGGGGTCGCCCGCCCGCAGTCGGCTTTGGATCAATAAAAAGGAGCCCTCAGGCTCCCCCCTTACATGCACATGATCTTCCGCGAGAAGCAGCACCATTTCAAGCGGGACGGACCATAGTATTCTTTTTTTCATTTGTCAAGGTCGGACGGAGAAAAAAATCGGGGAATTTTCCCCTGGCAGCATGTTGAAAAAGTTCCTTTTGCAGGCTGTTCAAAAATGTCCGGATGCAAGGCCCCGAATTCGCAGAATCATCGACACGAAGTGGCGATCATTCGCTTCTTTAAGTGGAGCGAAGCGGAACCAATCCTGAACCGTGAGGCGTACTTTATGGTACGTTGAACGGCGAAGGATGAGGGAAACGCAGCAGATGGGCGTTTTTCAACAGCCTGCTGGAACCCCATATCCTAAGGGAGAAGGCGGTTAGCAACAGAGGCGCCCGCCGGAAGAACCGGCGGGCGCCTCTGTTACGGTCCATAACCTAAGGCATTGAATCATGATCCGCCGGAGGGACAGGATTCATTCAATCCCGGGTCATT
>JAPLJY010000150.1 GCA_026388345.1 Deltaproteobacteria bacterium
TCGGCGCGTGAGGCTGCGGCGACGTAGAGGGGCGGCTTCGTAACGAGATGATACGCCCCCCCTCCCGTGCGATACGCGAAAAAGATCAAAAGCGGCGCCCCGGACAGCATCGCCAGGATGAAGGGGATTTCCGGAATCCGGGCCTCGCCGCCGGCAAACCGGACGGTGACGGCCCGCTGCTCCCGGCTCCACAGCCGGTCCCCTGTCAGGGAAACCAGCCCTCCCTCCCGCAGGAAATGCAGACCCTCCAGGATGTCCATGGCCGAGCCGCCGTTTTCCGGGACGGAGACAACGCGGATCCCGCTCTGTTCGACACTCTTCTTCTGCCGCCGTTCGATCTGCTCCCGGTGCTTCGCCCCCAGGTACAGCAGAAGCCTCAGGCGGGGATGGTTTTTTCCATAATGCTGCAAGAGTCGGGCAGCGATCTCCCAGCTGCCCACATGGGACATCAGGATGATCCCCCCCCGTCCGCTTTCCGTCGCCGCGACAATATGCTCCCATCCCTCATACGTCGTCGGGAGATCATCGCTTTCCACCAGGCGAAACCGGTCCAAGAAGACGTGAACAAAATGGTGGTACTGCCGCCAGGCGCACAGGAGGGCATGGCGGCGCCCCCGGTCCGGGAAGAGTCGGCGGTAGAAGCGTACACTGACGTCGACGCGCCGGGGAAACAAGAAGAAGTACCCCGTCGCTATGTGCCAGGCGATCAGCAGAGAGATCCAGCTCCCGAATCTCTTCTCCAGGACGATGAGGCAGCGGTAGACAAAATCCTTCATGGTTCGTCCCCTCCCGACCCGTTCCGGTCGGCAACAAACCACCACTCCTCGCCCTCCGGCGTGTCCACCTGGATTGCGGCGATGTCAAAACCGGCCGCAACGATCATCGCCTCCAGTGAGACCTGCGTCCGGTAATGGGGAAGCAGACGGTGAATCTTCAGGCGGAGCTCTTCGATACGCCGTTTCCAGGGCCGGGGCCGGTCCGCGGGGATGGTGACCCGGATGACGAGCCGGCCGCCGGGGATGAGTTTTGCGTGCAGAATTCTTAGCGTCTCCCGCAACGCCGCATCATCCAGCATGTGGATGACGTCGAGGATCAGCGCCGTATCGGCCCGGTCCGGCAAATCGGCAAGGTCGGGCGCCCGGCCCATCCGGGCCTCCCCCCGCGGCCCGAGGGCTCGTCCGGCCACGAGGATCCGCTCTTCGTCGGGATCGACGCACGTGACCGTGGCGGCGGGAAAGAGCTCCAGGAGCCAGACGGACGGAACGCCGTAGCCGCACCCGATGTCCAGGATGCGTCGGGGGTTCTTCATAAAGACCGCCAGACGGGGGAACAACGGATCCAGCCGGATCTTCCAGCGGGCGAAGAGGCGCGGGGTGGTCTCAATGTTGCGGTAACGCAGGAGCGTCCGTTCGGTGTGACGGGGCGACCCGGCCTCAAGGTTCTCCGGTGGGAGCACCACGGGGACGAGGGCCCGTTTCACCAGGGGCGGAACGATCAGAAAGGCCCCGACGAGGGAATAGGCGATCCCGAGCAATGACGTCAGGCCGATGCTCTTGAGGACCGCGTGCTGGGCGAAGGCCAGGACGCCGAACCCGATCAGGGTGGTCGCCCCCGCCAGGAACATCGCCTGGCGGATCAGTCCCATGAAGGGATGGCGCTCGTCGAGATACCGCTGGTAGGCGCAGACGTAGTAGATGCCGTAGTCGATCCCCATCCCCATGATGACGATCCAGAGCATGATCCCCGGGATATCAACCGGATGGCATAGGAGCTTCAGGGTCCCCAGCGTGCAGACGAGGGCGAAGACCACCGGCGCCAGTACGATCAGGGAGAGACGCCAGTCCAGGAAGAAGATGAAGACTACGAGGATGATCCCCAGACCCGTAATGAAGGCGATCTCGGTAAAGAGCAAAACGAGGACCTCCCCCAGGCGTTGGTTGAAGAGCCCCGCATCGAAGAGGCTCACAAGATTTGTCGCCGCATACCGGGCGAAGAACGCATTCGCCTCGTAGACCGGACCCGGCGTCACCATGGAGACCTGTACCCAAGAGGATTTCTCCGCCGCGATCCCCAGGAAGCCGGCGAACTTCTCCGGGATCGTCGCGGCAGCCGGCGGCACCGCGGAAAGGGAGCTTACAAAGGCCCCGAAGGCATCCGGGGCGAACCCCAGTTCCCGGGATGCCTGCTTGAGTTCCCGCCGGAGATCCGCCACCCGGCGGGGTGTCCAGAAGGCCTTCCAGTCCGCCGTATGGCGCTTTGCCAGCACCTCCCCCGGGAAGAGGTCGGCAAGGGCAAAGGCCCCTTTGACCGTGCCCCGGTTGAGATCCTCCCGGAGCATCCCAACCAGGCGGTCGCTCTTGGCCTGCAAATCCTCCAGGCTGCGCCCCTCGGTCATGAGATAGATTCCAGAGCATGACCAAAAAGAACAGGGCCACCGCCACGAGTTTCGCGTTTCCCCCCGACAGGGCGATCCGGTCCAGAATCCGGCTCAGCCGGATATTCCGGGTCTTCAGGGCTGGCGGCATGACGGGAAGGATCCGGGGGAAAATCCAGTGGACGAAGAGAAAGGCGAAGACCACCCCCAAGGCCGCAAAGACGCCGATCTCGGCCAGGACTCGGAACCGGCTCAACAGCAGCATCAGAAAGCCGCCGATCGTCGTCAGCGCAGCAAGGATTTCCGCCGCCCGGACCTCGCGGGCGGCTTGCCGACCCGAGACCTCGCAGGGACGGTCCAGGAACAGCAGATAGGTGATCCCCAGATCCACCGTGAAGGCCATGATCGCCCCGCCGAAACTGACGGCCAGGATGGAGAGGGAGGGAAAGAGGAACGAGCAGAAAAGCAGCGCGAGAATGGCGCCGGCCGTGGACGGAAGCAGGGCCAGAAGCCCGACGAGGGGCCGGGGAAAGGTGATGATCAGCAGGAAGGCGATCCCGACCGTCGTCAGGATGATCGCCGTTCTCATGTCGTGGCGGGCGGCGTTCTCGTTGTCCAGCGCGGCCCGGTAGGCCCCCGCGGGCGTCAGGGTGAAACGGATGCCGCGGGGCTGAACCTGGCCGTTGAGCTTCTCCCCGAGCGTCTGGATGAGCGGGGGAATGGCTCGGGAATAGGTCGTGTCCGTCGCAGAACCCTTCAATTCCGCCATGACGAGCAGATGTTCCCCGTCCCGGGAGAACAGTTTCCCCCGGTAGAGCTGGGCGTCCCGGCTCGGCAGGAGCTGGGACATCCGGGCCAGGACCGGGTTTCGCAGACCGAGGGGATCACGGGCGATGAGGTCGGCCTGCCCGATCCCTTCGAGCCCCTGCACGACCTTGAGATCTTCCGCCAACGCCCGGCGCACCTCGGCCGGCGCGAGGAGCGGCGCGATCTGCGCCTCCAGTTGCGGTCCGTTGTACAGCAGGGGCAGGTAACCGACGATATGGGCCATCAGTTCCGGAAAGAGCGCCTCCATCTGCTGCATGCCGACCTGCCGGAAAAGACCGCTCTCCCCGAGCCCGGCCTCGATCAGGTCGGCCCCGGCCGTTAGGGCGTCCCGGTCCCCTCCCCGAATCGCGACATCAATGATCAGCCGGTCCTGGACGGGGAGATGGCGGATGACACGGTGGGCGTCCGCCAGCACGGGGTCGTGACGGGGGAGCGATGCCAGGATGTCCGTTTCGATCCGCACGCCGCCGAGGGATTCGTACAGCAGGAGCCCCCCCAGGACCGCCACGACGGCGAGCATCCATGACCAGCGAATTCGATAGCGTCGGAAGAACATCGTTATATGCCTCTGCCGTTGCGATAGGGGAAAAGTGTCCTCAATTCTCCTGATTTTTCCTCCGGATCGCCCCGCAAAGGCGCAGGACCCGCAGGAAGATCAACCGGCTGAACGTCCCTGAATTTCTGCAGAAATCGACGAAGGGACGAAAATGGGAAATTCTTTTCATGCCGGGCGTATAGGAAACGTGCACCGGCGCCTCGACGACAGGGATCCCCGCCCACCGCGCCCGGACCAGGATCTCCACCTCGAATTGGAATCGCCGGGCGCGTACACCGAGCCGCATGGCCTCCGGCAGGGGATAGACGCGCATCCCGCTCTGTGTATCGGAAAGAGCAGGCCCGCCGGCCGCCCGGACCCAGAAATTGGAGAATTTCCGCCCGAAGCGGCTCGTCCAGGGGACATCGTCCCCGATCATCCCCTCCCGCCGGCCGATGACGATGGGACGCTTGCCCGCGGGGATGGCCCGGATCAGGCCGGGGACATCCGCTGGGTCGTGCTGCCCGTCGGCATCCAGCGTTACAACCCAGTCCGCCTTTCCCTCCATGGCCGAAAAGCCGGTCAGGATGGCCTCTCCCTTGCCGCGGTTTTCCTCATGCCGCAGGACCGTAACCCCGCCGAACCGCACGAGGCCCGCCGCCGTCCCGTCCGTCGAGCCGTCGTCAACGACCCAGACGGGTAAATTGAGCGCAAGTGCCCGTTCGATCACGGAGGCAACCCCCCCGGCGTGGTTGTAAACGGGGATCAGAACGGCGAAGCGGCCGGCCGAAGTCCCGTATGTGCGCCCCCCCGTCATACGAGGGAAAACAGCAGCGAGGTGTTGATTCCGCCGAAGGCGAAATTGTTGTTCATGCCGATCCGGAACCGGTGCTCCCGGACCCCGCCTGTGACATGGTTCAGGGGTGCGCAGGCCGGATCAGGTTCTTCAAGGTTCCGCGTCGGCACGATCAGCCCCTCTTTGAGCATCAGGATCGTCACGGCGGACTCGATCGCGCCGCAGGCCCCCAGGGTATGGCCCATGTACCCCTTCACGGCGCTGACCGGGACGCGCGCCCCGAAGACATCGTGGGTCGCCCGGGACTCGGCGATGTCGCCCAGCTCCGTGGCCGTGGCATGGGCATGGACATGGCCCACATCCTCTGCCCGGATGCCCGCATCCTCGAGGGCCAGCCGCATCGCGCCGGCCATCCCCTCCGCGCTTGGGTTGGTGATGTGGCCGCCGTCGCAGTTGTTTCCGAAACCGATGATCTCGGCATGAATGGCCGCCCCTCGTTTATGCGCCCGCTGATACGACTCCAGGATGAGGCAGCCGCTCCCCTCCCCCACGACCAGCCCGTCCCGCCGACGGTCGAAGGGACGTGGCGTCTGTTCGGGACGGTCGTTGTAATGTGTGGATGTGGCGCGCATGACGTCGAAGATCCCCGCATCCATGGAATGCATCTCCTCGGCACCGCCGGTGATCATGATCTCCGCGCGGCCCGCCCGGATCTGTTCATACCCGAAGCCGACCCCCTGGGATCCGGAGACGCAGGCCGTGCAGGAGGCGATCACCGGCCCCTGCGTCCGGAACATCGTGGCCAGATTGGCCGCGCAGGTGTGGCTCATGAACCGGATGTAGACGGAGGATTGCAGCCCCTTGAGACTGTTTGTCGCAAGGATCTGGCGGAGGTAGTCCTCCATGGCCTGGGAACTGCCCGCGGTGGAGCCGAATGAGACGCCGCAGGCGGGCGAGGCGATCTCTGCGGCATCGAGGCCGGCGTCGCGCACCGCATCGGCGGCGCTGAGCGCCGCGAGAATCGCCACACGGCCCATGGACCGGCGGAAGTGCCTGGGAATGTCCCCTTCCTCCACCCCCGTGCAGACCCCGGCGACGCCGGTCCGGAGGTTTTCGATCTCCCGCCACTCCGGCATCGCGCGGACCCCGGTCCGCCCCTCCGTGAAGGCCTCCCGGAGCTCCGCGAGGGAGTGACCGATGGGGGTGCGCAGACCGATCCCCGTAACGACGACCCTGCGTTTGTCTGTCATGATCACCTCGTCCGTTCGGTCTTAGGAAATGGGTCCGGCAGAAAGGCCACGGCCCAGGTACCCGGCCCCATATGCGCCCCGGAGGTGAGGGACATGGGGTGGAGGATGATCTCCGCCTCCGGCCAGCGCCGCACGATTTCCGGCTGCACCTTTTTGGTCACCCATGCAAGGTTGTCGGTATACTCGATCATGATCATGGCGCGCCCGTTTGTCTCCAGCGCAGCGGTCAGTTTCTCCAGAGCGAATTTCAACTGTTCCGTCCGGTTCCGGACGACCCCCATCTTCCTGGCCCCCTCGGGAAACGGGCTGATCACGGGTTTCATTTGGAGCATGTCGCCGAAGAAGGCGCCGGTCCGGGAAAGCCGTCCGCCGGCCGCCAGGTACCGGAGCGTGTCCAAAAACACATATTCCTGACAGCGCGCCGCCCCCTCGCGGGCATAGCGGATCACCTCTTGGGCATCGCGGGTCCCGAGGGCAAAACGGGCCGTGGCCAGGGCCAAAAGTCCCAGGCGTCCCGACGCCGCCCCGCTGTCGATAACCGTGAAGCGCCTCTCCCGGTCGTGCCGCTGCTGCCACGCCAGCGCCTCCCCGTAGTTCCCCGTGAACGCGGAACCGACGCACAGGTAGAGGACCCGGGGATAACGGTCCAGGACGCTCCGATAATGCTCATGGCGCTCGAAGACGGAGGCCTGTGCAGTGGAGACCTTTACCCCCCTGCGCATGGCCGCATAGAGCTCCTCCGGGGCGTAATGGGTCTCGGGGAGAGATCTCTCCCCGACGGTGATGTAGCTGTCCAGGATGGTCACCCCCAACCCCGCCGTCGTCTCGCGGCCGATGGAACCCGCGGCGTCCGTGATGATATGCATGGCCTGTTCGACCGGCCGCCGAC